>CAVHHN010000030.1:0-19853 GCA_963635855.1 Faecalibacterium sp. CAG:74 | reverse complement strand
TCGGGGCCGAACGACATGCTGAGGGCCCCGTGCACGTTCCATTGGATGAGGGGATTGGGGAGTACGCCCTCAAGCTGAATCGAGTTTGTTCGTTTCCTATAGCTTGACCTCAAAAATGGACATCAGAGGGTAAAAATGAGCCTTTTGTTCAGACCGTTTTTTAGTTAAGCTTCCCACTTTACAACGATTTATAACCGCCGTAAAGATGGATGTAGTGAGCATATGAAAATCATCAAACGTAATGGATCCGAGGCAGAATTTGACCGCATGAAAATAGTCAAAGCTATCAGTAAGGCCAATGAAGTCTCGGAAGGAAAACCCGAACTCAGCAAGAGACAGATCGACTACATCTCGTTCGTCATTGAAGATTATTGTAAAGAAATGGATCGTGCTTTGTCGGTCGAAGAGGTCCAGGAACTCGTCGAGACGAAGATAATCGAACAGAATGCTCCTGAAACGGCAAAGCGCTACATTCGTTACCGTTTCACCAGAAATCTCGCACGTCAGTCCAACACCACAGATGCCAACATCCTCAGTCTTATCGACTGTACGAACGAAGAGGCCAAACAGGAGAACTCAAACAAGAACCCGACCGTTGTTTCCGTTCAGAGAGATTACATCGCAGGAGAGGTCAGCAAAGACCTCACACGCCGTATACTCCTTCCACCGGACGTTGTCAAAGCCCACGACGAAGGACTTATTCATTTCCACGATGCGGATTATTTCGCCGTCAAGGAACACAACTGTTGCCTGGTGAACCTTCAGGATATGCTCACAAACGGAACCGTCATCTCCGGGACCAAGATCGATCCTCCTCATTCATTCTCGACCGCATGTAACATCGCGACACAGATAATCGCACAGGTCGCCTCCTGCCAATATGGTGGTCAATCCATCACCCTGACACATCTGGCGCCGTTCGTCGAGGTTTCCCGTCGGAAGATCAAGAAAGAGCTTGCCGAGGAGTTTGAAATGATCGGTCTCAAGGTCTCTGACGAGGATCTGTCGAAGATCGCTGAAAAACGTGTGAGGGAAGAGATCAAAAGAGGTGTGCAGACCATCCAATATCAGGTCGTTACTCTGATGACCACCAACGGACAGGCACCGTTCATCACCGTTTTCATGTATTTGGACGAAACCGACGATCCCCTTATCAGGAGCGATCTGGCACTTATCATCGAAGAGGTATTGAACCAAAGGATCCAAGGTGTCAAGAACGAATCAGGTGCCTTCATCACACCAGCTTTCCCCAAACTGATCTACGTTCTCGACGAAGACAATGTAAGTCCTGGTACACCCTATTACTACCTTACCGAACTTGCCGCCAAATGTACTGCCAAGAGGATGGTTCCCGATTATCTTTCTGCCAAGATCATGAAAAAGCTAAAGGTGGATGCGAACGGGAACGGAAACGTGTACCCCCCTATGGGATGTCGCTCCATCCTAACCCCATATCTTGATGAGAATGGCAAACCGAAATATTACGGAAGGTTCAACCAGGGCGTTGTCACTATCAACCTTGTCGATGTCGCATGTAGTGCATGCGAAGGCAACATCAATTCCGAAGATCGCATACCCCGGTTCTGGAAGATCCTTGACGAACGTCTGGAACTGTGCCATAAAGCACTTAAATGCAGGCATGAAAGACTCAAAGGAACCCCCTCCGATGTCGCCCCCATCCTCTGGCAGCACGGTGCTTTGGCAAGACTGAAGAAAGGGGAGACCATCGACAAACTTCTCTTCGGTGGATACTCTACTATCTCTCTCGGATATGCAGGACTCTGGGAATGTGTTTACGAGGTCACCGGTAAGAAGCTTATCGAACCCGAAGGGAACAAGTTCGCCCTCAACATTTTGGAACATCTCAATGACAAATACAAGAGCTGGTGGGCTGAAGAGAACATTCAGTACTCTCTCTATGGAACCCCTCTTGAATCGACCACATACAAATTCGCCAAATCTCTCCAAAAGAGGTTCGGAAAGATCAAAGGTGTGACCGACAAGAACTACATCACCAACTCCTACCATGTTCATGTCACTGAGCCTATCGATGCATTTGATAAGCTCAAGATAGAATCCGAATTCCAAGCCCTTTCGCCTGGCGGTGCGATCTCTTATGTAGAAGTTCCAGACCTGCAAAATAACACCCCTGCGGTGATATCTCTTATGAGGTACATCTATGATACCATCCTCTACGCTGAACTCAATACCAAGAGCGATTACTGTCAGGTCTGCGGATATGACGGAGAGATCAACGTCGTCGATGATGGCGGAAAACTGATCTGGAAATGCCCCAACTGCGGATGCACCGACCAATCAAGGATGAACATCGCAAGAAGGACCTGCGGATACATCGGCACCCAGTATTGGAACCAAGGACGTACCCAGGAGATCAAGGATAGGGTCCTCCACGTATGAACTACGGCACTATCAAGTTCCATGATGTCGCCGACGGCCCCGGCATCCGGACCACTCTGTTCGTGTCCGGGTGCCTACGCCACTGTAAAGGTTGTTTTCAACCGGAAACATGGGATTTCAATTACGGGAAGAAGTTCACGTCTGAAACTGAAGATACGATCATCGATTCGCTTCATAAGACGTATGTCGATGGCCTAACAATACTTGGCGGCGAACCGTTCGAACCTGACAACCAGCGGGTTCTCGTCGGATTTTTGCGTAGGGTCCGTGAGATCTTTCCTGATCTGAGTATATGGATATATTCCGGATTCACTTGGGAAGAACTCACGGGACGGATCCCTGAAAGGTGCAGATGCGAAGTGACAGACGAAATGCTTTCTTACATTGATATCTTGGTGGATGGTAGATTCATCGAATCCAAAAAGAATTTAACGCTGATGTTCAGAGGAAGCGAAAACCAGCGGATCATCGATCTGAAAAAAAGTGAAAAGGAAGGTTCACCTGTATCCTGGAGCGGTTTGAACGACCGTTGTAGTTTGAATAAGGCATAACCAAAAATTCCAGCATCACTTGTATAAAAAGCTTTAATACCTAATCAATTATAACGAAATTACAAAGTCGAGAATTTTTCCGACAATGTTTCGTTTTGCCAACGAAGGTTACAATCATGAGTGCGAATAATATGGAATCCGACAATGTTCTTAAAACCGGAACCACCACCCTTGCAATGACGATCAAGGACGGAGTAATCCTAGCCACCGATCAAAGAGCAACTATGGGAAACCTTATCGCAAACAGCAATGTCCAGAAGGTCTACCCCATCTCGGACAACATCGGCATGACCATCTCCGGACTTGTCGGAGATGCTCAGCTCATGGTAAGGTACATGAAGAGCCAGATATCTATCTACGAGATGCAGAAGGGCGCACCTATTTCCGTTCAGACTGCAGCCACCCTAATGGGTTCCGTTATAAGGTCCGGATTCTACCTCGGACCGCTCGTGGCAGGATACGACAAGACCGGCGGACACGTGTTCAGCGTCGACGGTGCCGGTGGGGTCATCGAAGACAAATACAGTGCGTCCGGTTCCGGTTCCATCACCGCATACGGTGCTCTCGAGACACTATACAAACCGAACATGACCAAAGATCAAGCTATTGATGTCGCGATCTCTGGCCTTAATGCTGCCAGGCGCAGAGACAACTACACTGGAGACGGTATGCTCATCCTATTCATCGGACCCAACGGTTATGAATGGATCCCGAACGACCTGATCCGCAAAAGGTGTGAAGAACTCGGATTCAAGTATCCGAACTAATCATAAATTCAATCAAACCACTTAAAGGGGATATCCCCTTCTTTTTTTCCTTTTGGAAGCAGATAAAATGAACCCAGACAGACTTTTCGATAGCCTGAGAGAACAGGTCCAAAAACTCTTACCTGACAACATGGATGTTGCCAAGATCGAGTTCGAGGCATCACTCGTAGTTATCTATGTCAGGAACTACGAAGATTTCTCCTCAGACGCCGCTCTGCCACGTACGATCGCCCAGAACATCAGAAGGAGGGTGGACATCCGCCCAGACCCTTCGTTGCTCGAGGATTCTGATGAGGTTGAGGCCAAGATCCGCAAACTCATCCCCGAATCTGCACAGATGACCGATATCAACTTCGAAGAAGACACAGGTCAGGCTATCGTCGAAGCGATCAATCCCAATGAAGTATTAGGGGAACAAGGGGAACTGCTTTCATCGTTGAAACGTGAAACAGGATGGAATGTCAAGGTCATCCGTTCGCCTCCGATCCCTTCTAAAACCATCTCAGACATCAGGAAATACCTGCGTCATGAATTGGATGACAGACACAAGATGCTCAAGGAAGTGGCAAGGAACCTTGTCCGTACCACTATCGAAGGCGAACAATGGGTCAGGGTCACCACCATGGGCGGTTTCAGGCAGGTGGGGAGATCTGCTTCCCTCCTCACCACCAGGAACAGCAGGATCTTGATCGACTGTGGCCTGGACCCAGGTTCCGAGGCCACCCCATATTTTGCAATACCTGAGGTGCAACCCCTTGATTCTATTGACGCAGTGGTTATCACCCACGCTCACCTCGATCACTGCGGAACACTTCCGGCCCTGTTCAAATATGGGTATAAAGGACCGGTCTACTGTACTGCACCCACCAGGGACCTTATGGCCCTTCTACAACTTGACAATATCAAACTTGCTTTTGGTGAAGCCAAGAAGAATCTATACACCGAGAAAGATGTCAAAAATGAAATCCTGCATACAATTCCTCTGAAATACAATGAAACGACCGACATCACACCCGATGTCAGACTTACACTCCATAACGCAGGACATATTCTCGGATCATCGATCGCCCATTTCCACATCGGCGAAGGTATCCACAACGTAGCATTCACTGGTGATACCAAATTCGAGAAGACCTGGCTCTTCAACCCTGCTATCAACAAGTTCCCCCGTTGCGAGACCCTTGTGATCGAATCCACCTATGGTGGGCATAATGATTTCCAACCTTCCAGGAAAGATGCTTCCGAAACCCTCGGAGAATTGATAAAGGAAGGGGTGGAACACGGTGGAAAGATCCTCATTCCCGTTTTCGCCGTCGGTCGTTCCCAGGAAGTTATGCTTGTTATCGAAGAACTCATCCGTACTGAGGTCATCCCCTCGATGCCTGTTTACCTTGACGGTATGATCTGGGAGGCCACTGCCGTCCACACAGCATACCCAGAATACCTGAACAGTACTCTGAGGACCGAAATCTTCCAAAAAGGGAACAACCCATTCCTCAACCCGATCTTCCGCAAGGTCGATAACTCACAGATGAGGGAAAGCATCTGCCAAAGTCCCGACCCCTGCATCGTACTTGCCACCGGTGGTATGATGTCCGGTGGACCGGTCCTTGAATATTTCGTCGAATGGGCCGACGATCCCAAAAACTGGCTCCTTTTCGTCGGATATCAATCGGAGAACTCCCTTGGTAAGACCATCCAAAGAGGAAGGCCCGAGATCACTCTACCTCATCACGGAAAACAGATCACTGTTCAGATCAAGATGCAACGCGAGACCGTCGATGGATTCTCCGGACACTCCGACCGCAAACAGATGATGAAATATATCAGCAGCATGGAGCCCCGGCCCGATAAGATCATCATAGGTCATGGTGAAGATAGAAAGTGTTCCGACCTTGCCTCTTCGATTTATAAAAAATACAATATCCAGACAATTGCACCGCAGAACCTCGAGACAATCCGTCTGAAGTGATCTCATGAGGGCTGTTGTCGCTATAACCGGGGCTTCTGGAGTCATATATGGTATCAGACTCCTGCAAACCCTTCCTGGCGAAAAGATCCTGGTCATGTCCAAAACAGCCAAAGCGATCATCCCTGAAGAGACCAATTACACGGTCGAACAGGTGGCTAAATTGGCAGATCAAGTGTATGACGATGATGATATGTTCGCACCGATCGCATCTGGAACATTTTATTATGATACTCTGTTCGTGATCCCCTGCACCGAATCTTCGGTGGCAAAATTCGCCTGCGGGATCGGAGATACGTTAATAGCCCGCACATTTATGTGTGCATTAAAGGAACAACGCAAGATCGTCCTTGTTGTCCGTGAAACACCCAAAAGCGCAATAATGCTCGAAAACGAATTGAAACTCGCAAGGCTTGGAGTTGTTATAATGGATGCGAATCCAGGATTCTATCCCAAACCCACCACACTCGATGAGATCATCGACTTCATTGTCGGTCGTTGTCTGAATCAAGCCGGCGTGGAACATAATTTATTTATTCCCTGGGGCAAATAATTACGTTATTGTTGGTGTCAAAACATGATATACAGCAACTTTAACGGTAGTAAAATATCTATGCTTGGCTTCGGATCTATGCGTCTACCCACTGTGGTCAATGACGGCGATATAGATATTGAAAAAACAAGAAAATTGGTCGAGACCGCGTTCGAGTCAGGGATCGACTATTTTGACACAGCTTGGGGTTATCATGAGGGAAACTCCGAAACGGTCCTCGGCAGTATTCTGAAGTACTACCCCCGTGATTCGTTCTATATTTCAACAAAATTCCCAAGTTATGATGTATCTAACTTCGGTAAACATAAAGAGATCTTTGAGAAACAACTTGAGAAGTGCCAGACAGATTATTTTGATTTCTATTTCCTGCACAACATATGTGAATTGAACATCGATCGTTATCTTGATGAAGAAAAATACCACACTGTCGAATACTTCCTCGAACAGAAGGCCAAAGGCCGGATCAAACATCTCGGATTCTCCGCTCACGGTTCAGTGGAAGTTATGAAGAAATTCCTTGACAAATTCGGAAAACATATGGAATTCGGAATGGTCCAGCTGAACTATATCGACTATTACTTCCAGGGTGCTAAAGAGAAGATCGAACTCCTCAATTCATGGAATATCCCGATCTGGGTCATGGAACCCCTTCGGGGAGGTATGCTTGCAAAGATGCCTCAGGAACACTTTGACAAACTCAAAAAGCTCCGCGAGAACAGCACTCCTGTTGAGTGGGCATTCAGGTTCATCCAAAGCCAGCCCGGAGTGACCGTCATTCTTTCAGGCATGTCAGATCTTGAACAGATGAGAGAAAAGATCGAAATCTTCAATGAACTGAAACCCCTCAACAAAAACGAATCGGAGACCCTTCATGAGATCTGCCAAAAAATGATTGCGAACAAAAGCGTCCCCTGTACAGAATGCAAGTATTGTCTTACTCACTGCCCCAAAGGTATCAACATCCCATTGATGCTTAGAGCATACAACGAGCATCTCCTTACTGATAAGAAAGGGTTCATCGCCCCGTATTATATCCGTTCGTTCCCAAAGAATGTTCGGCCCTCAGCATGTATCGGTTGCAAAGCCTGCGAGAAGGTATGCACACAGAACCTCAAAATCTCCGACCTGATGAAGACCTTCGGTAAAGAGATGGATTCCGCTATATCGACCATGTTCCCTAAAGAATCTTGAACTGGGCGAGATCAATCGAAATAGACATAGAATCCTTTACCTGGCACATATTCCGACATAAGAGTGGTTTCACCTTCGAAAGGAACCACATTGGAGAAATTCGTAAGGTAGAGAGTGTTTTCTATACACAGGGCCTTTCCAGAGCGATGAGGTTGAATGAACATCGTTTTCTTATCTAAGCTTATGTGTACATAATACTGAGTATCCGTAAACAGTTTGCAATAAATCTGATCTCCAGAAATACGCTTAATCTCAAGAACAGTATTCAGTTGAACCTCACCTTCAGGTTCCGTAGCAACAGGCACTTGTGAAACAGACTGAGAAGAAAGCAGATGTTTACACCGATTGAGGTCCTGTGAGAGGGAATCATTCTCCGATCTCAAAAGATCTATCTCTACCTGCAAAGAAGCATTAGATTCAGAAACAGCATTGGCAATCCTCTCTTGGACTTCTTCTTCATATTTTTCCTTGAAATAGGTCAGAAGACAATCATGGTTTTCTGCCCACAAGATGCTGGCGATCTCCTTCTTCTGGGACTCTTTCAATGCCATGAAAAAGGCTGCATCGAGACGCTTGACGGGCCTGGCTTGGTAGCTCCCCTTCAACGGTTTCAATTGACAAATCCAGGTTCCAGGACAATTGATCTCGGCGGAAATAGACAATACTGGTTTTCCATTGTATTCAGATTCGGCCACAGATCCTGTCTTAGTGAAGGTAAGAATGACATTATCCTTTTCGAAAGCGATGAGGTCATCTTCTTTGATCTTTCCAGAAAGAATTCCCTGCCTTTGTATTTCAAGAAGATTCGACATCAGACACCTCCTCAGAATCGTCGTTTTTATCCTGATCCGTGCGAAGAATGGTAGTAATAGTAAACAACGGATAGGAATCCAGTTCGTAATAATAATCGCACATTTTCTTCATTTCATAAGAGAATGAATTTTTAAATGCGGCCACTTCGACACGCTTGCCTACAGATTGGACGTGCTGTATCGCAGGTACGAAATCCCTATCTCCGCTGACGACCAAAGCAACGTCGTAATTATCTCTCATTGCCTGAACGACCATCTCGCAGGCCATGGCAACATCCACTTCTTTCTGCTCCTGACTCGCAGTGATGTATGAGTTTCTGGCAATCACGCGGAAACCGATCATGCGCAACCTGGTATACAGATCATCATGAGCTTTCGCTGAAACGTCGTCAGGACGTGCATCGAACACGTATGCTGCAACGAGTTTACGATCTCCCGTGAGTTCATGACAGAGGCTGTAAAGATCGAGATAATGACCGGGGGCTAATTCATTAGTGCGGACATTTGCGATATCAATGAATGCCATAACCCGGTCTGATGGGCTGTTGGTGAGGAGAGACATATCTACTTCCCGTATCCATTCGTGGTTTATCAGTTGTTCGATGAGTCACCAAACCATCCATAATCATCCTCAGAAAAGGGAGTTTCTTCAAAAAACTTCTGAGTTTGTTGGATGATATCCACTATGTCCTCATCAGCCAATAGGTTACTCACATAAAGTTCATTAGAACTAGCCCAGTCATAGAGCACATCTGATGGCTGGGCAGTAATATACTCAAGCCATTCTTCATAATTCCTCCTTATGAATGTACTCAATGACTCATCATCGGATTTTCCGTTACAGTTTGCAAAATCATTAACGTATTCCATAAGCTCCTCAGAATCTGATGGACTGATAGGGACCAGATTATCAGATGGTTCAGAATTATACAATATTTGGTCTGCGACGAAATCATAACTGAGCCCGCGAAGGCCCATCATCAACGCCTGTATGATAATTATGCCATTGCAATAGCCGACCCTACCTTTCAAGATGGGTGTGGGTTTCCAAAATATACGGAATAAGTTGTTGATACCATCAACGCTCTGAGCATGTTCAAGATCCTCCATATCTGCTTGACTTAAGTATGGGTTGGCAATAATGTCATTCCACTCCTCGGAGGTATAATCTTCGATCGGAAAGAGACCTTCGTTTGAAATTATAATCGGACTCTCGACCAGTCTATCACATATTTTGATATTGAAGTCAAAAACAAAATCATTGTACTTGAAATAGCCATCAGACACAGAACCATCAATAATGGTGTTGACCATATCTTCCGAACCATCAGACCCATCGGAGATCGTCCGAGGGCCGATGACGAATTTAAAGATATCGTGGTCCCAATCAAACATATCTAGGAATGCTTGGTTGAGGGTCAAGTATGTGCATCCTTCGGGAAAGAGGATGGTTCTTTTCGGCCCGAAAAGCCGTAATTTAATATTGATTTCTAATGCCATGGACCTCACTCCAGAAATATTGCAGTACGTCCAGGCAGGGCGACCTTGGATTTACCTGCAGGATCGTATCTGGCTTCATCATCTGCCGAATAGATCTCAACTTCAAGACCGACTTCTTCTTTGATGAAACTCTTTGCAGAATTCAAGAAAGAAACCTCATCGAAGTTAGCGGCCTTGACAAGCGTTCCACCTCTTTTGATATCTATTGCGATCTTCTTGGCAAAATCAGGAACTGATTTACCGTTTGACCTCAGATTCTCATCGGCCATACAGGCCTTGGTCAGTTCGGGGATCCCAAGTTTACCTTCGGAGTCCATTGCAGCTGCCATATTCACGACATCGACCTTCCATTTAGGGGTTGTATAGATCACGGCTTTGGACACCTCTCCTTTTGCCATTTTACGGATTTCGTTGACATCGGAGATCACCGCCTGCAAGAAGATCTCTCCGTATTCGGCCGAATCAGATACTTCTCCGGCCTCTGGAAGCTGAGCAGCGGACACCAATCCTTCGAAGCTAGCCTCAGACCAAAGTTCCTCTGCGACATGTGGTGTTACAGGCATCATGGCGTTGATCCATATACGGAGTGCCCATTTCAGGGTATCACCGCAATTTCCGCCACGTCTCTCGTACCAACGGAGGTCGTTGAACATGTCATAATACACAATAGTGCACATCTGCCTAAGGTCATATTTCTCCATGGCCGTGCGGATCTCCGCAAGATGGGAATTGAATCTGGATCTGAGCCACAGATCGATGGGGGTGGGAGCGGCATCAGATTCTTCCGAGACCAGGTCACCGACGGTAGACATGATCTTTTCCAGCCTCTGTTTGTAGGAGAACACTATGTCCTCATCCCATTCCACATCGACGAACATGGAAGCAACATGGGCATAATAAAGCCTCATAGAATCCGCACCGTACTTCGCGACGGCTCCGGGGATCGGTTGCGCACCTCCCTTCGATTTGGATATCTTATCCTTGTTCTTACCTGT
Source organism: Faecalibacterium sp. CAG:74 (assembly GCA_963635855.1). Lineage (GTDB taxonomy): Archaea > Thermoplasmatota > Thermoplasmata > Methanomassiliicoccales > Methanomethylophilaceae > Methanomethylophilus. The sequence continues at coordinate 9,097 of CAVHHN010000030.1, read as the reverse complement.
GACATACCAATTCACCACCAATCCGCGAGGATTCATCTCTTCGGGCAGAATGGCCGCATGATTGAGTAAGAAAACAGGGAAGTGAACGGTCATATGTTCCTTTCCACCGAGGTTGATGTCAAGCGGATACCAATATAGGACATCCTTTCTGATCTTATCGATGAGTTCGGCAGAAATACCTGATTTGGATGACACTTCGTTCAGATCGCCCTTTCCGAGCATGACGTAATCGAAGAACTCGGGGATCATCTGTTCGGGCTGTATCTGACCGCTGTTCGCATATAAAGAAACAAGATAATAGATCGGATAAAGGGTGGAATCGGAAATGGCCTCGATGGTCCATTTCTTATCGAAGGGGAACTTGGTACCCAACCAGTTACCAAGTCTTACACACGCCCTTTCGCGATACCAATCGAGAACGCCCTGAACGTTCTCATAGTACTCCTGGGGATAGATGTTCATTTTTTCCGCATGGGTCTTGGCGGTTTCGGTGAGTTTCTTGTCAGCATAGTTGATGAACCATTGGTCATCGATCCTTCTGATATGGACCTGCTTTCCGCACCTACATACGACCTCGAGCGTAAGGTCCCTGAATAATTCGGCTTCACCTGCATCGATCATCGCCTGCTTCATTTTGTCCTTGGCTTCTTCGACCCTCATTCCGGAGAAATCTCCACAGACATCCTTCATCCGGCCCATGTGGTAACCGTCCTTATAGATGGTCTTCTTGGCTTCTTCCATTGCCTCTGCGAATTTGACCGGGTCTTTTATGTCACGGATCTTCATCTTCGCGATGATATCATCAGCTGGGAAGTCACCGTATCCCTTGATGGAAATGATAGAGACCGGATTGACAGAATCAATGATGGTCTGGGGGATGTGGTAGACCGCGGTCAGATCGGGATTTGCCTTGGCCTTTTCAAGTGCATCCCAATCCGAAGGTGCGTCCGAAGGAACCGAGGTCACAAGACCGGTACCGATGGCCGGATCGACGAAATCAGCGGGGAAAACAGGGATCTCCTTATGAAGCATCGGGGCCCTGCACATCAGACCGATCAATTCTTTACCAGGGATGGTTCCGACATCTTCCACGCCATCGAACTGAAGTTTCAGTTTCTCGGCACATTGGGGGCTGACGACCCAGGTCTCACCTGCTTTCTTGATGATGCTGTAATCGATATCATACCTTGCCCAGAAACAGACCTGCCCATATACGGTCTCGGGCCTGAGGGTGGCGGCAACGAGATAGAACTGCTTGGATTCGCACCAGAACTTGAGTAATGTATACTCCTGTGTTTCAGCAAGCCCTCCTTTGGAGATATCTGTTTCAGAGGGATCGACCGCGACAGGACCATGCTCGGGACAGAACGGTGCGTAGTATGGTTTCTGGATCAAAAGCCCGGCATCGCGGAGTTTCGTGAACTGCCACTCGATGAACTTGGCATAATCTGGATAAAGAGTGCATGTGAATCTCCGCCAGTCAGCAAGGAATCCGAACCTCTTCCAGTAGTCGTTCTGATATACTTCATTGAAGAAGTTGACGACATCCATAGGTTCTGTGAGAGTGTCGATCTTCTCCGTAGGACAACCGTTCCTCTGAAGATAGTCGACAGTCTTCTCGTCATGTTTTTTGATCTTGTTGGCGAGACTGATGCATCCGTTTCCGGTACCGTGGGTTCCGACCGGGAACAGAACATTGTAACCGGTCATCCTTTTATAGCGTCCGAGAGCGTCCGCATAGGTGTAACCGCGCAGGTGTCCGACATGAAGGTACCCAGTGATACCGGGGTAAGCAAAAATGATCATGAATTTTGGTTTGCCATCTGCTCTTTCGGATTCGTTCAACCTGTTCTCGGCCCAGGCTCTCTGCCACTTTGCTTCCATCTCGGCGTAATCGCGTGCCATCTGGTCACCTATATATTGCCACTCCATATCCTCCCCTAATATAATATATTAGAATGTGAAAGAATGGGGACCATCGATTTCTACGACGAGAATGCGGAGGAATATTCTGCAAAAACCTTCGGGACGGACCTTACTTCCCTTAGGGAAAGGTTCTCTCACATCCTACCTGCAGGAGGTAGTATATTGGACCTCGGATGTGGTTCTGGAAGGGATTCCCTTGCATTCATGAAAGCAGGATTCAAAGTCACTGCAGTAGATGGTTCGCAGAGAATGTGCACCATGGCTGAGAAGAACACCAGCCTTGATGTACGCAGATTGTTGTTTGAAGACCTCGATTACAGAAATGAATTCGATGGGGTGTGGGCCTGCAGTTCTCTCCTTCATCTGCCGTCGGACAGGTTGTCTTACGTCTTCGGACTGATCGGAAGATCTCTAAAACACAACGGTGTGTTCTTCACATGCTTCAAGAAAGGTACGTTCGAAGGTTTACGCCCCGAAGGAAGATACTATACAGACCTGGAGCCAGATCGCCTTCGCTCGATCCTTGTTATGTCAGGTTTCGAAATTCTGGACATCTGGGAGGATAATGACAGATCTTCCGATGTTATTTGGTTAAATGTGTTATGTCAGAAGGGCGGAGCACCCTCTATCTCATTAAATTTGGAGAATTTGTGATGCAAAATTGCCATATATTGTCTTACTTCAAAAATAAATTGTATTCCAAAGTATGAAGAAATAAGACATTTTATATACTGCTAATTATTCCATACTCATGCAGTAACAGACTGCAAAGGAGTCATAGACAATGGTCGATGAAGGAGTCAAGATCACAGTTCGCATCACTAACGATGTCATCCAACTAATGGAGGACTTTATGGGCGAGCACATGATCGAAAACAGGAGCGACTTTGTCCGTGACGCGATCCGTGGATACATATCAACATGTAAAGCTCCGGAGAATCCCAATGGCGCGATCACTGTACCGCTCAATCCCATTGTGATACAAACTCTGGAGAATATGGAAGCCGAGGGAATAATCGGTGACAAGGCAGCATATATTGCTGGTCTTGTCAACAATGATGTCATTCCAAAAGAGGTCGTGGAGGAATCCAAGGCCAGGGCGTTCAAGGCTGCACAGCAGTCCTCACGGATGATGTAAGATAGACCGGCCGTACCAGAAGGGATGGGAACCAGAAGAACAGCAGGTCTGGAAAAATAGGAGTGTAATAAAATGCAAATGAACGGATTCGGATCAGATCTCGCAGTATCCGGTGATCTCCGCATAGCAGTCATCGGTGTCGGCGGAGCAGGATGTAGGATAGTTTCGAAACTCTACGGTAGGATGGGACGTGTCGAGACTATTGCCATCAACACTGACCGTAAGGCACTGGAAGAAACAGTGGCCGACACACGCCTGTTCATCTGCAAAGAGGTCACCAAAGGAGTGGGATCCAACGGAGACCCAGCACTCGGGAAGAAATGTGCTCAGATCCATGACGCAGAGATCCTTTCAGCGGTACGCGGAAAGTACGATTATGCGTTCATCGTCGCAGGAATGGGTGGAGGTACTGGTTCAGGTGCAGCACCCGTTGTGGCCGAACTTTGCGACCGCGCAGGACTCCATGTCGGAGCCATAACCGTGATGCCGTTCAGTTTCGAAAGCGACAGGGCGGTCAAGGCCGCTGAAGGTTTCAGAGCACTTCACGCTATATGTAAAGACATCGTAAGATGCGAGAATGAAAAAATCCTCTCGGTCAAAGGTATCAAGACCCTCGATGAGGCAATGATGCTGATGAACGATATGATCGTAGAGAAGATCCTCTCCTCCATAGACGATGCAAAATATGCGATCCGCTCGGACATTGCAAACCATCTTGAGGGTAACAGGTCCGAAACCGATGTCATCGGTTCAAGACCAAGCAAGGTTCTTGGCGGTCAGAAATCAAACTAAAAATATTGCCATCGCGCAACCTCCAATCAATCCCGGTCGAAAATACCGGGATTGTCTTTTCTATCCAATTCGGATTTTTGGTTCTAAATCTACCTACATATCGTTTCAGATACTGGTCGACTTTTATGTCTATTTTCTAAATTTCAACTCATATTTAGACCCTTTTTGACATATTGTCTAACAAAAATGATACATAGGTATATAACTATCAAAAATTTATACAAAATTATACGCTTGGCAAATTAGTGCGAATGTCTGTTTGCTAAATGATAAAGGGAGTGTATACAGATGAACAAGATATTGATGCTGATCGTAGCGATAATCACTACATCCGTATTGGTCGTAGGGGCTGTAACAGTATTTGCAGAACATTCGACCGAAAGTAAAAATCCGACAACTCTTAACATGAATAACAGCAATATCACCTGGAATTATGACGAGAGTACAGCCACATTGATAATTGATGGGTCTGGACCAATGGATAACTATACAGAAAATTCGCCCCCGTGGTCTGTATACTCACATTCTGCTTCGACGCTTATCATTGGTGATTCAATCACGTCGATCGGAAATTATGCGTTCGATAGGGGTACTTTCTCACACGTATATATCGGTGAATCTGTCAAATCGATTGGAGCTTACGCATTTTTCTACTGCCCTTATTTAGAATCGGTGGTGATACCTGATTCGGTCGAAACCATCGGAGATAGTGCATTCTGTATCAACATGATGTCTTCTATAGCCTTCGGTAATTCTCTCAAAACCATAGGGTATGAGGCCTTCGGTTTCAGTCTGGCTGTGACATCCTTGGTTCTTCCTGATTCTTTAGAAACCATTGGAAAATCTGCATTCACCTGCTGTAACGAGCTCATTTATCTAAGTATAGGTGAGTCCGTCAAAACGATTGGAGACGATGCGTTCGGCTGTGCTCGTCACCTTGTATCGGTCACTATCCCAGATTCGGTAACCAGTATTGGGTATCATGCATTTTCTGAGATTGAAAATTTAAAAGAATTGACGGTCCCGATCAGCCTTGATTGTACATCATCATTCTGTGATGGTATAAATCTCGAAAGGGTCACATTCACTGCGGGATCCGGTACGTGGTACCCCTATAGCACAGATAAAACCCAGACCGATTACTATGGTAACACTGTGTGGCAACTTAGCAAATCCAATCTAAATACCGTGATCTTTTCCGACGATGTCGAATATATCGGAGCGAACTTATTCAGCTACTGCAATGCCCTTTCCTCTGTAAAATTAGGAAATTCGATCAAATCGATCGATGACTACGCATTCCTTTGTTGCAGTGCCCTCACGTCGATAGATCTTGGAAACTCGGTCACATCGATAGGCTATATGGCATTCTCTAGATGCACATCCCTAACGGCCATCACCATACCGGATTCGGTCACAACGCTCGGGGAAGCTGCATTCCTCTACTGTACAGCCCTGAAAAATGTCACTATTGGTAATTCTGTCAAAGAGATATTTAGTGATACATTCGCACACTGTTCCGCTCTCGTCACCTTGAATCTTGGAAATTCCATCGAAAAGCTCGATGACCGTGCGTTCTATTTGTGCACCGAGCTGACAAACCTTACTCTCCCCGATTCGGTCACGATGCTTGGTAAAGACACATTCGCAAGCTGTACTAATCTGAGGGTGCTTAAGCTCCCGATCAGTCTGAACACTGTCGGATATGATAAATTCCCAGCGTTCAGAGGATGCATCAATATCGAGAAGATTAGTTTCACTGCAGGATCTGGAACCTGGTTTACCTACAGCCTTACATCCACAGATGAATTCTATTGTATGAACACTCCTTGGAACATCACCGAAACAAGCTTGGCGATCACGATCTGCTCTGGAGTGGAAAACATTGCAGAGTATGCGTTCTATGGGTGCGCTTACCTTCATTCAGTTTACACTCAAGATGGTGTCACATCGATCGGAAAATCTGCGTTCGCGTACTGTTACCATCTTTATTCAGTGAATATGACGAAATCGATCGAAACGATCGGGGACTATGCGTTCTACTCATGCACTTCCCTTAAAGATGTGTATATGAGCGAATCGGTCAAATCTATTGGAACTTCAGCGTTCTATCAGTGTACTGCCCTTCAAACTGCGATCATACCGGATTCTGTGGAAGTTATCGGAGATTATGCGTTCTACATGTGTTACTCGCTTGAATTCGTCAGCATTGGAAAATCCGTTACGACCATCGGATATGCCGCATTCTCGTACTGTACAAAACTCAACACTTTGAGCATTGGCGAATCCGTCAAAACGATCGGACAATACGCATTCTACATGTGTTCCTCACTTCCGACAGTGGAAATTGGAAAATCTGTCGAAACCATCATGTTCAGTGCGTTCGCAGGTTGTACGTCCCTTACATCCGTGACCCTTCCGGATTCCCTGAAGACGATTGGAAACTCTGCGTTCCAAGGATGTTCTGCCCTCCTCTGTATAACGATTCCGGATAATGTCACATCCATGGGACATCATACATTCGCATACTGTACCGCCCTCACCTCCGTGGATATAGGAAAATCACTCATCACGATCGAATCCGAGACATTTGCACATTGTACCTCTCTGACCACATTAACAATGTGGAAAACTACCACAATCAGTGATTACGCATTCATGGGAACAACCATACCAGAGATAACATACAAATCAGAATCTCAGGAGATAAAGTCCTAAGAGTGCAATACCTGTCATTAAAACCTATCAAACCTCTTTAATTCCGACCTGGAATTCCGATCCACGGGTCGGAGACCCATTTCTGATTACATGTTCGAACAAAGACCCATACTGAATTTGAGGAGTCGAACAGGTATATTTCTTCACATACACATCAATCATTCAGAAAAGTTCGGAGTTGCAGACATGTTATTCTGTATGATTATATCGAGACCACGTCAAAAAACATTCACGTAAATCGGGTATGTGGGGATGAGTGAGAACGTACTTTCCGAACATCCGATATCATCACGAACCTTGCATCAAAGCTTGACGCGTTTTCCGTTTTTCACGATGAGGTTCCCTGACCCTACTTTGACAAGGACCTTCTGGCATACGCTTTCAAGGAGATCGATATCGCGCTTCAGATCGTCCCACGTGGTCTCCTTTTTGAATTGGGGTGTACCGTACAGACCAATGACACTACTGGCATTGAATGCTGTTTTCATGACTTAGTTGTATTCCAGAGAGTCGCCCAGACCACCGATTTGATTACCGATTACCTGGAAGTTAGTTGCGCACCCAAATCTTCACTTTATCTGGGATACAGACTCGCTGCTCCGACCCCGTTTCTTGAGCTTCGGGCGCGAGGGGAGCGCAGTTCGCATCGGTGACCAATACCTTACTTTTCATATTGAGCTTCGGGCGCGAGGGGAGCGCAGACCTGGTCCAGACGCCCGAGCACGACCTTGCCCGAGCTTATCGGCTTCAAGCCCAAGGCGCTGAACAGCTGCCTGTTGGTCTTCGTCACGTGGGTGAGCTTCCATTCGCCTGTCGATCCGACGGCTATGACCGTGTTGAGCGACCGCAATGCTTCTCTGACGCTCAGCTTGTGGACCTTGTCGTCCTTCCGCTGCTTCGGCTTGAGGCTCTCGGAGTATTTCCTGAGCCTCCGTCTGATGAAGACCAGCATCATCAGGCTCAGGAACCTGATGAAGAACCTGCCCCTTGCGCGCTCAGGATCGCCGGTACGCATGCGGTTGCCGTCCATGTCGTTCTTGAACGCATCGTATGCTTCCTCGACCTCGTTCCTTATCCCATAGCTGGTCATCGCTGCATCCCAGGACATACCCTCTGGAGTCAGCAGGACGAACATCCCCGCGCGGTTGCTGCTGAACGAGATGGAATTGTAGTTCACCGTGGCCACGGTGTTCCCGTGCTCGTCGGCCTCGAGGCTCAGTGCCTTGACGACCTGGCTCCGGCGCTTGGCCAGCAGCTTCTTCGCCTGTTCGATCCTCATTCCCGTGAGCTCCTGCTGGAGGCTCAGGACCTCGCTCAGAAGGGCATCGTTGGCCTTGACCTCGGACCTGGGGTCGTAGATAACATGGGCGCTGAGCTTCATCGACTCCTCGAAGCCATCTTCGTCCTCGCCGATGTACGCGTGACCGTACTCCGCATCATCACCGTCTGAGACGATGCCGATGCGGTAGGTCACGTGCCCGTAGCGCTCGCCGTCCAGCATCGACTGGTTCTCGGCAGACCTGACGACGGTGTGCGCTTTGGACAGCAGGGTCTTGACGGCCCTGGCCGTCAGGTTCGAGGGCGTGACGAAGCTGATTCCCTCCTTCAGGAGGTACCCGACGTTGGCCGCGGACTCGAAGCCCCTGTCGAACAGGGCATCGCCGTCCAGCATCTTTTCGCGGAATGTTGCCACGACTGTCTGGAGCGTGGATATGTCACTGACAGATCCGGGCAGCATGACGAACGCCTTCGGGATCCCGTCGCTGCCTGTGATGAGCAGCCAGCCCAGCTGCCTCAGGGCCTCCCCGTCGCGGTTGTATCCGTACTCGGCCCAGCCGTTGACATCGCTGTAAGTGGACACGGACGTTATGTCGAACACGGACACACGGCCCCTGTCGCGCTCCAGGCGAAGGTCGAAGAAGTCATCCATCAGGACCATCGACGACCCGATCTCCTGTGTCAGGTCGGACAGCGTGGCGGGAGACAGGCCTCCGCGCAGGCAAAGGTACTCGCCGAGCACGGACTCCTCCACGGTCAGATGAACTTCGTCCATCACCGAAGGCTCCATGACCTGGGCCATGGCGCAGGCCAGGATGTTGGCCGTCATGTCCCCGAAGACCGTCCTGAGGTCATCCTCGATGCCGAGGGTACGCTGGACAGCGTCCAGCACCACCACGGAGCCGTAGTGCTTGGCGTACAGCTCCTTGCGGGAGGTCCCCTTGATCTCAGCTTTGGCTGCAACGGTCGCGCGGACCTTCTTCGGGATGATCTCGTTCGTCTCCGGGTTCTAGACACCGATGTATGTGTTCGTGGACTTCGGGTTCTTTTTTCCGGGAACTCTCGCGGAGGTGCTCTCGTAAACGTAGATCTTGTCGCCTTTTTTCTGGCAGTACCTTGACATGTATCCTATATATCTAGGATACTATTTAACACCATCGAAAGGGGGGTAGCCAGCAGTCGAAAAAAGGAGGGTTCAGGAACCCTCAAAAATCAGCGTATCCTATAATCGAAGAAGTTTTGGGT
>CAVHHN010000029.1:0-19864 GCA_963635855.1 Faecalibacterium sp. CAG:74 | reverse complement strand
CTGGATGTGGTCTAGCAGTCAAACAGGTTACGCATGTGAACTCATCTTCTTTTTTCCATTCACTTATTATATTGAAAGTCATTCTGTTATTATGGCTGTCAAAGATCAAATTCTTACTGCTATGAAGGAAGCCGGTAAGCCTTTGTCGGCTGGTGATGTTGCTAAGATTACCGGTATCGACAGGAAAGAGGTTGACAAGGCATTCAAAGAATTGAAAGCTGAAAATGCAATTGTTTCTCCTGTTCGTTGTAAATGGGAGCCTGCCTAATCCTTTTTTCAAACCTTTTTCTTTTTGTTTGACCCTCTGGATTAATCTTTTATACGCTCTGGGTATGTATCACCAAATGGCTAATAACTGGTTTGATTGCATTTCTTCCGATTTGGTCCAGGTCGAGAAGGTAATGTCCGACATCACTGCTCGGGCTGACAATCCTCTCCTTAAGGAGATGTGTGATTATGTGCTTTCGAACCACGGCAAGAGGATAAGGCCTTCTATCTGCCTTCTTTCTTATTATGCCCTCGGTGGTACCGAGTCCAAGCATGTCATCGATCTCGGTGCCGCCATCGAGATCATTCATAATGCCACCCTCATCCATGATGATATCAACGATAATGGTGAACTCAGGAGGGGTGCCAAGGCTCTGTACAAACAGTATTCGCTCGGTAGATCTATTGTTGCCGGTGATTTCCTTTTTGCTCTTGGTTTCCAATTGATGGGGTCCTCATCCGCTGAGGTCGTTGGTTATGTCATCGATGCCGCAACCTCTATGGGTTCTGGTGAGTTCGATCAGAAGAAGTTCGAACACAACAAAACCGTCACTGAAAAGGAATATGTCGAGATCATTTCTGGAAAGACCGCTCGCCTTATCGAATGTGCCTCTAAGTGTGGTGCCTATGTTGCTCGCCCACAAGATTTCGATGCCATTGAAAGGTTGGGTAATTATTCTTACAATCTGGGTCTGGCGTTTCAGATCATCGACGATCTCTTGGATGTGATCGGCGATACCGACAACACAGGTAAGTGTGTCGGAAACGATCTGGTGGAAGGAAAACCAACTCTTCCCACTATTTACGGTATGGAAGATCCTGTTCATGGAGAACGTATCAGGCAGATATTCGAGAATGAGCATACAGACTATGCTCTCGCCCATGAAGCTATTGCCCTTATCAAACAGACCGATTCCATCGAGCGCTGTTATGCCCTCGCTAACCATTATGCAGATCTGGCGCTCGAGTATCTCGAACCGATCGAAGACTCGGTTTACAAGCAGGCTCTTATCGATTTTACCAAATTCATTGTTTCTCGGGACCGGTGATCGTTTGGCCGAAAAGATCCAGACTGACGTTCTTGTTGTCGGTGCAGGACCTGCCGGAAGTGTGGCCGCACGTTATGCTGCGGAAAAAGGGCTCAATGTCACTATGATCGAATGTCGTCCCGAGGTCGGAGTTCCGGTCCGTTGTGGAGAACTTATGCCGTCTCAACAAGAGATCATCGATATGTTTCCTACGCTCGAGGATCCTGATGAGCTTTTCGATCTCCCTGCATCACTTCAGGTCGGTACTGTGAATGCCATCAGGCTGTACGACCCCAAATCCAAGGTCTACGAATTTCCGTTCACCGGTTACACCACTGACAGGGACCGTTTCGATCAATATCTTGCTGAACAGGCGGTCAATTCTGGAGCGCACCTGATAAAATCTTGCAGATTCCACAAGACCGACGGGAAGGTGGCCCATACAAATCAAGGGGACATAGAGTTCAAAGTGATCATCGGTGCTGACGGACCCTCATCGCGTGTCGCCAAGAGTCTTGGACTTCCGGCCAATCAGAATTCCTACCCTGCCGTTTCCGCCCAGGCCGAAGGTGATTTCGAACCTGTCGTACAGATGTTCTTCGGTGATATCGCACCTGGTGCATATGGTTGGATCATGCCTAAAAACGGGCATGCGAATGTCGGTATCGGCTTCTCACCCAAATTTTCCAATGGTTCGCTGAGCGGGTATTTCCAGACCTTTTCAGAGAAACGGGGCCTCAATGTGAAAACCCAGATCCATGGGAAGTTCGTTCCCAGCGAGGGTCCGGTGTCGAAGACCTACGTGGACGGGACCGGAATGATCATCGGAGATGCGGCAGGTGTTGTCATGCCGGTCAATGGCGGTGGCATTCCCCAGGCCATGATAACCGGTCATATCGCAGGCAACGTGGCTGCTGAGAACATCCTTCATGGTGGTTCTTTGGCACAGTATGAGGAATCTTGGAGATCTGTATTATACAAACCGCTCAAGATCGCTGCCGGCAACAAGAAGCTGGCAGACACTTTTGCGTTCAAGACCGAGTTCAGGACCTCGCTGTGTATGAAAATGCTAGGTACTCGCAGAATGGGCAAACTGATCCGTTGCAAGCGTCTGTTCCCGTGATCGGTGTTTCCGGTAGGAACGCATGGATGAACCGCAGATCGGGCATTCTTCCATTTTTTCCTTGTACCATTTGCCACAACCGTTGCACCGGTAGTTCCATTTCTCCACTTTTTTGATCCCGCTCTGTCCGATGGCACGATAAGGGATCCCCATGATCCTTGCTGTATTTTGAATGGAATAATCGTCTGTGAGAACAGTACCGTTCACATCCAAAGCGAGTGCCAGGACCGTTATGTCAACGGGAGACAACCGACCGAGGTCCCCACTTTTGCGTGCGACCTCTTCCACTTTCTTTATCGAAGTGGATGTGCAGTCCGAGACCCTGAGAAGGTCCCCCCAAAGGTCCAGGCGACGGTCCTTGTATTTGGTCAGTTCATCTATGACGCCCGGGGGGCAGACGGATTCTTCCTCTGGAAGCTGTTCCATCGAAAACAGGGCAGAACTGTCCAATACCAACATATTCTTCCGTATGCGGTCAGAGATATTACTGTTGCGTGGGCGTAAGGATTATAGAACCTATCCGTATGTTCGATATATGGACGCCTTAGGTGTCATCGCTATCATCTTCACAGGTCTCTGGCTGTTTTTGCCTGCTATGATCCCCAACTCCGCGGCCGTCGTCTTCGGAGGAAAGACCAAAATCGATTTCGGTCGTTCGTGGCGCGGAAAGAGGATCTTCGGTGATGGTAAATCCTGGAGAGGATTCTTCGGAGGCGCGTTCTCCGGTATTTTCCTGGGACTCATCCTCATCGGTATCTCCGCCCTGTTCGGTTCGGAGGATTATTGGGGATATGGTGGATTCTGGGGCAACGTCGGTATATTGGCCTGTCTGTCCTTCGGGGCAGTATTAGGTGACCTGACGGCCGCATTCATCAAACGCCGTCTGGGTCTCGAGAGAGGAGCTAAAGCACCCATTCTCGATCAGTATGATTTCGTCATCGGTGCATTGCTCGTGACCGCATTGTTCTATCCAGATTGGATCTATGCAACATATATCGAAGGATGGCACATCTGTGCGTTGATCTTCCTGCTTTTGATCATGTTTGGCATTCATCGTGTGATGAACATAATCGGGTACAGGGCAGGTCTTAAGAAAGAACCTTGGTGATCTTTATGGTCGATCTTAAAAAAGCATTGGAGGACTGCGGTGCATTGCAGTTCGGGGATTTCACTCTTGCTTCCGGAGCTAAGAGCAGTTATTACATTGATATCAAAAAGGCCAGTACCAAACCTGAGGTGTTGGGTGCTATCGCTCGTACCATGGCCGAGAAGATGAAAGAGCTGGGTCTCAAACCCAAGCGTGTCGCGGGTGTTGTTTTGGGATCCATCCCTCTCGCGACCGCTCTTTCTTTGGAGACAGGCATTCCATTACTTATGGTTCGCAAGGAACGCAAAGACCACGGTACAGGACGTCTCGTCGAGGGGGATCTGGAAGCTGGTGACGACGTACTTGTGGTGGAGGATGTCATCACCACCGCCGGTTCCAGCATGAAGGCCATCAATGAGCTTCGTGGGGAAGGTGCGAATGTTTGCAAAGTATTTTCTGTCATCGACCGTGAAGGTGGAGGCAGGGAGAATCTTGCCAGCATCGGTGTGGAACTTTTCGCATTGGTGAAAGGTTCCGAACTTCTTCGTGATGCCGAATGATCTCTCCGGACCCGGATTGTCATTTGTGCGGGCTATGTGAAGGTCGTACCAAAATAGTTCTTCCTTCGGGGGACCTTCGGTCCCCCGTGGTCCTCGTAGGCGAGGCCCCCGGAGAGAACGAAGATCTGTCAGGGATGCCGTTCGTCGGGCGTGCGGGAAAGATCCTCGATCTGGCAATGGAGGATGTGGGTCTTGACCGTTCCAAGGTCATGATAACCAATACTGTCAAATGTCGTCCTCCAGATAATCGCGATCCGGAGTCGGAGGAGATGGAGGTCTGTAGCAGGTTCCTGCATAGTGAATTAGCAGGACGTAATGCGGTAATCGGATTGGGCCGGTCCGCGATCAAGGACCTTTTGGGTTACACAGGACCTATGGCATCGGTTGTCAACACTAGACAATACATTTCGGTCGGAGAGGAGAAGATACTCTTTATTCCCACCTACCATCCGATGGCCTGCGTCTACCGCAAGATTGCTCGGGAGGAACTGAGGAGAACGTTGCGTATGGTCAAGGAGGAGTTCGGATTATGATCGGTTTCGCATTGGATATGGACGGGACCGTATATTTGGGAGAACGCCCTATTCCTGGTGCCAAGGAATTCATAGATTCCTTGCGTAATTCTGGAATTCCTTTCCGTTTTATCACCAACAATTCTTCGCATCCGCGTGAGTTCTATGCAGACCGGTTGGTCCGCATGGGATTCGACGTGGGGCCCGAACAGGTCCTTACTTCCGCTGTAGCTACTGCTACCTTTCTTAACGAACATCGGAAAGGGAAACGTGTTTATGCCATAGCAACACCCGATGTTCTCAGGGAGTTCTCCGATCAGGGGGTGGCGTTATCGAGGTCGGGGGAAGAACCGGACATTGTTTTATTGACATTCGATACCACCATCGATTATGAGAAATTGAATCGTGGCTACCATTGCCTCAGAGCAGGGTCCGAACTTATCGCCACCCACCCTGATGACGTTTGCCCTACAGAGTCTGGGTACGATGTGGATATCGGACCGTTCATACGTCTGTACGAGTCATTGGTGGGTATTGAGGCCACTGTGGTTGGAAAACCGAACCGTCTGATGTTGGATATGGCCGCCATGGATATGAGTGTCCCATCGGGATCGGTGATCATGGTCGGGGACAGGTTGACCACAGACATCCGTATGGCGGTAAATGCGAACATCCGTTCGATCCTCGTATTGTCTGGTGAGACCGATCTTGCGATGTTGGAACAGTCCGATGTAAAACCCACTTTTGTAAAAGATTCAGTGGCCGACATACATGTTTCGGATTATCTTTGAGTATCGATTCGATAGTTTATTATGACCTGGCAGAATATCCGGGTCAGAGAGGTCCATATGGAATTCAACGTCAGGCTGTCCAAAAAACATATCGTGACGATCATTGCGGTTGTCGTCATCATCGTCGCCGCACTGTTCGTGTTCTATAATGTCAATGGGCATTCTTTGGACCCAAGTGACCGGGATTTCCGTGTAGTGGTAACAGGCTCCATGGACGGTGATCCGCAGCCTTATGAAATCCCGACCATTCCTGTGAATTCGTTGATCACCATCAAACATCTTTCCAGTGATGGGATCAAGACCGTAAAGGTCGGTGACGTTCTGGCGTTCAATTGGAAGGAATCCGGTGCGACGGAGGCCCGCCTTACTGTCCACCGCGTGACAGAGATCCACACGGATACTGAAGGTAATGTGACCGGATTTACAACGGTCGGAGACATCTATGTGGATAGGCCTGGCCATTTCGAGACGCCTGATGTGTCGGATGTGGTCGGTATCGTGATCGAGGTTTCTCCCAATATCGGGAAGGTCGTGCATTTCATACAGACCAGCCCCATATACGTGGTCATGATAATCGCCGTGATCGCAGTGATCGTCTCGGTCGTCCGTGATGTGCTCCGGGCTAGATGGACAGAGGATGAGGTCCAATGAACGTGTCTTCTTATGTCAGGTTAATGTTTGTCCGGTTATTCCAGATCAGATATGGCTGGTATTCGGGCATTTTTGATGAAAGGATGCTCCAAACCCCATATGTATGTATTTTGTCGGCAAATCCTTTAAATCACCTGACAAGTTAGAAACCGTGATTAAGCAACCGGATCCGATTGCATATATGTTAGATGAGGAAAGAACATGGAACTTGCAAATGTTTCGAAAAACAAGGTCAAAGTGCTTTGTGTCGTAGTGGCACTGGTGGCGATATCCCTGATCGGTGTTGCTTATGCATATTCCACCCATGTTACCGGTAATGGAGATATCTCCGGGGAGTATTATGCTGTCGACATCTATGAGGGTGAGGTCCCATATACCGAGAAACTTACTAAGTTGATTTCAAAGGATGATGGTACCTATAATGGGGGCTATACTTATGGCGAGGGTACTAAATATTATGTTCACATCGAGGGAAACGTAATTGAAACAGCGTACCTATATGGATATTTTACTTCAAAAAGTGATGATTACCATGGTACTCTTATAGAGAGTATAACAATGGTCTTGGACGATGGTTCAACAAATGGGTTGGAGGTAACCCTATTTTCTACAGCATTCAAAGGATCATTCGCTCAGGTCACTGAGACTGAGAACCCTGTGAATAAAAATTTGCAAATCAAAAGCATCAGTGTCAAATTCTATACGAATTTTGATTCTCAGGATACTGTGACTATCGGTGGCAAGTCTGTGAAAGTAACTGATGCCGAAAAGTTGGATTGTTTGTCTTTCGTGTTCTGGGCATCTTCCAAGGACCTTCTATCGGCAGCTTGAATATGTGCGAGTGAAATAGGGACTGCCAATTGAAAACCGGTTTCAATTAACCAGGCGGGGGCACCCGCCATAAACTATTGGTGCATTGAACATTTTGTTCTCCGTTCTTGGATTGTCTTGGCTCTATGTATTCAAAGACTTATTATGCCGGATAATCTTCGGACGGAAATGTCTTTTTTTTGGCTAGAATCGGACATATCATCCAGGATTTCTAAAGATCATTTCACAATAGGCAAAAATCGGTTTTGTCCGATGTCATTTTCATTGGGTGGCGAACGGCACAGGCCTCAATGTTCGATTCAGAAATTGCGATATTTTAGGGGACTTTATATATGTGCCAGACATATAACTGATTGCTTATTCGCGCATTTATGCCAGCTCCCCATCAGGGCGGATCGATGCACGAGGGTAATGGGATGCACAACGGGTTATGCCCGTATCTGTCTCGAATGGGGAATCGGGATGTATCTAAGACAGATCGAGCTTGAAAATTTCAAATCGTTCGGCGGCAAGGTAACAGTACCGCTGATGGAAGGGTATATGGCAATCACCGGTCCGAACGGATCGGGAAAATCGAACATTGGCGACGCCATCATGTTCGTATTGGGGCCGAAGAGTCCCAAAGCGGTCAGGGCCGGAAGGATAACCGACCTTATCTTCAGTGGTGGCGCATCCAAGTCACGCGCCAAGTCGATGACCGTTTCACTGGTCTTCGAAAATTCGGACCGTATATTACCGTGGGATGACGACACCGTCCGTCTCACCCGTTACGTCAAATTATCTGACAACGGAGAGGACTACACCTCCTACTTTTTCATAAATGATAAAAAATCGACCCTTACCGAGTTCGATTCACTTCTCACCAAAGCAAGGATCAGTGCCGATGGATACAATATCGTTCAGCAGGGTGACGTCACCCACATCGTTCAGATGAGCAATATGGAACGCAGACGTATCCTCGACGGTATCTCCGGCATATCAAGTTTCGATGCAGATATCGCAAAGGCCCAGGCCGAGAAGAAGGATGCCACTGACAACCTCAGTATAATCGACGTTCTCAAAGAAGACAAAGAGAAACAGCTCAAGGCCTTGGAAAAGGACCGTGAGCAGGCAAGGATCTATCTTCAGACCAAGACCGAACTCGATACCGCCAAGGCCCAACTGACCGTCAGGCAGAGGGACCGGGAAGTTTCCACCCGTGCGAACCTTACAGAACACGTTACCAAACTCGAGGGCGAGTTGGAGACCCTCCGCAAAGAGAAATCGGAGCTTCGTGCTCAATATGAACTCAATGAGGGTGCCATCGCCGCCAAGGATAAGGAGATCGAGGACCAGGCAGGTCCCGAATACCGCAAGGTCAAAGGTGACATCGAACAGACCAGGATCGATCTGGCAACCGAGAAGGACAGAGTTGAAACGGCGGAAGAGGAGATCAAGAACCAGACCGAGATCAAGGCGGGATTCCTCGAATCCGTGGAACAGAACCGCAATACCTACAGTACCGTGTCCGAAGGTCTGAACGATTTGACCATCCAATACGATGCGGCGGTCGCCGAATTCGAAGATGCGAAGAAGGAGGAAGCTCGCGTAAGCGAGGAAACCTCCAAGCAAGGCGGTGAGATCACCAAGATCCAGAAAAAACTGGAAGCCCTGGTGAAACAGATCGACGACGCCAGTGACAAGGAACAGTCCACAAAGGTGGCCGAAGCTTCCGCCAAAGCCGTCATGGAACACGCCAAGTTGACCCGCGCTGATGCAGAGGAAGCGATCCAGACCGCCAGATTCGACGTCAAGGATGCCGAATCGAATTACAAAGAGATCGAGAAGGAGGTCGGTCCTTCCAAGGGGAACGACCTTTCCAAGAAGATCCTCGAACTCAAAGGTGAAGAAGGTCGTCTCGAATTGAAAGAGACGGAACTCAAGAGGGCCTTGGAGGCCCGCAATGCCGAATACAATAAATTATCCGCGGAAAAAAGGGTGTCCGATTCGTACAACAGTGCCGGAGAGGCCGTCAACCGCATCATGGAATTGAAGAACACCGGTGAGATCCAGGGGATCAGAGGTACCGTTGCCGAGCTCGCCAAGGTCGAACCCGGTTTCGAAACAGCATTGGGTGTCGCTGCCGGTGGAAAGATGCAGGCGGTGGTCGTGGAGACCGATGCCGTGGCCGCAAAATGTATCCAGTACCTGAAATCGAACGGGCTCAGCAGGGTAGTGTTCTTGCCATTGAACAAGATGATGCCCGGTAAACCCAGAGCAAAAGCGATCATGGTCCTCAAGAGGACGGAAGGTTACGCCACGGATTTCTTGGACTACAAGCCCGAATATACCAACGTCTTCTGGTACGTTTTCCAGGATACCCTGGTGGTGAAGAATCTCGACACCGCCCGTGAGATCATGGGTGGCATCAGGATCGTCACCCGTGAGGGAGAATTGCTCGAAGCATCCGGTGCCATGGCCGGAGGTACGATTAACAAGCGTAACATCGCCAAGTTTGGCCCCACCGCCCAGGGGGCTTTGGAAGAGGCCGCGGAAGCCGTCAGGAAAGCCACCGAGGCCTTGGACGCGCTTCGCAGACAACTGAAAGATCTGAGAGACACCATCCGTGCCACCGATGATGAGATGAGGAAAGCATCCTCCAGTGATGTGGAAGGCAGGGGCAGGCTGGCCGTCGCCCAGGCCGCCGCCGATCAGGCGAAGAAGAACCTCCATGTCGCAGAGGAGACATTGGCCAGGGCCATCAAGGATGACGAGGCCGCCGAAAAGGACTTTGCCGCCAAAACCGCAGCTGCCCGTGAGGCCGAACGTGTATTGGAAGGTCTTCGCGAAGAACGTAAGCAGGCCAATGATCGTATGGCAGTCATCGCCCCTGCAGGACTTCAGGAGAAGATCCAGGCCATCCGTGACAAGGTCTATGGATGTAACCAGGCCGTGGCCGATCTCAATTCCCAGGTCCTTGCCGCCAAGGCTGAATTGACAGGTCTTGATACGCAGAAAGAGGCCCTTGATTTCCAGGTCTCCGAGGCCGATAAGAAGATCATCGCCCAGAAAGAATCCATCGCAAGCCGTCAGGAGTCCATATCGAAATTGACCTTGGATCTGGCCGCATTGAAGAAGATCGAGGCCGAACTGGAGTCTGGTCTACAGGACCTGAAGAACCAGAAGGATATGCTTGTAGAAAAGAGATACTCTCTTGACTCATCCATTCAGGGTGCACAGGGTAAGATCGAAGCGAAGGAGGGCGTCATTGAATCCCAGAGGGCGCAGATCATGATCATCGATCAGAACATCGCCCAGTTGGAGGCCGAAGTTGCTGCGATAACCATCGAGGTCCCCAAACCCATTCCTTCGGAGGAGGCACTCAAACGCATCATCCGTGGATGTGAAGACAAGATCGAGTCTCTAGGTCCCGTGAACATGCGTTCCATCGAGGATTACGATACCCGTAAGCAGGAGTATGACCTCATGCTCGAACAGGTCGACCGTCTGAACAAACAGATCGCCGAACTCGACAAGCTCACGGAAGATCTCACTTCCAGAAAGAAAGGCCTCTTCATGGAATCCTATGATAAGGTCAATGAGAACTTCCAGAAGATCTATTCCGAACTCTCCGGCGGAGGAGAGGGATTCATGAAACTGGAGAACGAGGAGAACCCGTTCGAGGGCGGACTTCTCATCAACGCCAAACCGAGGAACGGAAAGTTGCTCAGGCTCGATGCACTTTCCGGAGGAGAGAAGTCACTCACCGCACTTTCTTTCATATTTGCCATTCAGGAATACCAACCATCCCCGTTCTATGTGTTGGACGAGGTGGACATGTTCCTTGACGCCGTCAATTCCGAGATGGTCGCCAAGAGAGTCAAAGAAAGTTCCAGGAAAGCACAGTTCATACAGGTCTCACTGAGGAAGGTCACCCTGACCTTGGCGGACCATCTCATCGGAGTCACCCGGCCTCCGAGTGGGATCAGCAGGATCATAATGCAGCCGGACCTGAACGAGGTCTCCAAATATGAGGAGGAGGCTTTGAGAAACCAGAAGAAATCTGAGATCGAGGGATGAAAATGGATGCGAGCGTACAAATGGAAATGATGGAGCAGCACCTGCTCTTTCACAAGGCATTGGCAGAGGATGAAGAATCGTTGAACAAGATAAACGGGTACTTGGCCCTCTTAAAGAACGAAGCTCCCGGAGAGAGGCTTACCGACCAGATGGATGAGTCCATCAGGGCGGTTTTCAGTCTTGTTCTGGAGAGGGGGATAGACCCTTGGGAGATCAATCTTGAGGAATTCGCCAGGATGTACTCCGAGAAGGTCTCGAACAACAGGTTCGATATGTTGGTGGCCGGAAGGCTTCTGCTCATGGCCTGGAGGATCCTGAATCTACAATCCCAGGAGACCAGGGCCTCAGCCGAATTCGTTGAGGAGGTACCTATCGAAGAAGAGGATTTCAGTTTCTCCGATGAGGACCAATTGGTGATCCCCGATGTGGTCATCGGTACGACCTATGCCCACACCGACCCTCGTTCCGTTACGATGATCGATCTTCTCGATGCATTCAATGATGCTTATGCCGAGATCGAGAATTTCAACGAGGCACAGAAGACCATCATCAAAATAAGGAACAAGGAACCCACCTCCAAGTTCGACAACAAGGCCCACCGCGAAGATGATGAACAGGTCGTCGAGAACATCTACCAGATGATCTATTCCATGGGAATGGACCCTATGCCCATCACCGAGTTCTACACCAACGACAAGGAACACAATATTTCCGTGTTTGTTGCCGTTCTGCACCTGGTCAGGGATGGAAAATTGGAAGTGTCTCAGGAGACCCTTCCCTATTCCGAGATCCTCGTACAGATCAAACAACCGGACAACAATGTGCCCCTGGAGAATGTTGCGGCGGTGAATTGAGTTGGAAGACAAGACGATGGTGGAGGCAGCGCTGTTCGCCGCTACCGATACCCTGCGGGTAGCCGACATCGTCAGCCGTACAGGTCTCGATGAAGCTTCGGTAAGATATGCCCTCAAAGACCTGAGAATGGAGTACGATATGAGAGACTCCGCCATAATGATCTCAGAGGCCGGCGGAGGATATCGTATGGTCCTTCGTCCGGATTGCAAGAAGTTCACCGGATTGTTCACGAAGCCAGAGCTACCTACGGGAGTTATGCGCACTTTGACGGTGATAGCATACAATCAGCCTGTTCTTCAATCCAAACTGGTCCTGGTGCGTGGCCCAAGGGCCTATGAAGATGTACACACTCTGGTCGAGATGGGTTTTGTTAACGCGAAACAGTCCGGACAGAGCAAGGAACTCACGACCACGGCCAAGTTCTCGGAGCAGTTCGGCATCGGGAGCACACGGAAGGAAGATATTCGCAAGTGGTTAGAGGCCCAGGTCAATTCCAATAAGGAAGAATGACCGTAAAACAATTAATCTCCGGCCCATTTGTCCCCTTAAGGCAGGGTCGGTCACCATTGGTGACGGCACAGAGTGATTCATTATGACCAAGATGTTCGGTACCAACGGAGTTCGCGGAGTAGTCAACCAGGATATGAACGCATCACTTGCGTTGCAGATGGGGAAATCCATCGGAACAGTGATGCCCGGCACAGTTGCGATCGCCTGTGACACAAGGGATTCCTGTGCCATGTTGAAATCCGCAGTATCATCCGGATTGATGGCGGTAGGGTGTGACGTTATCGACCTTGGTATTGTACCGACACCTGCGATCCAATATTATGTTAAAACCCACAAAGTTTCTGCGGGAGTTATGATAACCGCCTCCCACAATCCCCCTGAATTCAATGGGATCAAGGTCATCGCGGATGATGGTACCGAAGCGTCCCATCAGCAAGAGTCTCAGATCGAGGAAACCTACGACACCCAAATTCCCCTGGTGGCTTGGAACAAGGTCGGCAAATATTCCATTGTGCCAGGTGCGGGGGATGAGTACGTGGATGCGGTGATCTCCAAGCTCGATGTTGTCGCTATCAAACGTGCCAATCTCACCGTGGTCTTGGATTGTACCAATGGTGCGGCGTTCTACACTTCTCCTCTTCTTTTGAAAAAACTCGGTGTCAGGGCCATCACACTCAACAGCAATCCCCAGGGAGAGTTCCCGGGGCACCTCAGTGAACCTACGGAGGACAACCTGCAGGATCTCATGAAAATGGTCAAGGCCACCGATGCGGTATTGGGTATAGCACACGACGGAGATGCAGATAGGTGTGTATTCGTCGACGGTGATGGTAATTATGTTCCAGGCGACAAAACTTTGGCCATTCTCGGAAGAGCATTGGTCACCGCCAATGGTGGCGGAACCGTCGTAACTCCTGTTGCCACTTCCTCTGTGGTGGACGAGATCGTCACGGCCGCTGGAGGTTCTGTCGTCCGTACCGCGGTCGGATCGCCCATCGTCGCACGTAAGATGAGTGAGATCGGTGGCATATTCGGTGGAGAGGAGAACGGTGGATTGATCTTTGCTGATCATCAGTTCTGCAGAGATGGTGCAATGGCCATCGGAAGGATGCTCGAGAACATTCTCAAGAACGGCCCCCTCAAAGATCAGGTGGCTTCGCTTCCTGTATATTATACTGTGAAGAAGAAGATGGTATGCCCCGACAACATGAAAGAAAAGGTGCTTCAGTATCTTGATAATGAAACAGTGGATATCAAGAAGGACCGTTCCGATGGGTTGAAACTTTTGATCGGTAACGACTGGGTTTTGGCAAGGGCTTCTGGTACGGAACCGATCTTCAGGGTCTATGCTGAGTCAAAGGATCAAGCTGTTGCTGAGGACCTTGCTTTGAAATATCAAAGGATGGCCCAAGAATATCTGAATCAGTTCAGTTCCTGATGAACTGAATCATTTTCTGAGGTGCTTGCCGTATACGGCAAGAGCCTCGTTGATCAATCTTGCGCCAAGAATAGATGTGATCCCGGAGTGATCCGCCGGTGGACATATCTCCATGACGTCAAATCCTGCAAGACGGTCACCAATGAGGTTGATCGCTTTTTTGACCTGTATCGGAGTGAGTCCGAATGGTTCTGGGGTTCCTGTTCCTGGTGCATATGCGGGATCGATCCCATCAATGTCCACAGATAAGTATACCTTATCTGCTTTGAGTGAATCAAGGGCCTTTTTGATGGCCCATTCGATCCCATTGTCGAAAATATCAAATGATGTTATGTGAGGGACGACATCATCACGTTCGAGTTCTTCTCTTCCGATAGCACGAACACCGATTGCAAAAACATTGTTCAATCCATGTACCTCAGCAGCCCTCCGCGTCACGCATGCATGGCTGTTCGGAGTTCCCATATATTCATCTCTTGAATCAAGGTGAGCATCAATGGTCATCAATGCGATCTTTCCTTTCTTGAAAGATTGTATTATGGGCACCGTTCCAGTGTGTTCTCCCCCGATCGCAATTGTGAATTTGTTGTCGCGTATGGATGGGGCGACAGCGAATTTCACTTCTTCGATCATATCTTCGGGAAGAACGAAGTCATCGCAATTGCCATAATCACAGACCGTCGGTCTGTATTGGTCGAGTCCATGTTCGAAATGGAACTCTTCAAAATTATATGATGCCTGCCGGACCGCCGTCGGGGCCTCACGGGCCCCGGCTTTGAAACTGGCAGTGTGGTCATACGGAATGCCGAAAATAACTGCCTCTGCATCGCTGTATTCAGCGTCTGCATCAGCATAGGTCACTCCGTATGCCATTAAATGATCCTCACATCAGTTTCATTCTGTCCATCGCGACGATGTACATGACCTCGGCACCGTCCGTGAGAACGCTTTCGTGGTCGTCGTTGATGGGCATGGTAAAGGTTTCAAAGGTCTCGAGGTCCATGATCTGGACTTCGTTGTTGGCCTCGTCGATCGAGATGACCTGTCCTTTCCTCTTGTCGATAATAGGGACCTGGACCTTTGCGCTGACAGGTGCGTTGAGAGATTTCTTTGCACCGGTGAAAATGTCGGTCGCTTCAATGGATGCCTTGGCGGATCCGTGTTTTCCAGGTTTGGAGGTCGTAATAGAAATAATTTTACAAGGTGAATCGTCGATGTTCACATACCTTCCGATCTTGAGCTCCCTGAGCTCTTTCATCTCCCACTCTGCCATATCAATACCTTCTTAATTTCGAGAGGCTGCGCTCACAGTATCCGCTTGTTCTTCTCCCTGTTGTATTGGGGTTCCGCCGTGATAATGTCTGCGTAACGCATCCTAATCATATTCTGGATTAGGACAATGGATATATAACTTGCCTTTAAACGCGGGCCTGAAGGTTCAATGCCTTTTCTGATTTTTCCTCGGACCTTTTCCTTTGAAGCCCTTGTTTTTCGTGCCTGGAACCCTCTCTTTTTTCTTCGGGGGGTCTGGGTATTTGCGCTTTATGTCCTTGATACGGGCTTTGAGCTCGGTGTTGAGGCGGTCTCCGCAGAATTCACCTTTGTATTGGTCCACTTTTGCTGCTATGAGTATCTTTCCAGCAAGTGCTCTGGCGATGTTACCTTTCTGCCAGTAGGGGGCATTTCTGAGATCTGGGTATTGATATATCACACCGTGTTTAGGTGGGTTTTTCCCAGAACGGAGGTGTCTGAACATCGCTTTTTCCGCACCGAGGAGCTGAAGTGTCGAAGACGGTAAGGAGGCAAGTCTTTCAAGACCCCCCGAAAGGGAGATCAACCTTGCCGACAAAGGTCCGCCCAGGATGGCGCACATGTTGGGACACAACGATTCCACCAGAGAGGTGATGTATTCCTCGGTATTGGTCCGGTCGTCGTATATCCTGCAGAGGGTGTCAGCGAGGTCCTGTACGGCCCTCATGTCCTCTGGATCGAAATCAGATCCGACCGATTGGATATCAAGCCCGAGTTCGTCGATTATTCCTTCGCGGTCACCGTGTTTCGCTATCAAAAGGGCATATTTTTCATCGTGTGCCAGGTCGGCAAGTTCGGGAAAATGGAGACCGTACCATTCATGTAATCTTTCGCTGAGCAGATTGGATATTTCGATGAGATTGTCGAGGTGACGGATGGCCTGAACAAGACTTTTGTCGCGGGAGATGGGTTCTGTCGTCCTTAGTTGCCCCAGACGTACCATCGTATCATGCATGAACACATCATCATACCCGAAATCGGATGCTTTGATGTATGACGAATCATACATTTCGGGCCTGCCGAGTTCCGACTGCCTCCTGTCCGCCACAGCAAGTCTGGGCCTGTTGTTGGCAAGTTCTTTTTCCTCGGGAAGAAGACCTCCTCTTTGGATCTCTGCCAGCTTCTGTGCGGTTTCTGTCGGATCTTTAGGCATCAGGCGTTTGTCCATGATGCGGTTGGATTTTTCATCGACGAGAAACACTCCAAACCATTTCGTCACCAATATCGCCATATCATCTCATCTCACGTAGTTTCTGTACTTCGTCCGCAGGCAGACCTTCGGCGTTTCCGGCGAGGATCTGGAGGTGCGCCTGGAATTCCAGTTCTTCCATACGATTGAAAGCTTCTTCGAGGGTCCTTCCCTGGGTGATCGCACCATGGCGGTCCATCAGCATGGCCGGGGCCTCAGCATATTCAAGTACCGCATCAACGAGTTCTTTGGATCCGGGTGTCGCATAGCGACAGATTGGTACCTCATCAAGAAGCAAGACCCCTTCAGGAGTCAGTGTGCTCCTGAGCCCTTCGTTCTTGGTCATGATGGCAAGGCAGTACAATGGATGACAGTGAATGACCGCTTCCGTACTCGGGTTGGCTTTGTAGATCCCGATATGGAATTTGTGCTCAATGGATGGTTTTCCTTCAGAAAGCACATTGCCTTTCAGGTCCATTTTTACCAGGTCATCCTCGGAGATCAGTCCTTTGTTGACCCCGCTGGGGGTGATCAGCATCAGATCATCATCGATACGGACGCTCATGTTCCCTCCGGCAGATACAGTCAGATTCCTTTCGTAAAGAAGGTGGCAGCATTCGACAAGACGTTTTCTGGCATAATTCTCGTTGATCATTCTTTCATCCTGGAAATTTCTGATGGTTTGAAGATACCTTTCTCGGTGATGAATCCGGTGACCATTTCCGCGGGTGTGACATCGAATGCGGGGTTCAAGGCCTTGGATCCGATGGGGGCGATACGGATGTTCTTTACCATGGTGACCTCTTCTTCCGAACGTTGTTCGATGACGATATCTTTTCCGGTCTTGGTGGAGAAGTCGAAAGTGGATACGGGAGCGGCGACGTAAAAAGGAATGCCGAAATGCTTGGCGGCGATGGCCTTGTCGAACGTACCTATCTTGTTGGCGAAGTCTCCGTTCGCGGCGATCCTGTCCGCACCCACGATTATCATGTCCACTCCCTGGGACATGTAATATGCGGAGGCTCCGTCGGGAATGATCGCGTGGTCGATATCTTCCTGATTGAGTTCCCATGCAGTGAGTTGCATACCTTGGAGACGAGGGCGGGTCTCGGAAGCGTATACGAAGAATTTCTTTCCTGCATCATGGGCGTTCCTCATAGGTGCCAGTGCAGTACCGATATCTACTGTGGCGAGGGCCCCGGCATTACAGTGGGTCATCAGCTTCATTCCGTCCTTGATGAGTGCGCCACCATATTCTCCGATGGAACGGCATTTGGAGATCGTAAGCTCAGCGTATTCTTCGGCCGCGTCCACTGGATCTTTGCCATTTTTGAGTTTCTCATACATCCAGTCAGTGGCATAGAAGAGATCATATGCCGTCGGCCTTGCCGCCTTTATGAATTTGGCCGCTTCGTCGAGGTTCTCATGCTTCAGACCTGCCAGACACATCGCATATGCAGCGCTGGCACCTATGCAGGGAGCACCCCTGGTGGTCATATTCTTGATAGCTTCGGCAACATCTCTGTAATCTTCGAAATCGACGATCTTCAGTTCGAGAGGAAGTTCTCTCTGGTCGATCATTTTGACCTTTCCGTTCTCGAACCATACTGCTTTGATATCTTCTGTGCTACCATTCTTCATTTTGGCCTTCATGATATATCCCTGATTATATCATGGATTGAATAGTTCGATAAAATCCCTATGTTCGTTCACAGGGTTCAGTAAGTGGGGCTGAATGTCAGAAGTGCCCCATTACCCAAGATCTCGACGGAATCAAGGTTGAGTTTTACTCCTTCTGGAACGACCCAGCCGTCGCCGTCTGCAGGTGTGGGTGCGTTGCGACCACCGATGATCAAGCCACCTACAAAGACCGAATATTTATCCACAAGTTTGGACCTGAAGAATGAAGCGATGGTCTCTCCACCGCCTTCGACGATCATATTCTCAATGCCGAGATCATGTGCTAGGATATGAAGGATGTCGGACAGATCGATATGACCTTCCCCTCCCCGGATGACTATGATCTCAGGCCCCCAGTTCTTGTCACATTCATTGTCGGTCACAATGATCGTAGGTGCGGAATTATCAAGGACGCGTGCTGTTGCAGGGATGCGTCCATGTGGATCTAGAATTATTCTGACAGGGTTTTCCTCATAGGTGGCGTTCTTGATCGTAAGGTGGGGGTCGTCAGCGATCACCGTGCCGACACCGACAAGGATAGCATCATATTTCCTGCGAAGATTTTTGACCCTTGTGATGTCCTCATCGGAGGAGATCCTGATCTGTTTTCTTTCCTCTCCTGCCAATTTCCCGTCTGCGGACATGGCGCAGTTCACAAGGACGAAAGGTTTCATTCATATCCCTTTGGTGTTACAGTGAAATGATATCCGTCAGATCTTCTCTCGACACCGAACTTCACTTCGAGGAATGATTCCAAGGTGTCCATTTGACTTAGAAGGTGTTTACTGATCTTGGAGACGACGAATGTACTTTTTCCTTCGGCCATGGCCATGTAAGGGAGGATCTGGTCCGCCGTGTGGATATCGATGGTGGCACCGGAGGACATCTCTTGGACGAGGTCACTGGCAACATCGAATCCTGACTGTTGGGGACTGTGCCCTTTGCTGGTGAGTACATTACTGGAAAGAATACCGTTCTCGTATTCTGCGACAAGAACGATCCCTGCACCGCGTGAGGTCCCCTCGGTCTTTTCGACGTCGATCTGAAGGTCATATTTCGATCCGAAGACCTTTTTGCACGAGGCGATCATATCCTCCGCCACTTTATCCGAAAGATGTTGTGAGAAGCAGAGCCCGTGGATGTTCTTCAATTCACCCAGGTCATTGAGGTCCAGTGGTTTCAGTCTGCCCATGGGCTGGAGTCTGAGGTCCACTTCTCCTCCGCCGATAGGGTAGAATCCTCTTTTCACTACATCTAATTCGGCCTGTACACCCATTTTTTTCATCAGAGGGAACAGGACGAGGGGATAAGTGTCAATGGGGGGTGCCCACATGACGTTGGTTCCGCCTTTGAGGTTGAGATGCAACGGTTCGGTGTAGTTCCTTGCCGCTAGAAGTGTGGCCTGTACAACGAGGCTGATGCTACCTGCGGTACCGATGTCCATGGAGATCTCGGCGACCTGTTTGTTGCCAGGTTCGATCAGAAGTTCAGATGATCCGATATAATTTCCGGTCACTTCGGACCCGGTCATCTGAGCGACCACTTTGACCGCAGTGGTGTGCTGCTTCGACAGTCCGTTGGTGGGACGGTTCTCCCTTATACGGGTGAGGCGCGTGGTGATACCAGTGAGCGTGGACAATGCCACCGAGGTGCGGACCATTTGTCCGCCACCTTCTCCTCTAGAACTGTCGATTTCCAGCACCATGTCCATCACTATACGCTTGATTTATATTATAGGTTCGCAATTCAGGATTTTCTTTGAGCGACCTATAATCATCTCATAAAAACTGACATGGTGCGACTGCCGGGATTCGAACCCGAGTCAATGGCTTGGGAAGCCACCGTCCTAACCACTGGACTACAATCGCTTTGAGCACTTACATTGTTTTCTGACATATAATCATAATGACCAGAAGGGACTGTGTGTGACGATTCCCTCCTGACCTGATCAGCTTTCTGCCCCGTTAGACAT
>CAVHHN010000028.1:13175-20042 GCA_963635855.1 Faecalibacterium sp. CAG:74 | reverse complement strand
GATAGTGATGGATGAGAGGTAAGTGCAACCTTTGAACGCAGATGCTTTGATGGTTGTGACACCGTCAGGTATCACATAGGAAGTATCTGTTCTACTCGCTGGGTATTGGACCATGGTACGTTTGTCTTTGCTGAAAAGAACACCGTCGATCGACGTGTAATAGCCGTTGTTCTCGGATACTGCATACGAAGTAAGCGACGAACATCCTTTGAACACAGATGCTTCGATAATCCAGACGGAGTCGGGGATGGTGATGGATTCGACGTTGGTGATGCCTTCGAAAGCAAAGTCACCGATCACTGTGATAGTACCAATTATTTCAATGTATTTGATGGAATCTCTGTATTCATACCAAGGTGCACAACCGCTGGCATTACTAGCTATCCTTCTTGTTTCTGTACACAAATGTGGTACACCATTGATATACACGTAGTCGAGGGAGGAATCATGAAAATCATAAGATTCTGCGCGGATAATGAGTGTTTCTGCGGATGTGTCCAATTCGTAAGTAACACCCACACCACAACTGCCGTATATCCTGTTGGGGTCCAGTTTGTAAAATATGCCACCCATCCTCTTGAATTGGGAACCTGCCATGTTATCGGCGGTTTGAGCGAGTTTGGTTATATCATCGGTATCATAGAAGGTGGCATCGAAAGTGTTCGAACCGATGTGTGTGATCCCCTCTGCAAAGTTGATCTCTTTGAGAGTGTTTCTACATTGATACCAAGGCGTCAGTTGATACCAGCAGTTGTGTCCCTTTTCAGTAGAATAATCGAATCCGTATCCGGAACCAGGTGTGAAATTGAGCGTCCTAAGTTCAGACAGATTATAGAAAGTAGGACTATCATCATGCTCCATATCACCCAATGTCGGGAGAGTTTCAGGTGTAATACCGAATGCAGGACTATCATCATACCCTACCGCATTGAGGCTGATCGGCATGGTCAGACATTGGACCTTGCTGTTCACGAATACATATTTTCCTAAAGAAGTCAATGAATTCGGAAGGATGATATTCCCTGCATTACAACCGTCAAACGTTTTATCTCCGATGTAAGTGATGCCTTCCTCAACGATAAGGGTTTCAAGGTATAGTGCTTCATTCCAAGGAAGACCTGAAGAGGTGTCGGAATAATTATAACCCACACCATTGGTACCTTTGGTCAAAGTGACTTTTTTAAGATTTGTATATTCACCAAAAGTGGTATAGAACTGATCTTCACCATGTAAATCGTGACTTATCGGAATAGTAAGTTCTTTGAGGTTACATTTATTGAAAATGGAACGCCCTAATCTCGTGACGTCATCCTTGATGATGATCGTTTTTTGAACGTCATTGTTAAGCATCCAGGGGGCCCATTCTAAACCTGGAGTGCTGGTTTGATGCCAACCAGAATAATCATACGGAACCCCGTTTCCTTTAGTGATGGTTACCTTCTCGACTGCCATGCAGCCACGGAATGGTGGGTAATCATCATCACTACCAATGGGATTCAGACTTACAGGGATTGTCACATCGGTCAGTTTTGTACAGTTTAAGAAACAGTGGTTTCCAAGGTGAACCACGGTATCGGGGAGCTCTATCGAGGTGATGTTCAGTTCACGGAACGCATCGGACCCGATTCCTTTGACCCCGTCAATGAATATGATCTCCTTGAGTGTTTCTCTGCTTTGATACCAGGGGGTGTTCTGGTACCAAGAATTCGATACTGAATAAGCAGCATAGTTGTAGCCATATCCACCGTTTCCGCTGGTGAATCTTACCTTTTCGAGATTGCAACAGCCCTCAAATACAGGATATTTATCAGAAATCACGCTATTGAGTGTTATCGGCAGAGTAAGTTCTTTTACATTTTTACAATCTTTGAATGCAGAAGCTCCGAGTTTGGTGATATTCTCGCTTATGAATATTCTGGTGATATCATTGCGATGGTCGTACCACGGAGCATTGGTGGAATCATACTGATACATTTCACCGAATCCGGTTATCTCCAACGTACCGCCAGTGTATAGATTATATTTGACTTCCGTTCCGCATTGACCCGACATGATGGTCCGTGCAGAAGATTCATCTGTTTCTGCATTGACCAACATAACAAATGCGGACACAGTGATCAGTACAGTAACAATGATCCATATCTCTGACTTCTTAAAGATGTAATCACCCCGTAAATTAACTTGGATGTTTGATTAACAACAATATAAACGTGTTGCAGACAAAATGCCAGACAGGGGGAAATAAATGACTGCTGGCACATTATGTATCTTTCGGCACCATTAAGCTCAGTATCGACAGAACCCGCTCAAAAATCCAACTCACATTTGTAGTTGTTAATCTTCTTATCCCAGGTGAACTTCATCACAACATCTTTTTCATCAACAAGAATTTCCTGCTTGAAACTCTTGAAGGTCCTGTGATTAACGCGAATTGACAATTTGTGTTTACCTTGCGTTATGTCAATGATCTCTGAACATCCGCCCTTGACCGCCATTACTTCCTTGTTATCAAGATAGAAATGAAGGGTAGGTTGCAAAAGCGTGGGTGCTTTAGTGGTCTGGACTTTGAACTTTTTAGTTGGTTTTTTAATGTATTTCGAGGGATCGTTAAGACGATTGGTTGCTTTGCGATATATCTCTGACCCTTCTTCCGCATAGTCAAGGGCCTTTTTCCAGGAATGTGTGCATTGTTCATTACCAGATGCGGCTAGGGCGCAACCTTTCAGGTACCACGCATTATCATTATTTGATTGAATTATGATCACTTGTTCTGCATAATCAATGCATTTGGTGTACTCGTTGGATTGTAAGGCGGACTCAGATAATTCAAGGAGGCCCGGGATTTTACCAGATTCATCGATTATCGATTTCTGAGGAATAAATTCTTTGATGAGCACTTTGGTTCCACAATATTGACAAAAACCAAACTCCCTGTCGTCGCTTAGATCGATATTGGCACGACAATCGGGACACTTTAGAGAGATCATTCCCATGATTTGAAATTCTTACACGAGCATAAGAATTTTCTCATGACCTTCCCTATCAAGCAGAACTGCCGACATCTCTCTTATAGTAACAATCTTGACCGAATTCTTCACCACCAAAACAGCCATGTGTACCTGTATTTCGGCTAACTTCCCGACTTTAGTTCATACTTCGAAAGAGGCTGCTAAAACAGACAATAAATCTCAATTCTTTAAATATTAATTGCGTAAAACCCATTTTTCGCAATTAAGAAAATCTTTAATTGCGCGGACGCAATTAACGTTCATGCAGGAGAAGATCTATCATCCGGAAATATCCGGAGAGATCAGATATTCGGATAACGGAGAATTCAGCTATTTCTGGCCAAATGATCTTCCCTTTGAGTTTCATTTGGGTCGTAAAACAACAAAAAAACTCGAAACAGCCCTTGTATGCCTGTCTAAACTAGATGGTAAAGTTTCTCAGATTTCGAAAGAAGAGAGAAACACATTGCTTATTCCATTCATTCTCATGGAGTCTACAAAATCTTCCGCGATCGAAGGTACCGGTACAACAATAGAAGATCTGTACCTCTCAGAAAGGATCGAAGAGGCCGATCCCCAGAAACTAAAAGATAACAAAGAAGTGATGAATTACAGGGATGCGTTGAATTATGCCACTCAGCAGAATATGGCTAAAATAGCCGAGCCTTTGTTGCTGGAACTGCATAAGATCCTGATGAAAGGAGTTCGCGGTGAAAGCAGATCCCCTGGAGAATACAGGTCGGTCCAAGTATTGGTTGGTTCCAAAGGAGATACTGTAGAGACCGCGAAGTTCGTCCCGATGCCGCCGGAACAGGTATCTTAGAAGATACGGAACCTTTTCGAATACATGAACAACGAAGAAGAGAACACCCTGTTGTGTGCGGCATTGTCTCACTATCAATTCGAAACGATCCACCCATTCACAGATGGAAATGGCAGGATGGGCAGACTGCTTATCATGCTGATCCTTAACAAAGGTGGGGTGCTGGAATATCCTGTCCTGTATCTCAGCGGATATTTCAACAACTATCGTGATGAATATATCGGCCGCCTGAACAAGATCAGGGAATGTGACGATTTCGAATCCTGGGTCGAAATGTTTCTTGACGCATTGATCGAACAATCAAAAAGATCTATCGAATTGATCGATTCGTTATTTGCCTATAGAAAATTACTGCACGAGTCGGAAACAGAATTGAACGCGATCCGCTTGGTGGATTCTTTGTTTGTCAACCCATTCGTCAGAAAATGTGATGTGGCGAAAATATGCAACATCCATTTATCCACTGCCGGAAAACTCGTTAATGATCTGACCGAAAAAGGAATTCTAGTGGAAATAACAGGCCACAAGAGGAACCAGATGTTTGTCTGTAAAGGGATCATGGATATCCTCAATTCCTATTAAGTGCCAGATATATCGAAGTCGTTCGAAATTCTGCTGTGGGAGGAATCCTTCCTCAAGGTCCACCACGGCCCCGATATCGAATGAATGGTGATCTTGAGTCAGCCTCAAAGATCCCGATTATTTTGGTCACATTGCCGATAGATCAGTGGAATCAAAAATTATCCTCGAAGAAAAATTTAGGCAATTAATTATTCTTAAATGAATATTTCTAACAAAATATACTAAATAATTGGAATATCGTTATTAGCTTATTCATACCTGAAATTAGGAAATGTTAATATGTCAGAGAAATACGGATTTAGAACCAGAGCAGTTCATGTTGGAAATGCCACAGATAAAGATTCAGGTGCGATCAAAAGGCCAATAACAATGGCGAACAGCTATCAGCTGCCATACGACCCATCATCATTGAATTGGAGCGATGCGGGAACCAACCTTTACACCCGTAATGGTGGAACCAACCAGCGTTATCTGCAGGAAAGGATAGCTTCTTTGGAAGGAGGGGAAGACAGTATCGTCCTTGCGTCTGGTGTATCTGCGTTGGCCAGTCTTTTTTTCGCCAA
Organism: Faecalibacterium sp. CAG:74; assembly: GCA_963635855.1. GTDB lineage: Archaea > Thermoplasmatota > Thermoplasmata > Methanomassiliicoccales > Methanomethylophilaceae > Methanomethylophilus. The sequence continues at coordinate 15,066 of CAVHHN010000028.1, read as the reverse complement.
ACTGAATTCTGGAGACCATGTGATCGTTTCCGACATCACATATATCGCTGTTTATCGGCTTCTTCATGAACTGTTCAATAATAAATATGGAGTCGAATCAACTCTGATCGACACATCTGATCCAGAAAACGTTGAAAAGGCCATTCGCCCCAATACGAAACTGGTTCATATCGAAACTCCCGGAAATCCTACAATTAAGATATCTGACATCAAAAGGATCGCTGAGATCTGTCATAAACATGGTGTGGAACTTTCTGTGGACAATACTTTCGCATCCCCATATAATCAACGGCCCATCGAACTCGGTGCTGATTACTGTGTCGAGTCTTTGACCAAATATATCAACGGTCACGGGGACGCCATGGGGGGTGCGATCATTGGGCGCAAAGAAGATCTCGACAAGATCCGTGCAGTGTCTCAGATCAATCTCGGAGGGATCATATCCCCATTCAATGCTTGGTTGATCATGAGGGGATCTGTCACACTTCCGTTGAGGATGAAGGCACACAACGAGAACGCTCTGAAGATCGCCGAATACCTGACAACTCTGCCTTGTATCAGTTTTGTATCCTACCCTGGTCTTCCAGATGACCCTGGACACGAAGTTGCAAAGACCCAGATGGGCCCTGGATATGGCGGAATGCTATCCTTCGGCCTGAATGCACCACATGACAAGTACAACGAATTTGTCAGCCACCTTAAAGTGATCACGTCTGCAGTTTCCCTCGGACATGACGAATCCTTGATCGTCTTCCTTGGGGAAGATGATGAACGTCAGTATCTTTACGATGACAGGTTCCATAATGGTTTTCTCAGATTCAGCGCAGGTATAGAAGATGCCGAAGATCTGATCGAAGATATAACTCAGGCATTGCACAAGACAGGATTGCTTTGAATGGTATCTTTACAATACCATGAATGTGCCAGAGCATAGTGAAGACATCTGTTTTACTCTATTCTTCCTGCAACAATGTTCTTCAAGTTCTGGCACATTACTGACATATTGGGCCTTGACATTCAACATTTCACGCCTACCGAGTTAATGGAATCACATCTTTTATTCAGATAGTTGGTCGAAAAGGCATCTTCTTTCTAAAGCAATGTCAGGAATTTGTCGTCAAATTATATAAATAGGGTCCAACCCAAAAGAATTTTCAATTTGGTAATACGCTGAAAGCGTTTTACCCTGATTAAAGACCTAATGGACGCATTAGGTCAGAACGGGGGATTCCGATATGATTGATTTTATTCCAGAGGGTTTGTCTATGAGATTTTTTGATGAGAGGTTGTTGTTATGAAGAAATTAGCATTGTTTATTGCCGTCACCTTGATCTGTGTCTCCGCATTTCTTCTGATGGAAAATTCGGAAAACGTCGCGGCAGATGGCAGTTATTCAGGTTACTGTGGAGAAAAAGCCATATATGAGTTTGATGAAACTGATGGCACCCTTACCATCAGCGGTTCTGGACCAATGTATGATTACACAGGCAAGGATACTCCTTGGTATTCATTCAAAGACAAAATCAAGGCTATTACTATAGAGGGATCTGTATCAACAGTTGGAAATCATGCGTTCGAGGGATGTAAGAATCTGAGGGGGGTGATGATTTCCAGCAACATTTCTATCGGAGAATATGCTTTCAATCTCTGTACCTCCCTTGAATCGGTTTACCTACTCACTTCTGTCACATCTGTCGGATCATATGCATTTGCTAGCTGTGAAATACTTGAGTCTCTGGACCTTGGTAACTCCGTCAAAACCATTGGAAATTCTGCATTTTATGACTGTAAATGCCTAAAAACCCTCACCTTCGGCGGTTCTGTTGAAACCATCGGTGAAAAAGCATTCTATGGTTGTTCCACTCTTGGATCAATTACAATCCCAGAATCT
>CAVHHN010000028.1:0-13120 GCA_963635855.1 Faecalibacterium sp. CAG:74 | reverse complement strand
AGATCTTAGGTTCGATCAGCACCCTCGAATCGTCCCTGTTCAGTGGTTGTACCAAACTCGCATCGATCACCATCCCCGATACTGTCGAATCCATAAGTGAAAAAGCATTCTATGGTTGTTCCACTCTTGGATCCATTACAATTCCAAAATCCGTCGAAACCATCGGATCTTCTGCATTCGAGGGTTGTACCTCGCTCGGTTCTGTGGAGATCTTAGGTTCGATCAGCACCCTCGAATCGTCCCTGTTCAGTGGTTGTACCAAACTCGCATCGATCACCATCCCCGATACTGTCGAATCCATAAGTGAAAAAGCATTCTATGGTTGTTCCACTCTTGGATCCATTACAATCCCAGAATCCACCAACAAAATCGGAAATTCTGCGTTTGAGGGTTGTACAGGATTGACAAAACTCACTCTCCCGATAAGTTTCAACAGTATCGGAACCGATAACACGCCCATATTTTCCAGCTGTACCAACATCAATGAAGTAACATTCACTGCAGGAACCGGAACGTGGTACGACTATGGTTCTTCTTACAAATCCACACCTTGGCAATGTGCCTCGGCTGACCTGACGATCATCCTATCCGAAGGAATAACCTCCATCGTAGACAATGTATTCTGTGGATGTACCGCCCTAACCACCGTAGAAATAGGCAAATCAGTCACAACCATAGAAGAATCTGCGTTTGAGGGTTGTACCTCTTTATCCACTCTCATCGTCAATAAAGAAAATTCCGAATATATGTCCATCAATGGTGTGTTGTTCAACCAGAACGGTACCAAATTGATCATGTATCCTGTTGGTAAAACCGACAAATCATATGAGGTTCCAAATGACGTCGAGATCATCGGAGCCCATGCGTTCAAGAACTGTACCAATATCGAGACCGTGATCCTCGGTGATAATGTCAACTCGATCGAAAATGATGCCTTTATAGGCTGCACCTCCTTCGAATCATTCAAAGTCAGCGATGGTAATACAAAATACCGTACGGATCACGGTGTCCTTTGTAGCTATGACGGACATACTTTGATCAAATTCCCTACTGGTAAGCAAACCACCCCCTATAAGACCCCCGATGCTGTCACTTCGATCGAATCTTATGCATTTGCCTACTGTATATACTTAGATTCCGTCACTATCTCAGATAAGGTCATATCTATCGGGAACCACGCATTCTACAATTGCCCCAAACTAAATTCCGTGACCATTGATACATTGGTCCAGACCATAGGAGATTTTGCGTTCTATAATTGCTCCAACCTCCAAGAAGTAAACATTTGCAGTTCGGTCCTCAAAACTATCGGAGAATCGGCATTCTACAATTGTTCCAATCTTCACGCAATAACAATTCCGGATACGATCGAGAAGGTCGGAGATTCAGCATTCGAAGGCTGTACAGGATTGACAGAGCTCACAATCCCCATTAACCTCAACTGTGTTGGATCCAACGATCACCCGATATTCAAAGGCTGTGTCGATATAGAGAAGATCACGTTCACGACTGGTTCGGGAACCTGGTATCCGTATGGTTCGGACGAAGCCCAGGAATCTTGCTATAAATACACCCCCTGGCAGATCACCGAGGCCGATCTTGTTATTGATCTCTCCAAGACCAGTGTTACCACGATCCCGAGCCTGATTTTCTACAATTGTGATACACTTTGTTCCATTACCCTGAATGATATGATCACATCTATCGGGGACTGTGCGTTCAGAGGCTGTGTTTCACTAGATTCTATAACACTTCCAACGACCCTGAACTCGATCGGGATCTATGCTTTTGAGGGTTGTACTGGCCTCAAATCCCTCCTCATCCCCGAGAAGGTGGAATCTATCGGAGAACGCGCATTCGAAGGTTGTACTGGTATTGGATCTGTCACCATCCCCGGCAAGGTCAAATCAATAGGGGTCCGCGCATTCAATGACTGTACCAATCTCATTTCCATCACCGTCAATGAAAACAATGCCGATTACTCCTCATATGACGGTGTGCTGTTCAACAAAGACAAAACAACATTGATACAGTATCCTGCAGGCAAAACCAGTGGCTCATTTGAAATCCCTGGATCGGTCACATCGATTGGGGTTTCTGCGTTCTATGGTAGTAAATTACTCACCTCCATTACGATCCCCGACAAGATAACATCGATTGGGGTTTCTGCGTTCTATGGGTGTACAGGCCTGAAGGAACTCACCATTCCTGCAGGGCTCGACAGCGTCGTCCTCAACGAGCATCCTGCGTTCGAAGGTTGTGTCAATATCGAAAAGATCGTATTCACCGGATCCGGCGAGTGGTTTGTATACGGCGATTCTGATTCCCAACCCTCTTATTATGGATATACACCCTGGCAATTCAGCAGATCTGCTCTGAAAACGGTCGACATATCCAACGGCGTGACAACCGTCGATAAGTTCGCGTTTGCAGGTTGTAGTGCTCTCGAATCAGTGGTCCTACCCAATTCTGTCGAATCTATCGGCATCTCGACGTTCAAAGATTGCGTTGGCCTTAAAAAGCTCAGTGTGCCCACAAGCCTCAACACGGTCGTGTTCAATGAAACTTGCGCATTCGAGGGTTGCGTCAATGTCGCAGAGATCACATTTACCAAAGGAAAAGGAACCTGGTTCGATTATGATAGAGATGCTGAACATCAGAAGTATTATTTTGGATTTACACCCTGGAATCTAACCAATGTGGAACTTACCGCTATTATTTCCGATGATATTGAATTCATTGACTGGCATGCATTCGAAGATTGCGAAACAATTGTTAATTTGACCATTGGAAATTCTGTCAAATCCATAGAGAATTATGCATTCAGTGGCTGTCGCGCTCTTAAATCCGTCGACATCCCTGATTCTGTCACATCTATTGGAGGTGCTGCATTTCAGGGTTGTTATGCCCTCACACATGTATCCCTTTCCAATAATATGACAACAATTGCCTCCACTACATTCCTCAGCTGTAAAGCCCTCTCCGATGTTGATTTTGGTAGGTCCGTTAAATCCATCGGATATATGGCATTTCAAAACTGTGCAATTACATCCTTGAACTTGGAAAATATCGAATATATCGGAGAAAGTGCATTCAGTGGAAATACGGACCTTATCGAGGTGAAACTTGGTAATTCTCTTGAAACCATCGGAGTGGGCGCATTCTGGCACTGTTATGATCTCAAAGAGGTTGACTTCGGAACTTCCGTGAAAACGATCGGAAATAATGCATTTTCCTCGTGTTGGAATCTTCAATCAGTGAATCTTCCGAGCTCTGTTGAAACGATCGGATACGCTGCATTCAGTTATTGTTGGCAGCTCAAAGAGGCCATTCTCGGCGATTCTGTCACAACTCTCGGTGGAGGGGCATTCTATGAGTGCCATAGACTAACTCATGTTACGATCCCGATAAGTGTCAACGCCGTTGGGTCTGGTGAGTATGATGCATTCGGTCTGGCTAGCGCCATCGAGAACATTACTTTCACCAAGGGTTCAGGAACCTGGTATAAATACGAAGCAACAAGCAATGTCCCTTGGAGGACCACATCGGCTTCTGTTACCATTACATTATCCGAGGGAATTACCTCTGTTCCAGATGAAATGTTCAGCGGATGTACCAAAATCAATTATCTGAACATTTCGAGTTCTGTCACCTCACTGGGAGAAAAATCATTTTACATGTGCACTAGCTTAAAAACTGTAACGATCCCCAGCACCTTGACCTCCATAGGGTCGTTCGCATTCAGTGGCTGCACAGCTCTCGGATCGATTGATGTCGAAAATGAAAACAGGATCTACAGTTCTGCAGATGGAGTGCTTTTCAACAAAAATCAATCTGTTCTGATACAGTACCCTGCAGGCAGATCAGCTACTTCATATACGGTTCCAAACACCGTCGTATCGATCGGAGAGGGCGCGTTCAAAGACTGCAAAAATCTCACCTCAGTGATCATTTCCAATTCGGTCACATCGGCCGGATACTATGCATTCGAGAACTGTATCAATCTGAACGAAATCACTGTTCCTCTCAGTCTCGATTGTGTCGGTTATAACGATCGCCCCATTTTCGACAATTGTGTCATCATTGACAAGATCACATTCACCAAAGGTTCAGGAACCTGGTACAAATATGGTGCTTCCAGTTCGGAGGCATCCTATTATGGATACGCCCCCTGGCAACGCACCATAAAATCTCTGACCATTGTTCTAGCGGACGGAGTTACTTCAGTCGATGACCAGGTGTTGTATAAAAATATCCACATCACCACAGTGAACATCGGCCATTCCCTTGAGACCATAGAACCATTTGCGTTCGAAGGCTGTACAAAACTTACATCATTCAACGTCAGTGTGGATAATCCCAATTTAAGTTCGGACGAGAACGGTGTTCTTTTCAATAAGGATAAGACCGCTTTGGTTTTATATCCACTAGGCAAAACCGAGGACACATATACTGTTCCAGACTCCGTTGAGTCCATCGAAAAATATGCATTCTATGAATGTACCGCCCTGACCTCCGTTGTCATACCCAATTCCGTCAGAACCCTCGGTGAATCTGCATTTTATGGTTGTATTAACTTAATTGCACTCTCAATCCCGGTCAGTCTCGACAGTGTCAGTTCCAACGAACATCCCGCGTTCGAAGGCTGTATCGGTATCATAGGCGTGATATTCACGGGAACTGAAAACTGGTATCCCTACGGTCCTTCAAAGTCCGATGCCTCTTATTACAAAAATACTCCCTGGCAACTGAGCGGATCGGTGCTTGAATCTATCATAATATCTGATGAGGTGAGATCCATCGGAGATCATGCGTTCGAAGGCTGTAGTAAACTCAACTCTGTGACGTTCCGCTCTTCCCCCACATACCTCGGTTCTTCTGCATTTAGAGCTTGTACCAGCCTTGAAACCGTTGTTCTCCCAGATTCCCTCACATCCATCGGCGAATCGGCCTTCTTTGAATGCACAGGTCTTAAATCTGTAACCCTCCCAACCTCCCTCATATGGATAGGTGATGATGCGTTCTATGAGTGCAACAACTTGGAATCAGTGATATTCAATGGAAAGAACAAAGAAAATACTGATTTTAATCTTGAATCGATCGGAAATAATGCATTCGGCTATTGTTCTTCTCTTAAATCCATTGCTATCCCAGATTCCGTCACATCCATCGGAAGCCAGGCGTTCTATCTCTGTACCGCCCTTAAATCAGTGACGATCGGCAGTTCTGTCGAAAAGATCGGGGCCTTTGCGTTCTATGAATGCACTTCCCTCACCTCCTTGACCATCCCAGATTCCGTCATAACTATCGGTGCCTCGACATTTGGTGGATGTACTGCTCTGACAGAACTCTCCATCCCGGCAGGCCTCGACAGTGTCGTATCTAATTCCACCTATGCTTTCAAAGACTGTGACAACATCAGTAAGATCACGTTCACAGGGACTGGAACTTGGTATCAATACGGTTCTTCCAAATCCGAACCATCCTATTATGGATATACCCCTTGGCAACTTACCAAAGCTGACCTGACCGTGGTCATAGCCGAAGGCGTTCCCTCTATCGGAAAACTGGCGTTCAACAACTCTTCACTGATCTCTGTGACCATCCCGAGTTCTGTGACGGTCATTGAAGACAAAGCGTTCGGTGATTGCGCCAAACTCACCAATTTCACTGTCAGTGAAGACAATACTCAATATTCCGCAGATGATACTGGAGTACTGTTCAAAAATGAAACTGGTGGAAAGGTATTGGTTCAGTTCCCTGCAGGTAAAGAAAATACTTCCTATACGATCCCGAACGACGTAACCACCATCGGGCCGTCTGCATTCTATGGTTGTAGCAACTTAACCGAACTCACCCTTGGCAGTTCCATCACAAGCATCGAAAAAGAGTCGTTTGCCCACTGTTATCTCACTTCGATCAACGTTGCTGAAGGCAACAAAAGTTACGTTTCAGATGATGGTGTGCTGTTCAACAAAGAAAAGACCACTCTGATCCTGTATCCTGCAAACAAAACCAGCGATGGATACTATACCATTCCAGATTCCGTTGTAACCATCGGGGATTATGCATTCAATGGCTGCACCAACCTCACACATATAACCCTAGGTGAGTCACTGGAATCGATTGGGTATATGGCTTTCGAAGGTTGTACAAACCTCGTAGCATTCATGTCCTCTGTAACAAACCAGCATTACAGTACGCAGGATGGCGTATTGTTCGACAAACAAAAAACTCTGGTTCTGTACCCTAAGGGTAAAGATGTTACAACTTATGAAATTCCAAATGATACCAAAATCATCGGAGATTATGCGTTCTATGAGTGTATTGAGCTCACGAATATTACTATCCCGATATCTGTCACAGCCATCGGAAAGTGTGCGTTCTACGGTTGTGCTAAACTCACATCCATTACAATATCCAACCCCGATACAGAATTGGGAGATTCAGCATTCAAAGATTGTAAGCTCCTACAGGAACTTAGAATTCCTGTATCCGTGAACAGTGTTGGCTCCAACGCATATCCTGCGTTCGAAGGCTGCACGAATATCACAAAGATCACGTTCACCGGTGCCGGGGATTGGTTTACCTATTCAATGGATGAAACCCAGGGACCTTATTATGAATACACCCCCTGGTATCTCAGCAGAACGGTTCTGAAGACCGTCGTCCTAGCTGATGATGTGACCTCCGTCGGCAAGAACATATTCTACAACTGCACCTATCTCAAAACCGTGGAGATCGGTAAGTCCGTCAGCTCCATCGACAGATCTGCATTCGACGGTTGCACACGCCTCACCGCATTCAATGTTGCAGTCGAGAACCCCACATATCAGTCTGAGAACGGAGTGCTCTTGAACTGGGAAAAGGACACTCTGGTCCTGTACCCAAGGGGTCTGAACAAAACCACCTATGAACTTCCAGGCAGTGTCACAAAGATCGGGGATTATGCATTCTATCGTTGCAGCGACCTTACTTCCATGGACCTCAGTTCCATCAAGTCTATCGGCAAGTATGCGTTCTTCGGTTGCACCAAATTGACCGAACTCACACTAAGTGATTCACTTGAATCAATCGGAGATTATGCATTCTACAACTGCACCCCCCTCAAATCCGTTGATCTTGGTAAATCCATAGAGTCCATCGGCAAGTATGCATTCTACGGTTGTACCAAACTCACTACGCTCACCATCCCTGACTCCATCAAGTCCATCGGAGAGTCTTCGTTCTCTGGCTGTATCGGTTTGACAGAACTTACCATCCCTACCCACCTCGACTGTGTCGTTTCCACCGAACATCCCGCATTCGAAGGTTGCGTCAATATCAGTAAGTTCACATTCACCGCTGGTGACGGGACCTGGCCCGAACAAGCATACAAATACACACCATGGCAGAATACCGCCGGCGAGTTCACCGTGGTCCTATCCGAAGGCGTGAAATCTGTCGGAAACCATGCGTTCTACGGTTGTGCCAAGCTCACCTCGGTGGGCCTTGGTACCACGCTCGGATCGATAGGTGATTATGCATTCTTCGACTGTACTGCCATCACATCACTGAATATCCCAGATGGTGTCACCACCATCGGAAATAATGCACTGTGTGGTTGTACCTCCATCGGATCGTTGACCCTCCCGGATTCGGTCATATCGATCGGAAGTTCGGCGTTCCAGAACTGTACCTCACTGGAGACCGTGGTTTTCGGTAATAAATTAGAAACGATCGGTGACAATGCATTCTACAACTGTATCCTGCTCTCTTCCATAGAACTTCCTGATACGGTCACATCGATCGGAAATGGTATTTTCGCATACTGCAGTTCTCTTTCCGAAGTAAAACTCTCCAGTAATGTCGGATCGATCGGTGACGATGCGTTCTACAACTGTATCCTGCTCTCTTCCGTAGAACTCCCCAATTCGGTTGGATCGATCGGAGCTGCTGCATTCAGGGGTTGTAAAACACTCTCCTCCATCAACATCCCCCACCAGGTCAGTTCAATCGGATATTATGCATTCTATGACTGTGTCTCCATTTCCAAGATCGAACTCCCTGATTCGCTCGGATCGATCGGACATTACGCTTTCTACGGTTGCATCGGTCTGAACGAACTTTCCATCCCTGCACACGTCAACAGTGTCGGTTCGAACGATCAGCCTGCTTTCGAAGGTTGCGTCAACATCAACAAGATAACCTTCACCGGATCCAAAGACTGGTACGATTACAGTACTTCCGCGTCCGAAGGCTCGTATTACGGACTTACCCCCTGGCAACTCAGCAGGTCCGCTCTGACCACTGTCATCATAACTGATGAAGTTACCTCCATCGGAAGTTATGCGTTCTATGGTTGTACTGTTTTGACAGAACTGACGATCCCTGCCAACCTCGACAGTGTCGTTTCCAATGAACATCCGGCCTTCGAGGATTGTACCAACATCAACAAGATAACCTTTACAGGATCAAAAGACTGGTTCAAGTACGGTACTTCCAAGTCAGAAGGATCATACTATGCTTACACGCCCTGGCAACTCAGCAGTTCGGTCCTGAAAGATGTCACCATATCCGAAGGCGTGACCTCCATCGGCGATCTGGCATTCAGGAACTGTATGCTCATTGAGTCCCTGATCATCCCCGACTCCGTCACCACTCTCGGAAACTCCACATTCAGCGGTTGTATTGGTCTGAAAGAACTCACTCTTCCCACAAATCTCGACACTGTTGTATCCAACGATCATCCTGCCTTCGAAGGTTGCGTCAATATCGATAAGATCACATTCACCGCAGGAAACGGAAGTTGGTATTCCTATGGTGCAGATGAGTCCCAGAGGTCTTATTACAAATACACTCCCTGGCAGATCACCAACGCAAAGGTGACCATCGATATCTCTGATGATGTTACCTCCATCGGGGAGAAGGCTCTCTATGATTGTGCCAACATCATCAATGTAAATCTCGGAGCCTCCGTCGGATCGATCGGAGATCTGGCATTCTTCAACTGTACCCACCTCACCGGATTTACAGTCAGTGATGAGAACACCAATTATTCCTCGAATGATGGGGTACTGTTCAAAGACAAAGGATCGATATTGGTCCTGTATCCCCTGGGTAAAACCGGTAGCACATATGATATCCCCGGTTCGGTCACAACGATTGGAAACTATGCGTTTGCAAACAGCACATTCACATCGATGACCATTCCTGACACTGTTGAAAAGATCGGAGAGGGAGCGTTCAAAGGCTGCACTGGTCTGAAAGAACTTTCGATACCTGTAAGTCTCGATACTGTCGGGTCCAATACCTCACCGATCTTCTTCGGATGCACCAACATCCAAAAGATCACCTTCACCGCAGGATCTGGAAGTTGGTATGATTATGGCCTTTCCGAATTGGATAGTTCTTACTATGGTTACACCCCCTGGCAACTCAACGGATCGATTCTGAACAATGTTACCATATCAAACGGTGTGAGGTCCATCGGAGACAATGCGTTCGAAGGCTGTACCAAACTTGATACTATATCTTTCCCCGATTCCGTCACCACCGTAGGAAAGTCTGCATTCAACGGTTGTACCGCTCTCGTAGAGATCGCCCTTGGTACCGAGATTGCCTCGGTCGGAGATTCCGCATTCGAAGGTTGTACCTCCCTCGCTTCTGTTACCATATCTGGCTCCGTCACAAAGCTTGGAAGTTCCGTGTTCAAAGACTGTGCGAAACTGGAAAAATTGATCATCCCGATAAGTATCGATACGGTGGTTTCCAACGATCATCCTGCCTTCGAAGGTTGCGTCAACATCAATATGATCACATTCACAGCAGGAACAGGAAGTTGGTATTCCTATGGTGCGGACGAGTCCCAGGCGTCTTGTTATAAACACACACCCTGGCAGATCACCAAAGCAACCCTCACAGTTGCAATATCAGATGATATACCCTCTATCGGGACCTCCGTATTCAAAGACTGTTCCAAACTGACCAATGTGTCCCTCGGCGAATCCATCACATCTATCGGAGACCACGCATTCAACAACTGTGCCTACCTCTCATCCGTGACCATTCCCAGTAAAGTTACCTCGATCGGTGCCTCTGCATTCGAAGGTTGTGTTTCTCTCGGATCCATCGTCATCCCCAGTAAAGTAACATCCATCGGAGATCATGCATTCTTCAACTGTACCAAACTCGCTGAACTCACGGTCAGTGTGGACAATACCGCGTATTCATCAAAGGACAATGTATTGTTCAAAGACAACGGGTCGGTATTGGTCCTGTACCCCATAGGTAGATCCAGCAATTCCTATACTATCCCAGATTCGGTCACATCGATAGCATCTTCTGCGTTCGCATACTGTACGTCGCTCATTTCCGTTGAAATTCCCGACTCCGTTGAATCCATCGGAAAATCAGCATTCTATGGTTGCACCGGCTTGACCGAACTGACGATCCCTGCCAATATAGACAGCGTCGTTTCCAACGATCATCCTGCCTTCGAAGGTTGTGTAAAGATTAACAAGATAACATTCACTGGTTCCAAAGAATGGTTCGAGTACAGTACTTCCGCGTCGGAAGGATCTTACTATGCTTACACTCCCTGGCAGCTCAGCAGTTCGGTTCTGAAAGAGGTCACCATATCGAACGGCGTGAAGTCCATTGGAGAATCCGCATTCGAAGGATGTTCCTCCATCGGATCCATGATCATCCCCGACTCTGTCACCTCTGTTGGGAACTGGGCCTTTAAAGACTGCACCGGTCTGAAGACCCTCTCCATCTCAGTAAACCTCAACTGTGCTGGATCCAACGACCGTCCTATCTTCTCCGGATGCACAAATATCGAAAACATCACCTTTACCGGATCGGGAGATTGGTATTCCTACGAGTCTTCCTACACCTACACGCCTTGGTATCTGAGCAGAGCCAATCTGATCACCGTCACCATATCCGACGGCGTGAAATCCATCGGATACCATGCATTCGATGGCTGTGGAAAACTCACTTCCGTGACCATTCCTGACTCTGTAACGACCATTGGCGATGCCGCATTCAGCGATTGTACCGCCCTCAGATCTGTGGACATGGGCGATTCTGTCACAAAACTCGGAGACGAAGTGTTCAAAGGATGTACCTCCCTTCCATCCCTGAACCTAGGTTCTGTAAGCTCAATGGGCGAAGGCGTGTTATACAACTGTACTTCCCTCAAGTCCGTGTCCCTCGGCAGCTCGATCCAATATATCGGAGACTACACATTCTACAACTGTACCGCTCTTGGATCCATTAACATACCGAATTCTGTCAAAACCATCGGTGCCTTTGCGTTTGCAAACTGTACTGAACTCGGGTCGATCGCCATTCCAAGTTCCGTCACCAAGATAGGTAACAGTGCATTCGCGAACTGTACTGCATTGACAGCGATGAACATCCCCGACATGATCGGAACCATCGGAGAGGGCGCGTTAAAAGACTGTACCGGTCTGAAAGAACTTTCAATACCTGTAAGTCTCGATTCTGTTGGGTCCAATACCTCGCCGATCTTCTCCGGATGCACCAACATCCAAAAGATCACCTTCACCGCAGGAAGCGGAGACTGGTACGATTACGAAAGATCGTACAGTGAGTACACCCCCTGGCAGTTGAGTAAGGCGGTTTTGAAGGACATCGCCATATCTGATGGCGTGAAATCCATCGGAGACTATGCGTTCTACAATGATACCGCTCTGGTATCCGTGAGCTTACCGGATTCGGTCACGAAGATCGGTGCCTGCACATTCTGTGGTTGCACTTCGCTCGCTTCCATCGATCTCGGTGATTCCATCGAATCTATCGGGTTCTCTGCATTCTACAACTGTGCCTCACTTTCCTCATTGAGCCTTTGCAGTTCCGTTAAATCGATCGGAATTTCAGCATTTGAAGGTTGTACTTCCCTTGCTTCCCTGGTGATCCCCGATTCCGTTGCAGAACTGAAAGATTCAGCGTTCAAGGACTGTACCGGTCTGAAGGAACTCACGGTATCCATAAGTCTTGACACAGTGGTTTCCAATGAAAATCCTGCCTTCGATGGTTGCATCAATATCGAAAAGATCACCTTCACTGCAGGAACCGGAAACTGGTATTCCTATGGTGCGGATGAGTTCCAGTATACTCCTTGGAAACTTACCAAGGCTGCTCTTAACGCCACCATATCCGACGGCATAACCTCCATCGTAGACTGTGCTTTCGACCACTGCACCCTCTCATCCGTGTCTATTCCGAGTACGGTCACATCTATCGGAATTTCAGCATTCGAAGGTTGTACCTCTCTTGCATCTCTGGTGATCCCCGATTCCGTTACGGAGCTGGGAACCTCAGCGTTCAAGGACTGTACCGGCCTGAAGGAACTCACTGTTCCAGCAAGTCTCAACTGCGTCGGTTCCAACCAATCACCGTTCTTCTCTGGCTGTGTCAATATCGAAAAGGTATCCTTCACTGCAGGAACCGGAACATGGTATCCCTATGATTCCCCCAGTGTCGTTGATAACGGTCATACGAACAATGTCTCGACCAGCGAACTCCCCTACTACGGATTGACCCCCTGGCAACTAAGTGGATCGGTTCTGAACACCGTCTTCATATCTGAAGGTGTGAGGTCTGTCGGAAACTCCGCATTCAAAGATTGTACCGGACTTACTTCCGTAACTCTCCCAAGTACGGTCACGACGATCGGAAACTCAGCTTTCAGAGGTTGTACATCCATTACTTCGTTCGATATTAACGAATACAATGAGGAATACAGTCAGGTCGATGGTGTTCTTTTCGATAAGAGTATGACCACCCTGATCGAATATCCGGCAGGAAACACCAACCGCTCCTACGCTATCTCGGATAAGGTCACGACGATCGGAAACTATGCGTTCTATGACTGTACATACCTTACATCCATAACCATCCCGAGTTCCATCACATCCATCGAAGAATCTGCATTCAAAGGCGTATTTTACGATACAGACGGCGAGACCGTACTCGAACCGACCGCCGCAAACCTGGCTGGTTCAACCTTCGAGAAAACAGGCGACAAATGGGTGAAACAGGTCCCCTCCCCTACCGACGAAAAATCCGGAGGGAATGCAATGATATTCATTCTCATTGCGGTCATCGCTGC
>CAVHHN010000027.1:0-20379 GCA_963635855.1 Faecalibacterium sp. CAG:74 | reverse complement strand
ACATTACTATACGGTATCGCGTTTAAAGCAAAAACTGCCACAGTCCTTCTCGAAGAGACCCCCCTATGATCAGCAAGATCGCTTGTTCTTAAATGCAATCTGGGCTATATAACATCAGAAAGAAATAGGCTCCGCATACGTAGTTACATTCAATGTTTCGAATTAGATCAAGTGTGACAGTGTGATTTCAATGGGACCAGAAATGGGAAAAACCTTATTATATATCGCGCGATGAACAGGGCATGCAGATTAGTGTCGTGGACCAAAATGAGAACACCGTAAGGCTCAGCCTAAAAGACGTCGACACCACAATCATCGAAGAAATCATCGATGGACTTAACAGGGATTCCGAGGTTGTTTACGCAAGGTACATCGTGGACCACCCCGATCTCACCGACCGCATGATCGAAGTCAAAGTTAAAGAGGGCACCGTCAAAGAAGCCATCGAACGTGCTGCAAAAGCAGTTGTCGATTATTTCTCGACCGATGGCGATTCCCCCTTGTACAGCGCCGATGGCAGTTCCGTTAAGGCCTCATCCGAAAAGAAACCAACTAAGGGTTCGAAAAAATCGAAGAAAAATAAAGAATTTGAATCAGAATGAATTGGATTTCCGAAAAATCGACCAAAGGTAAAGCTTCCAAATCTTCCTCAGACGACGCTTGATTTTTTTCATGTCCTTCAAAAAATGTTCGACCGCCGAAACCAACATTGGGATGCTGTATTATATCAGCGATACAGAAGGTACCGGCGGTCGGCTCAAAGCAGATGCCGAGGACTTTGTCGTCAAAGAAATTTCCTCCCACCCAGAACCTGCTGAAGACGGTAAATTCACTATTGCAAAGGTCACCGCCAAAAACTGGGAAACGAACCGTATGATCCGTCTCATGTCACGTGAGATGGGCATCTCTCGGGAACGGATCGGTTTTGCAGGCACCAAAGATAAAAGAGCTGTCACAACCCAGCTCATGTCATTTGAAGGCCCCAAATCACTATTGGACAAGGTAGAACTTCAAGATATATCGATCAGCGACCCTTACACAGCAAGACGCAGAATTCAGATCGGAGACTTGATCGGTAATGAGTTTGAGATCCGCGTATCCGGACTTTCAAAACCGATATCAGAAATAAATGACATTTGTACTGAGGTAGTCTCCCAGATCAATAAAACCAAAGGATTCCCCAATTACTTCGGAGTACAGAGATTTGGGGTCATGCGCCCTATAACCCACAAGGTCGGTGAACACATCATCCGTGGCGATCTGGAAGGCGCAGTCAGGTGTTATGTAACTGACCCAGCTGACCCAAATAGTTACGATACCGATGCCGCAAAGATCAGAGAAACCCTAAGGGATGCAGATGATTGGACCGGCATGTCAAAGATCATTCCCGACTCTATGAGCTTCGAAAAAGGACTTGTCGGATACCTAAGCGACAATCCCGGAGATTGGGTCGGTGCAATTGCCACCCTACCTACGAATCTTCAGATGATGTTCGTCCATGCTTATCAGTCATACCTTTTCAATCTAATGCTCAGTGAAAGGATTGCTCGTGGCATCCCACTAGATCGCCCGATCATCGGAGATCTGGTCATTCCATTGGATTCAGATGGTACTCCTCATCACGAGAACCCTATCCTCACAACCGCAAAGAACATTGATCTTGTGGAAAGACAGGTTAAACTAAAGAAGGCGTTCGTATCGATCACCTTATTTGGTAGCAAAAGTGTCCTTGCAGAAGGAGAGATGGGTGAGATCGAAAGAAAAATTCTAAACGACCATCATGTCTCTGCCGACAACTTTGTGGTCCCAGGACTCTCGCATTGTAGCTCCGAAGGAAGCAACAGAGAAGTGCTCTGCCCTGTTAAAGATCTAAAATATCTACCTGAAGAAGAGACATATAAGGTTTCGTTCAGTCTCCCTAAAGGTAACTATGCCACCTGCCTTATGAGGGAGTTCATGAAATCCGAAATGACGGATTATTGAACAGCTCACCCCAAGGAGTATTGTGATCAATTACCAATAAGGATCTTGCTTAGTTCGGTATTTTTGAATATACGTTCTCTTCCGATCTTAAAACTTTTCAAAAGACCCAGAATCTCCAAGGTATTCAGATATTTCATTGCCGTGACCCTTTCCGCAATTCCAGCCTCGATCACATCTGCCCCTTTTATGAAAATATTGGAACATAGAAGTTTCAACAACTGCTCGCTATAGATCGGCATATCCTGATATCTATCTCTGATGTCGTCTGCATAATCATTGATCGAGAATGCTTTCCGAATTATGTTGAACGCAGCATCACGCACGCGACCCAACATGAATATGAACCAATTCTTTGGATCGCCCCCCTTTTTGATTTCAGAGATCAGTTCCCGATTCTTTTCAAGGTATGATTCATCAGGCAGCAAGCACAACGAGCAATCTTCCAAAAGTCCGAAACTGTGTAAGAACATATGGAACACAAGCAACGAAAAAAACTGGTTTTTTCCGAAAGGATGGTTCATCTCGAACAAAAGAAATGCGCCTAAAGCTCTCAACAATTCATCTTTCTTATCATCCTTCAACAAATGTTCCAGACCGTTAGAAACATCCTTGGGGAGATTGATCGAAACAGGCCCATATTTCTTATTGGGGTGTTCGACCTCCCCCCGTATAAATTCAGAATGTATTTCACATATATTCTTCAACGTAGGCTCCCGTGCGGAACCCATTCTAAAAATGTCCGCATGAAATAATGCTAAATGAATGTCCGTTCCGAAATCCTTTTCCTTAGCAACACCAGCTAGGAACATGGTCTCCAGGTCTGAAGACCCTTTTACAGATCTCGAAACGGACCTGACCGCCTGCATATCGGAGTAGGCGGACACCACCGGAGGAACGAACCTATTTGTCATGATAGCGTGGAGTTCAGCAAGCACCCTACTGGTTTTGATACATTCGATCAAAACTTCCCTGTCATCTTTGATGATGACTTTGCTGAACCCCGTGGTTTTAGATTCACTCATCAACCATCCGATATAATTATCACATAAAAATATATTCATTTTTTAGTGATTTTTGAACATATTTTTTCTCAATATTGAACATTATTTTAAGATCTATCTCGATAAAATCCCCTGATACAGAACCCGATTAGAAAATATGAGGGCACCATGACAGTGATCAACAACCAACGCTTCAAAAGATAAGCCAGATAGAACTTGTGTTCATCTTCAAAAATCGATGGCACCCATAATGGAAATGCTAAATTCAGTCACGCTTAGAGATATCTACGTATGGCCTCTCCTGCGCGATACTCACAAAGGCCGGACGGATTATCTTCCCAGAACTGATCAATTCCTCGATCCTGTGTGCACTCCACCCACTGACCCTCGCAATTGCAAAGAGAGGAGTGAAAAGCTCCTCTGGAATACCCAACATTCTGTAAAGGAAACCAGAGTAATAATCGACGTTGATACAGACTTTGATCGGAGATTTCCTCTTGGTGGCTATGACCTCAGGTGCAATCCTGGCGACTGTCTCGTAAAACGCGAATTCCTTTTCCATCCCCTTTTCAATAGCGATGCTCTGAGCGAACTTTTTGAGAAGTATCGCCCTAGGGTCCGAAATAGAATAGACCGCATGACCCATTCCATAGATCAATCCCTGATGATCGAAGACCTCACCTTTGAGGATCTTGGTAAGGTAATCCGCAATGGCCTTTTCGTCAGTAAGGTCCGTAACGTTGGCACGGATATCATCCATCATCTGAATGCATTTGATGTTGGCACCACCGTGCTTCGGACCTTTCAATGAAAGCAGTGCACCTGCGATGACAGAGTAGGTGTCAGAACCTGCAGAGGTGATGACCCTGGTGGTGAACGCGGAATTGTTACCTCCACCATGCTCCATCTGAATGATAAGTGCATTATCGAGTGCTTCCGCCTCACTTTCGCTGAACTTCCCGTCAGGACGAAGCATCATCAGGATGTTCTCGGCCATGGAAAGTTCGGGATTGGGACGGTGAATGATCAGGCTGTTGTTACAATCATAGTGATTGTATGCCTGATACCCATAAACAGCGAAAAGAGGCAAGGTGCTGATGATCTTAAGACACTGTTCAAGAACGTGAGCAATAGATACATCGTGGATATCTTTATCGTAGGCCTCGAGTTCCAAGACGCTTCTCGCCATGGTGTTCATGATATCCTGGCAATTTTGACGAAGGATCACGTTTTTAACAAAATTCATGGGAAGTTCCATGTTGTCACGGATGATTTCACGGTAAGAGGTCAACTCGGGAAGGCGCGGAAGATCACCAAAAAGTAGAAGATAAGAGGTCTCCTCGAATCCGAAACGTTTCACATGACGGAATACAAGATCATTGATGCCATAGCCACGGTACTGAAGTATTCCATCGATCGGAGTACGTACACCATCAACGGTTGAATAACCGTCGAGTCTCGAGATCCTGGTGATCCCAGTAACGACCCCTTTTCCATTCTTGTCGCGAAGTCCCTTCTTGACATCATAATGATCGTAAAGGTCCACGGGGATTTCGGCCTGTTTTTCACAGATTTTTGCCTTCTCGATATAATAATCCTCATGATTTGACATTTTCGACCTTCTGATGATGGGTATAATTATCTGAATCCCCTATTTGATTAACCTTTAAAACCTTAATCTGAAAAAGGTCCCCGAAGGACCTTGATATTCAGACAAGGCCATGGAAATCCTGCATCGATTTTACACTGATGTTCCCTTTGCGTGCGACCTTGATCGCACCAGAGGCGATCTTGGCACCATTTATGGTGGTGATGAAGGGAATCTCAAGTTCAACGGCCAACCTCCTCATCCTGTGTCCGTCACGGACCGCACCGGAATGTTCGGTGGGCGTATTGATGACCAGGTTGATCTCACCGTCCCTCATCAGAGAGGTGGCATTTGGTTTCATCAGCTCATCGTTCCTGAATACGGAGATACAGGGAACACCGTTCTCACGAAGGTAAGATGCAGTACCTTTGGTTCCGTACAGCTTGAATCCCATCTCGGAAAGATCCCTGGCAACAGGAAGAACCGCAGGTTTATCATGGTCGTTGACAGTGAGGTAGACCCCTCCCTCGAGCGGAAGGTTCTGTCCTGCGGCGGCAAATGCCTTGAAACAGGCAGTATAGAAGTCAACGTCGATACCCATGACCTCTCCGGTGGATTTCATTTCTGGAGTTAGAATGGAATCTACGCCCGGAAGCTTGAGGAATGGGAAGACCGAAGCCTTGACCGCATAATGGTCGATGGCCCGGTATCCTTTCAATCCGAACTCTTTGAGTTTCCTACCGAGCATCACCTTCACACCGATCTTTGCAAGAGGCACACCGGTGGCCTTGGAGATGAATGGAACGGTCCTGGAGGCCCTGGGATTGGCCTCGATCATCCAGATCTCCCCATCCTTGTATGCCAACTGAAGGTTCATCAGGCCTCTGGTACCAAGAGCTAGTGCAAGACGGGTGTTGAGGTCCACAATCTCGTCGATTATCTTCTGTGGAAGAGAGAATGGCGGAAGCACCATTGTGGCATCCCCAGAGTGACATCCCGCGTATTCTATGTGCTCCATTATCCCGCCGATATAGACATCCTCTCCATCACAGATGGAATCCACATCGATCTCGATGGCCTCGGTGAGATATTTGTCGATGAGAACCGGATGGTTTCTAGAGACCTTGACGGCGGTCTCCATGTACGTCTTGAGTTCATCCTCCGAATAGACGATCTCCATTCCGCGCCCTCCAAGAACGTATGAGGGCCTGACGAGAACAGGATATTCAATATCAGCAGCTATCGCACGTGCCTCTTCATAAGAATATGCTGTACCGGACTTGGGCTGTTTGATGTTCAGCTTTTTCATCAGGTCGGTGAACCGTCTCCTGTCCTCGGCCACATCCATTTGGTCCGGTGAGGTACCAAGTATCTTCGTGGATGTGCCTTTCAACCCTTTTTCTATATCAAGTGCCAGGTTGACAGAGGTCTGCCCTCCGTATTGACAGATGACACCGTCGGCCTTCTCCTCTTTGATGACATTGAGAACATCCTCGAGATCCAATGGTTCGAAATACAACCTATCTGAAATATCATAGTCGGTGGATACGGTCTCGGGGTTGTTGTTGATCATGATGGCCTCGCAACCTTCTTCTTGAAGAGCCATGACGCCATGAACACAACAGTAGTCGAACTCGATACCCTGGCCGATGCGTATTGGTCCCGATCCGATTAGCACTACACGCTTCTTCTTAATGTCCGGAACCACCTCGGAAGACTTTCCGTTGTATGTTGAGTAGAAGTAAGGGGTCTCGGCAGCGAACTCGGCAGCACAGGTGTCGACCATTTTGTATTTGGGAGTTATCCCTGCCTTTTCTCTCTGCCCGCAGATATCCCAGATGCTCTTGTTCGTAAGCCTTGAGATGGTCTCATCGCCGAATCCCATGTATTTGGCCTCTTTCAAGAGTTCGTCGGTAAGTGGTCCTTTCCTAAGCTTCTTCTCCATTTCAACGATGTTCTTGATCTTCTTGACAAAGAAAATATCCCATTGGGTCTCTTTTGCCACGGTTTCTTCGGTCCACCCCATACGAAGGGCCTGTGCGATGGCGAAGATACGACGGTCGGTGGCATGTTTGAACTCTTCGTGGATCTCATCCTCGGTCATATTGACCGGATCGAGACCATCGACACCTATTTCCAACGAACGAAGTCCTTTGAGCAGTGCCTCTTCGAAGGTCCTTCCGATGGACATCATCTCTCCGGTCGATTTCATCTGGGTCCCAAGATGACGGTCGACGGTCCTGAACTTGTCAAAAGGCCACCTGGGTATTTTCACGACGACATAATCGAGAGTGGGTTCGAAGGCGGCATAGGTATTACCGGTAATCTTGTTGGGGATCTCATCAAGAGTGTATCCGACAGCAATCTTGGTGGCGACCCGGGCGATCGGATATCCGGTCGCCTTGGAGGCGAGTGCCGAAGACCTGGAAACACGGGGGTTGACCTCGATGACCCGATATGATTTGGTAACAGGGTCCAAAGCGAACTGAACATTGCATCCGCCTTCGATACCCAGAGCGCGTATGATCTTGAGTGATGCGGTCCTGAACATCTGGTGTTCCCTGTCGGAAAGAGTGAGACATGGGGCACAGACAATGGATTCTCCGGTGTGGATACCCATGGCATCAAGGTTCTCCATGTTACAAACGATGATGCAATTGTCCTTACCATCTCTCATCACTTCGTATTCGAATTCTTTCCAACCTAAGATGGACTCTTCGATAAGGACCTGGTGAATACGACTGTATGCGAGACCTCTGGCACAAATCTCCCTCAATTCCTTTTCGTTGTATGCGATACCGCCGCCGGTACCACCGAGGGTGAATGCAGGCCTGATGAGCACAGGGTATTTTCCGATGTATTCCACGGCCGCTAAAGCCTCTTCAAGACTGTTGGCGGGTTTGGACTTGGGAACCGGTTCACCGATGGCTTCCATGGCCTCTTTGAACAGTTCCCTGTCCTCGGATTTCTCGATCGCGTCAGGTTGGGTTCCGACCAGAGTGGCACCCAGTTTCTTCAGGTAGCCTTTCTCCGCAAGTTCGGAACATATGTTGAGTGCGGTCTGTCCACCCATTCCGGAAACAATACCATCGACACCCTCTTTTTCAATTACCTTTGCGACCATCTCTGCGGTCATGGGTTCGATGTATACCTTGTCAGCAGTGTCCGGATCGGTCTGAATGGTGGCAGGGTTGGAATTCACGAGAACTGTCTCATACCCCTCTTCACGAAGGGACCTGCATGCCTGCGAACCGGAGAAATCAAACTCTGCAGCCTGACCGATCACAATAGGTCCGGATCCGATGACCATCAGTTTCTTGTAATTTTTTCTCATAGATGTCCCTCTTTGATGATCTTGCCAAACTTATCGAAAAGGAACGAGGTGTCCCATGGCCCGGGCGATGCCTCGGGGTGATATTGTGCAGTATATATCGGAAGGTCCTTGTGCCTCATACCTTCGACCGTACCGTCATTGACATTGAACTGATCCGCAATGAGACCTGTACCCTCAAGAGTGTCATCATCCACAGCAAACCCATGATTCTGAGAAGTGATGTACACTTTGCCTTCATACATGACCGGCTGATTACACCCGCGGTGTCCGAATTTCATCTTATATGTGCTTGCACCGAACGCAATGGCGGTGAGCTGATTTCCAAAACAAATTCCGAATAATGGAAGTTGAGTAGCGAGATCCTTGATCGTTTTAACCGCTGTGTCGCGAATGACAGGGTGTGAAGGATCTCCAGGTCCGTTGGAAAGCTGAACCCCTTGGATCTTCTTTCCATTCAACTTATATTCAGTGATAACGTCCGAAGAAGTGTCATAAGGGAACATGACGACATTATATCTCGCCCTGAGGTCCCTGAGGATTCCAGATTTCTCCCCGCAGTCCAAAAATCCGACAGTAATATCCTTTCCTTCGTCATATTCAACGATCTTCTTGCAACTGACCTCTCCGACCAGATTGCCCTCGGATGGCGCGGGGGCGGCCCTGATCTTCTCCAAAAGGTCCGGTATACCATTGAAATCCTCGGTCAATGCGCCTTTGAGCGTACCGCCGTTCCTGATCTTGATGACCAGATCCCTGGTGTCGACACCGGAAATACCCGGAACGTGATGGTCCTTGAGGAACTCGTCAATGGTCTTTCCATTGTACATATCGGAAGGTTCCCTACAATACTCTCTGCAGACCACGGCTCTCGCATGAACACTATCGGATTGATAAAAATCAGAGATCGTCCCATAGTTTCCGATCAGTGGAAAGGTCATGACAAGTATCTGTCCCCGATATGACGGGTCGGTCAAACTTTCCTGATATCCGCACATCCCGGTCGCAAAAACAACTTCTCCGAATGCATCAGACCGGTGACCGAAGGACTCGCCTTCATAAACAGTCCCGTCTTCGAGAACCAAATAACTCTTTGCCATCGGGATTAAAACACATCTTTGAGTCCTATATAATGAACGTGGATTCGATATTACACTAATAGAAATACGTTGTCTGACATCAGACAAAATTGAACGACATTGAAACAACTTTGAACAATCGTGAACTCCCCAACCGCCTCGGTTGCAGTACGGCCCCGGAGAAAGTCCGAGACCGTACAAGAATTCAATCGCCGATACTGGCGAGGACCATGCGTGCGGAGAACACACCTATACGGTTGTCAAGCATAACTTCAGTGATGGTTTTGTTTTCAGAGGTCTTCTTTCCCATTTCCACTAATTTTTCCGGAATTTCGCGAGGAAGTTTCGATACCAATGCTGAACGAACATAGGAGGTCAACAACAATGCCTCGTCAACATCCCGTGCGCCACCAGCGACATAAGCGGTCTCAACATCAAGATCGGAAAGGGATTTGTTCTTGGCACGCTGAACTATCTGAAAAGACAGATTTTCAAGACGGTCGGTCTCAGGAGTACCATAAATGACACTCCCGTAGTCTTTTACTTCAGAGATATACGCAAGTGCATTCTGCACCATATTCTCATCGTTCTCCGACATATCCGCGATCCCTGGATCCGTCGGTTCAACGCCTCTTGTATATGCCCTGCGAAGGATACGCTCAGCGCAACGTTTGATCTCGGAAGATACCTCGTTGTCGTTTTTGGACTCAGTACCTGCACGGCTTCCAAGAAGGGTGGCCTCGGTCCTAAGCCCCACGCTATTGAGGGCGGAGATGATCGCATTGGTCCATTCATCGCTCACATTATCGAATCTGAGGAATCCATGATATGCTTCGCGGACACCGTCACGGTCCTTCTTCGCCTGACACACCATTGCCAGTATCGCATACGCTTCTCTCGTCGGTTCTACAGCGATCGAAGCTTGGACCGAACGCAATGCTGCATCGAAATCCTTGGCACGCAATTGGGAATATGCCAGATTGCGGTTGGCATCGGCATCATGTGGATCGAGCATGACAGCGGTGTTGAAACTTTTGACCGCATTTGCATGACCTCCGAGTTTCTCCTGCATTGTTCCGAGTTTCACATAGATATTAGGATTCTTCACCCCACTGGAAATAGCACTGGCATATGATGCAGAAGCACCTTTGTAATCCCCGTCTTCAGCCCTCATGTCACCGATGGATTCGTAAAGATATCCATTGGACGGATTCCTCTCGAGGTACTGACTGAGGAACAGGTCCGCCACTCTCTTGTCTCCGCTTTTACGGTAGATCTGTGCTCTCAGAAGTACGTAATCAACATTGTCTGGGTCTACTGAAAGTATCTTATCGGTAAGTCTTGCCGCACTGACCAGGTTGTCAGCTTCATAGAGAGATTTGGCAATGGCAAATTTCGCTTCAGGGTCGGATTCCACCTCAGTATCTTCAGCACTATCTGTTCCGTTGATCTCATTTCTTATCGAAGCATAATAAATGTTGGCTTCATCACAACGTCCGGCCATCACCAGGGCGTCAGCCAGGTTTTTCTTTGTGGTCCTGTCATATTGATTGATCTTGAGGATCTTAGTGCAGACCTTGATGATCTCATCGGTGTTCGCAGTTTTCACTACCATGTCCCGATAAGCAGTGAGAAGATCATAGGAATCCGGGTTCAACGCAAGTGCTTTGTCCAACACCTTTTTAGCAAGACCTAGATCATTTAATTCAATATTAGCACGGGCATAAGTGGCGACCGTAGATGCATCAGGATCCTTCTTCATCAACTTCTTTCCGATGTTGACGGCATCGACATACTTTGTGGCCCTTACACAGACCTTCATCTTCACGGTTTGAATGTTCATATTCTTCGGATCTGTGGCCTCAGCCATATCCAAGAATACCAGAGATTCAGAATACATTCCTTTACAGGCTAAAATGGCCGCCTTACGAACGAGGGCATAAGCAGAACGCGGATCTAGTTCAATGGCGTGGTTAAATGCCTTGATCGCTGCCTCCAGATCGCCTTTCTTCTCTTTGATGCAACCCATCGAGATCCAATATTCTGCGTTGTTCATATCAAGAAGGACTGCCTTACCGAACGCCTCTTCAGCCGAGTCGAAATCACCGGCCTTCTCATCTGCCAGACCTTTACAATGCCAGACCACTGCGTTGTTCTTCATCAGAACGGCCGCGGAGGCGTATGATGCAGATGCGTGAAGGTACTCTCCCAAAGCATATTCCGCATTGCCCCTGATGAACCGTACATCTTTGGATGACCCGTATTTACTGTTGTTGTCTTTACAGAGTTTCTCGACCTCGCTATACTCACCATCTTTGACAAGAGAACTGATGAGTTTGACGAAATCCTCTTCTCCGACCACGGTGGGCATGGCCTCGGTTCCTTCCTTCACCCTTAGGGCACTGGCAAGTTCCAGCGTGTACAAAGTATCCGATGCCACCTTGTTCTTCGGATCGATATCGAGAATGGCCCTGCAGATATTGATGGCAAGCGTGTTCTCTTCCGTCTCCCTATATACTGCCAGTAATGCCATAAGGGCATCGAGGTTGTTTTTGTCTGCAGCGACCGCCTTCTTTGCAATCGATGCCGCCTTGGAAGTATGTCTTAATGTCAAATACACTGTTGACAATTGTGCCAAGGAAGATGCATTCTTCTTGTTCTCAGAAGCTCCCTTTTTGGCATACTCCTCACCTTCACGATAACGACCGTCATTCATGGCGACCTTACTAAGGACGATATAGGCCGATGCATCACCAGGATTGGAATATGTGATCTTAATGGCGTAGTCGGCGGCCTCCGTGTAAAATCCCATTTGAAGCAGTTTATCAGTGAAGACCTCATAATCTTCGTAAGTGGCCATCTCAGAATCGAATAATTCACTGATGATCTGAAGCGCCTCATTGTTCTTTCCTAAGGCGATACAAGCGTTGATATGGCCTTTTGATATCGAAGGGTTGGCGGGATCGAAGGCTTCGGCATTCCTGAAACAAGACAGGGCGTGTTCGTAGTTTCCTCCACTAAGGTGTGCATTTCCCAACTCACAAAGCAAAGAAGCATCTTCCGGCCTCTTGTGACTGGCCTCTTCGAACATCATCTGAGAGGATTTCCAATCCCCCTCGTCACGGGACATCCTAGCTGACAAAATACAGTAATCAGGATCTTTGTTTTTGTATTGCGAAGAAGAAATGAGCATGCGGGTGGCCGTGTCTTTATTCCCGTTGTACCACTCTTTATAGATACGGTACAACTGAAGTTCAGCGGCTGCATCGTTATCAGGTTCATCAAAAGACAATCCGCGAGAGAGACGTTCGCAGGCTTCGAGTGCACTCCAATTTTTCCGAGGGTCAAGTTTAGAAAGGGTAACATATGCATCGTGAAGAAGTCTGTCACTGCATAGTGCCAGTTTCAGATTAGATACTGCATCTGGGATTTTGTTATTGGCAATGTCTACCTGTGCTTTCACAAGATGATACATCGCTTTGTCGGATGCTTCAGTAAGGCGAGAAAGATAGTGTTCCGCATCTTGTACCAATCCTTTGCAAGCAAAACGCATGGCCGCGGTGAGTGTAGGGTGACAATCGCCCTGACGGCTTTTGGACACAAGATCTGCAATATCTTCGTTCCATCCCTGGGCTTCTTCCATCGAGACTATCTCGATCAACCGACACAATGACCTCGAATCGTGTTTGTCATCCGACCCTAAAACTGCCACAAGAATATCTTTGATTTCTTTGAGTCTGCGCTCAGGATTTTTGTTGGCATCAGCCTTTTCGATCTTATTCCAAAGCTTTGCCTCAGAATCGCTTGCAAACACCCCTTCGGACATATGTTCCCCATCTATATTCTTCTATAAGAATTTTGGAACTGAGTATAAGATAATGTCTGAAAGGACAATATGCCCAGATGATAAGTTCAATCAGTCGTAAGAAGCCAACCATTATATATGGCTGTCAGATACACAATTTAGTTGCAACTGTAATCTAGCTGGTTAGGATTCAAGCCTTCCAAGCTTGCCACCCGGGTTCGAATCCCGGCGGTTGCACTCATTTGTTTCTTCTATGAATAGATTTGTTCGACGGGTTTTTCGTTTCCATAAAGCTCGATCTGATCCAAACAACCAAGGTCATTTGGGTCTTAAATTCGGGACATCCGTCCCATAAAATCAGATCGACCAAGGACGCTCGAATTCCCAAGGCCTGAGAACTCCTTTATAAAGTGCCATTCCGACAACGACGCCACTAGCACCTGCATCCGAAGCGACCTTTACATCAGATTTTGATGTCACTCCACCAGAAACGACCACGCTTCTGGGACACTTGGAACAAAAGTCAATGACCTGATCTTTGGCAATTCCCTGCTCCTGGCCTTCGACATCTATATTGGTGTGGAGGACCGCGACGATCGGAAGTTCACGTATTATAGAGAACATATCGTCGATGGATCTCTGGGCAGATTCCTGCCAACCTTTGATGGCGATCTTACCACCCTTCGTGTCCATTCCGACCATAAGCTTATTGGGAAACCGATTGGCTATCTCCGTAAGCCAATCTATGTCCGTGATGGCTTTGGTTCCGACAATAATCCTTTCTGCCCCGGCCTCAACATACTTCTCGATGATCTCTGATGAACGAATGCCTCCGCCGACTTCGACTGGCACCCCAATGTTACGAATTATCTCACAGAAGACATCGGAATTACCCTCTTTACCGAAAGCAGCATCAAGATCGACAAGGTGAAGATAGGGTGCACCTTTACGAACCCAATCCTCTGCAACAGCATATGGGTCGTCAAGCGTAATCTGGGTCGTTCCCAATTTTCCTCCGACCAACTGAACAACCTTATGATCAAGAACGTCTACCGCCGGAATCACGATCATAGTTGATCCTCCGCAAACGCAACGAAGTTTTTCAAAAACGTCAATCCAGAATCTGAACTTTTTTCAGGGTGGAACTGTGTGGCAACAACGTTCTTACGCCTCATCAAAGTGGCAAACTCAAATCCTTCGTATTCGGTCTTTCCTTTGACCACATCTTCAGAGGCCGGATCGCAATAATAGGAATGTGCAAAATAGAAATGTCTATCCTTCACACCCTCGAAGATCGGATCTTCTCCGAGGACGTTGTTCCATCCCATATGGGGTACGGTGCGGGACCTCAGTTTTCTGACCCTTCCGTCAAAAAAGCCGATCCCTTCAAGTGAACCTTCGTCACTTCCTGGAAACATAATGTGGGTCCCGATACAGACACCCAAACATGGAACACCTGATTCGAGGCGGTCCCGAATAGCTTCCTTGTATTGACCCAGTGGAGACACAGTACAATCAAAGGCACCGACACCAGGGAACACAATGCATTCGGCATCGAGTAACTTGGACATGTCGGTGACTATCTCTACCTCGGATCCTGCGAGTTCCAGAGCTTTCTTGAGTGAATGAAGATTTCCGACATTATAATCGGCCATCATCACCTTCATCTTTTTTCATCCTCCAAGACAGATTCCAAAGCATCCATCATTATCTTATTGAGTTCGGGGGTGCCGACGGTCATTCTTACACAATTTTCGGTCCGTCTTTTACTTCCGAAGTCACGGATAAGAACACTCCTCTTCTTCATTCCCTCGATGACCTTTGTATGATCGATGGGTGATCTCGCAAGAATGAAGTTGGCATCCGAAGGATAGGGTTCGAATCCTAATTCTTTGAGTTTGTTGGCGACGACAGGCCTCTGCTCGGTGACAATATCTACACTCTTCTTGACGAATTCTTGATCTTTCAGGGCCGCGATGGCAGCACCTTCCGAGATCGAATTGAGGGAGTATGGCACTTTCACGGAATTCAACATTTCCGCCACCTTGACATTGGATGCACAGTACCCCACCCTTAGATTGGCCATGGCATATGCTTTCGAAAAGGTCTTGCAGACGATCAGGTTGTCAAACTCATCCACCTTTCCGATCATGGTCTGTCTTGCATATTCGGAATAAGCCTCATCGAGGATCACGATACCGTTGTGTTTAGAAAGGATCTCTTCGATATCCTTCTGCCTGAAACAGTTCCCAGTAGGATTGTTGGGTGAAGGCATGATGAGAACACCTTTGTTAGCCTCGCCTTTGCCGACCATGGCGTCTACGTCAAGCTGAAAATCCTCAGTAAGGTCAGCTTCCCTCATCTTGCCTCCGGCAAGACTGACGAAATATGAGTATAGGGAATAAGACGGGACTGGGATGGTACAAATGTGCCCCGGTTCGGTAAAAGTGGTGAAGATAGTATTGAGGATCTCATCGGAACCGTTACCTGCCACAAAATTCTCCATTTTCAGTGAGTAAAGTTTTGCAAGTTCGGTCCTAAGACCATCGGAATATGTGCTAGGATACCCGTTGAGATCTATCTTCAAATTGCGGAGATATTCCATGGCCGCGGGATTGGAACCAAGAACATTGGTGTTGGTGTCCATACGAAGTGCATCTCCGACCTTCGGGTTGTAATACATCGTAAGCTCACGCACACTCGCCCTCATGTCGTTACGGTCCATTTACTCCACCATCCGTTCGATGGGCATGGTAAGAATGCCTGTCGCACCAAGTCTCTTGAGGTCGCGGACAACACGATAGGTGTCCTTGGAAGAAACTACAGCGTGGACCGCCATGGCCGAATCATTGCCTGCGATACTAAGGACCGTCGGACCTCCAATACCGGGCAAGATCTTCTCGATCTCCGAAAGTTTGTCCTTCGGCACATCTGCCATTATGTATTTCTTCTCATCAGCATCCAGGACCGAACGGATGGCATCGCTGATCTCCTCGATCTTGGCCCTCTTCGTAGGATCGGCCATTGCGGAATCGGAAGAGAAAAGACATGCATCGGATTCAAGGATGGTTCCGATCTCACGAAGGTGATTGGTCCTTAGTGTACCTCCGGTCTCGACAAGATCGGTTATGATATCGGACACACCCAGATAGGGCATTATCTCGGCCGCACCTTGAACTTCAACGACATTGGCTTTGATGTGCTCGGTTTCGAAGAATTTGCGACTAAGGTGGGTGAATGTGGTGGCCACGCGGACCCCATCGGGAAGGTCTTTCACGCTCTTATACGGGCTTTCCTCAGGTACGATGACGCTGAATCTGCAATGTCCGAAACGAAGATTCTGTACAAGGATCAACTCCGAACCTGCTTCGGCCACCACATCCTGTCCAGTGATACCGAAGTCCACGGCGCCGGAATTGATAAACACAGGAATGTCCTGTGCACGAACGAAAATAACTTCGAGATCTAAATCCTGAACCTTGATGTTGAGACTTCTACCCCAGGCCGGACCGAGATCTATTCCTGCCTTGGTCAAAAGCTCGATTGCACGTTCGTTGAGACGGCCTTTATTTGGAATGGCCAATTTGAGCGTCATATGATCACGAACACCATCGACCCCGCTCTATTATATTTTACGTACAGAGCGGGTATGGTTGTATTTCCAGATAATTCTAGAACTTTCAGCAGACGTCACTGTTCGAAGGATCGGAGGAAGAGACCAGATCGCTCAGATCATCCTTCATAAGGAAGTCGACCAAGTTCATTTGGTGACACCTCTTCAATTCTGGAGTCGTTATATCGGTGGTCAGTAACACCTTATCCATAGTTGTCACACGGAATGCAGTGAACGCATCCATTTTCCTGGTCTCCTCTGCTTTGAGATCGACACGTAACATCAATGGCTTGTCCCCGATGAAGATGCGCAGACCTGCAGGTTCTCCCTTGTACAAAAGGAATTCTGGTTCATATCCACGGACCTTCAGATCCACATAAAGAATATTGGCGATGGCATTGCGCTTAGGCGTGCGTTGAAGACCTCTCAGATTGATAAAAGAACCATTTAGGGTATCAACTGCGAAAAACACCATTTTGGCACTCTCTTTCATTCCCCTGTCCATCTGATATCCATTGCTTAGGAACATGATTCCAGAGTCGAGGATATGCTGAATGTACTTCTCCAAAGTACGATTATCAACGACACCTGTATTCGCCAAGATCTCCTTCATGGTGAGACAGTTCGACACATTGGCAAAAAGATAGGTCAGTAGAGTTGCCATTCCCCTTGGGTTGGTCTTGTTTTCTCTGAGAATAAGCCTCATGGCCACAAGATGCATGAAACCGTCCAGGATCAACGAGGTGTCCGACTCATCAAGATCTGGGGTGATGAATGGGAATCCACCCGTGCGTAGAAAAGTATCGAACTGTACCTGCGGGTTTCCAGGATATCTCTGTAAGAATTCTCTGAATGTGAGAGGATACAAGTGAATATTTACTACGTTATCGGAAGATCCAGGGACATCTTTCTGTTCCCATATCGAATTTGTGCTGACGGTCACATATATCGAGATCTCAGGGTGGGCCTGATGGAATTTTTGAATGACCTCACGATAGTTGGGAATTGCATGGATACTGTCTATAAGGAGAACTCTGGGATTTCCCGCACATGCAGTTTCAAGCTCTTCGTTGAACTTTTCTTTTACTTGAATGACTGCACGATCGTAAGAAAGTGTTGCGATCATGGTCTCAGGGATCTTGCGTGCGATAAGTTCTCCTTTCAACTGATTCAACAACACGGATTTGCCTACAAATGCAGGCCCGAGAATAGCTTTTACTCTGGGATCATCAAGAAGATTTACCAAGGTTTCCAAATATTTTCTGCGAATGAGGATATTAGCTGGCACGAAAGAATGGAATGAATACAATATTAAAAATGTTACTAACAAATTTAGGTTAGGTTTAAAACGCCCCCGTTCTCGGGGGCCATAATTCAGAGTATTCCTTTCTTATAAGCGTACTCTGCGTTAAGCATGGATCCACCGGCCCCGCCACGGAGAGTGTTGTGGGAAACAACCCACATCTTGTAATAGCCGTTGGACTGCCTGATCCTTCCAACTGTCGAAGCCATGCCCCTTGCCCTTTCTGGTGATCCTGCAGAAACGTCATAGATCGGTTGTGGACGATTGTCTTCGGTCCTGACGATGATCGGCTGTTCGGGAGCGGACGGAAGTCCAAGTTTCTGAGGTTCCCCACGGAATCCGGAAAGTACCTTTGCAACCTCTTCAAGAGAGGGTTGATCTTTGAGATCGAGCACAAGGGACTCAGTATGACCGTCGATGACAGGAACTCTGGCACAGTTGGCCATGACCTTGAAATCAGTATACTTGAATTCTCCGTTGGAATAAGTTCCAAGCATTTTACAAAGCTCTGTCTCCATCTTTTCTTCTTCGTGAGAAATGTACGGAACAACATTGCCGACAATATCTAACGAAGGTACACCTGGGTATCCTGCACCGGAAATGGCCTGATATGTGGAAACAAAGACCTGTTGAAGACCGAATGCATCCTGGAGAGCTTTCAATGGAACAACGATACCAGTGGACGAACAGTTGGCGTTGGTGACGATATATCCACCGTTGCCATATGTGGCCTGGTCCTTGATTGAGTCGAACTGATCTGTGTTGACCTCAGGAACTATGATCGGAACGTGCTTGTCCATCCTGTGGGAACCTGCATTGGTGTATACAGCAACCCCTTTTTCAGCAAGTTCCGTTTCGGTAGGGCCTGCAAGATCCGAAGGAATACCGGAAAATGCAATCCTACAGTTCTTGGAAATATGATCGATGTCCATTTTGGAGATCTTCATATCGAGAGTTTCCTGAGAATAAGGATAGTCACGGACCTTAAGTGTGTCTCCGAATTTCTTTCCTTCCGACCTCTCCGATGCGTAAAGCCCCTCGATCTCAAAATAAGGGTGATTTTCCAGCATCTGAACGAATCTCTGACCGATCATTCCAGTCGCTCCGAGAACAGCGACACTGACTTTGGCACACATACGATTACCTTCGATGATTGACAATTATTCCCTGAAGGGATCACTCGTTATAGATCTTCATCTGTCTCTCTTTCGAGATAGTGAGGATCAAGGAAGCGATCTTCTCAGCTTCGGCCTCGGTAAGGCTGACTTCGGTACAAAGGTCCAGATAACGGTCGATTATTAGTTTCTCCACACTCTCATCCCAGACACTCTGCCCAGCGGCCTTTTTGGCGCGTGCGAGCTCATCTGTAATATCCATACGTGTAGCGAGAAGGTCTATGATCTCTGCATCGATGTCGTGAATTTCATCTCTGAGCTCCTTGACTGAGGTGGACTCCATATTATCATTTCGATTTATTATGCGCAAATATAAACCACTTACCCATCGTAATTATATATCGAATGCACGATTTTGTACTATGGACCGCATTAGTTGTCATTTCTCGTCAGTCCCTAAACAAGAGCAGGTCGCGAGACTGATGCTAAAACTCGGCATCAGCGTAAAATCCGGTGACGCATATTGCGGGCCGATAAAACAGGCCGATGCCGCGATCGCAAGGGCATTGGATATCGATAGGCGCGTCGTGAGATGCACCATAGATCGCATAATGTCGATACCGGAACTTTACGCACTGTTTTCAAAGGTCAAATCCACACTTCTTATAGATGAAGCTGCCTCCGAGATCGGATGTTCCTCGATCGAGATCATCCCGGTAGATTCTCAGGTCCCGGGACTCATGGCAAATATCCTCGGAGTATTATCTCGTGAAATGATAAACATCAGGCAGGCCGTTGTCAGCGATTCTCAGGATTCGAACGTTTCACACCTTATCATCGTGGCTGACGGAACAATTCCTGGTGAACTCATGGCAGAGATCCGGTCTATCAACGGTGTCGCAAGCGTCATCATAAAATGAACTGCCTCTGACACTCATCCTAAAACAATTCTTTTGGAGATCTGGGTCATACAACACAACCGATTTCTGGGACCACTGATTATTCTCGTTTGTTCACACAACCACATTAAATTATGCTGTCAACATCCAACCTAATTTCAATCCGACCTAATTCGAAACAGTGGATGTAGCTACAGTATGCAGTGTATATTTCCCTCTGTTGTTATCTGGCCCGAATCGCATTTGAGAGGGGGGTGATCTTGTTGGTCATAGGCAGGTCTCTTCGAGAAGGACCGTGGCGGTTTTTGCTTTGAATGCGATACCGTACAGTAAGGTCTTTCCTTTCAGACCTCTGCAGTAATCTTTCTTTTGGATCTGTTCTAATGCTTGATGTGCCAGACGGTCTACGGTAGCTTCGCTGTCGTTGGAATCGGCTTTCTTTATCTCGACCACAATGTTCGGATACCTGGGGAATTTGCTTTTCATAAGAGTATCATGTCTTCCGTCACCGGATTCACGATCAATGGAAATTTCATATCTTCCTTCACGGCTGAATATGATGGCGGCAAGAATGGCATGATAGTTGGCTTCGTTAGCCAACAGTAATGAAGAGAATTTGGCATAATGTGTGTCCAATTCCTTTTTGATGACCTGTATATTTC
>CAVHHN010000026.1:0-20497 GCA_963635855.1 Faecalibacterium sp. CAG:74 | reverse complement strand
AGGTTGAAGAATGCATCGAGCATGGAGAGATTGAGGGATTTACCGAAACGTCTGGGTCTGGTAAAGAGATACACTCCGGTCGGATTTACAAGAAGGTCTGAAATAAGTTCACTCTTATCTACGAAATACAATCCCACCTGACGAATTGTTTGGAAATCGTCGACCCCTATCGGTACTTCCAACCGCTTCCCCTCTCCTGACATACATTGTACATTGCCTCACCGACTATAAAAGGGGCACTATTGTTAATGAACTCCACCTTGTCAAATAATCCATATAACTCAATTCGAAACCACTATTCACAAATATTCTGAATGAAAAATCGATAGTTCTAGAAGGGGCCCTTGAACTCTGCGAATAACATCAACTGTATGTGCGGATTTCATAATACCGATTCCTTTAAGGACATCATACGATACACCGATATGGATTTCGACTCCATACGCAATGATTTTCCGACAATGAGATCTGACAAGGGAGTTTATCTTGACAGTTCGTGTCAGTCTCTGCGTCCCGACGCGGTCATCAATGCGATCACGGAATATTATCATGATTTCCCAGTATGCGGAGGTCGGAGCGTACATCACTTGGCTAATGAGGTCTCGATGAGAATCGATGAGACCCGTGAAACTATCGCCTCGTTCTTCAACGGACCTGCACCTGAAAACTTTGTTTTTACCAAAAGCACCACAGAATCGATAAACACAGTGGCATGTGGCATCGGACTTCACAAGGGAGATATTGTGGTCACCACCGATTTCGAACACAACTCAAATTACGTTCCGTGGCTTACTCTATGTGACGTTGCAGGAATAGCTCTTAAAAGAACACCTTCTGGGAATGACGGTGTCTTTGACCTTGAAGCATTCAAGAACACAATGGAACACGATGTGAAACTTGTCTCCGTCACTCAATGTAGCAATGTGACTGGTTGTACGGTGCCCATTAAAGAGGTTACTGAGATCGCACATGATTTCGGTGCAACGGTCCTAGTTGATGGTGCCCAAGGGGCACCTCATCTCCAAGTGGACCTCAAAGACCTCGATGTCGATTTTTACGCCACTTCGTTCCATAAGATGCTGGGTCCTTCCGGGATCGGGATGCTCTATGGAAGATCGGAGGTTCTCGAAAAACTAAAACCACGCCTTTATGGTGGTGGAATGGTCGGTCTCGTGACCTATGAGGATGTGGTTCTGGCACCTATACCTGATAGATTCGAAGCAGGTCTTCAGGACTATGGTGGGATCTTCGGTACCAAGGCGGCCCTCGAATATTTGAAAAAGATCGGAATGGAGAATGTAGCAAAACATGATGCCAATCTTATCAGATATATGTATGAACTTACAAAAGACATCAAAGGGTTACACATTGTAGGCCCGGAGGACCCTTCGATGAGATGTTCCTTAATGTCATTCAACATTGACGGACTCGGTGCACACGATGTGGCAATGATCCTTGACAACATGGATGGAATCATGGTTCGTTCTGGAATGCATTGTGCCCACCCCTTCTTTGTATCCCGTGGCATTGATGGTAGTGTACGTGCATCCGTGTACATCTATAACAACCGTAAAGATCTCGAAAGATTCGCTATGGCGCTCACAAAGATCTCTGAAACGTTCGGGGATAAATTCTGATAGACCCAGACATTAAAACTGTTGTGGGATCGTTGTTACAATCTAATATTTTTGAAAGGTGTTTGAAAAAGGGTTTTAAGCATCGATGGTCACTGACCAGATCTGTCTTTAATGCCCTACATAGAGATTCCAATGTTTCGTTCAAGCAACCATGATCATATCCTTCTCGTTTGTCAAAACACCATTGCATTTCACAAGTGTGACCACTTCTCCCTTGGAGATCGAGATAAGATCTGACTTGTGTTTCATGTATGAAGTATGCTCATTCCCCGACCCATCGACCATCGTTATTTCATAACCATCAAGATGAAGTGCATATTCTGCTGAAGGAAGTAAGGAGTCCCCATCGAGATACATCTTATCAAGATTCGAATTCCAAAAAGAATCTATCACTTTGGCCGTATTTTCTGTCATCTCGTCCAACGAACACTGGGCTTTATCTTCATAAAGTCCAGATAAAGGTACTGAGATCGAAGCTATCAATATCGCCCCACAAATGATCAGAGTCACTCTTGAAAATGTGAATTCCATCATATCGCTGTCACCTTCACGCCATACCCTACATCATTGACACATTCGATGATGATCTCACAACTTCCATCTAACACGGCCTTTTCCATCACCGGTACCGAGGGATGTGCCAGATATCTTTTTTCGACGACTGCCCCATTGTGAATAAGCCTTACAGAATACTTGTCGGCTTCATCTCCGCCCAGTTCAATTTCATACCCCGGGATCAATTCCACATAGGTCTTGATGGATGTCCCGACACCGCCAAGATAAGCTTTGGTGGCCGCATCGGATATCCTATCAAGATCGTCATCCATACCTCTGATGTCCGCCTGTTGGGAAAAATTTTGAGCTGCGGACATCAAAGCGGGGGTGCAGAGGGCGATGATGAGGAACGCCAGTGCGATCCTCATCGGGAATCCTATGACGCCCTTGCTGTCCAATCACCTCACCACTGGGATCTTGAGACTGTTGTTCTCTCCGTAATCACCGGCAGAGACGTGGACGTTCACATACCCCACACCAGGAGAGGTCTTGGTCACTGAAATATTGTTGAATGAGATCTCACCATTATCATCAGTGGTGCCACATACGGTTTTCGAGGCGCTTGAGTAGTATGAACTCTTGACACCACATCCGGTAAGTACGACGGTGGCTCCTTTTATCGGGTCTCCGTTGTTGTCCCTCACAGTGATCTTGGTGGAAAAGGTCTTGGTGTCAGTGTTTCCGAGGACGAACTGCGTCTGAGTGGAATCCACGTCCCCTATGGTCTGTGGTTCCTCGATATTGCTCATCCATCCTACGAGAATGGCGGTCCCCAAAGCAGCGACCACAATAATGATCATGAGTTCCATCGGAAGGCCTTCGATGCCTCCCTTCTTATCAGGTCTGTTCAATTTTGTTTTCAAGTGCGCTATCATGTTGCTCACGAATACCGACTGTCCTTGAATGAGTATAAAATGGGAACAGTACAGTTAGCATGTCAACCGAAAGTTACACCTAACTATCGGAATCAGAACTTCATAATGGCGTATTCGAAGGAATCGGTAAGCGCTATGAGAGATGCCTCGATAACGTTCTCAGAAACACCGACGGTGATCCAATCCCGGGATCCATCCGTGGTCCTGATAAGAACCCTTACGGAAGCCGCGGTGGCAGATCTCTCGTCCAAGACACGTACCTTATAATCGATAAGACGGATACGGTCCATCTCCGGGAAGAATCTTGAAAGTGCCTTTCTCAATGCATTATCCAAAGCATTGACAGGACCATCACCATCGGAGGCAGTGTGTTCTAACACACCTTCGGAATCGCGTACTTTGACCGAAGCTTCGGCGGTCATCTTCCCTTTGGCATCGTCAATGAACACCCGGAATCCTTCCACCTTGAACGGAGGGGTCAGTTTATCCTTGAGTCTTCTGACAAGAAGTTCAAAACTTGCATCCGCACCTTCGAACTCATATCCTTTGAACTCCAGATTCTTGATGGTATCTGTGATCTCCTTGGTCACAGGGCCATCTACGTCGATACCCAACTCAGACAGTTTCTTTCCGATGCTCGCCTTTCCGGCCATATCCGATACCAGAACACGTCTGTGGTTTCCCACAAGATCTGGGGAGATGTGCTCGTAAGTGCGTGGATCACGGACCAATGCAGATACATGCATACCGCCTTTGTGAGCGAAAGCCTTCTCTCCTACATAGGGGAGGGAGGGATTTGCGGGACAGTTGCTTATCTCGGAGATGAAATGGGACAGATCTGTGAGGTTTTCCAGATTGAGATTTCCAATATCGCACCCCATCTTCACTTTAAGGTCCGGGATCAGTGAGCATAGATTCGCATTTCCGCACCTCTCTCCGATACCGTTGACGGTACCTTGGACCATTACTGCTCCTGCTAAAACTGCCGCCAGTGAGTTCGCCACGGCAAGTTCGCAGTCGTTGTGGCAGTGGATACCTATCTTTGCGTTGCAACCTGCCACAGCGGTCTTGACGATCTCGAGGATCTGTGTGGGAAGACTTCCTCCGTTGGTGTCACACAAAATGACGAACTCGGCCCCAGCTTCGGCAGCGGTGCGTATGCACTTCATTGCATAGTCTCTGTTGGAACGGAACCCGTCGAAGAAGTGTTCCGCATCGAACATGACGTGTTTTCCTTTAGATTTCAAAAATGAGACACTATCAGATATTATCTCTATATTCTCATCCAATGATATGCGGAGTGCGTCGGTCACATGGAAATCCCAGCTCTTTCCGAAAATACAACACCACTCTGCGGGGGAATCCGCCAATGCATTAAGATTGGGATCTTCTGAAGCAAGAATGCCATGTCTCCTTGTGCTTCCGAAAGCGACAAGTTGCGTGTTGTGGAGTTCCACTTCCCTCGCTTTCTGGAAAAACTGATCATCGCGGGGGCTGGAACCGGGCCAACCACCTTCGACGAACGGAATACCGAAAGAATCCAATTTCCTGAGGATGTCGACCTTGTCGTCTGCGGAAAAAGATATGCCTTCTGACTGAGCACCGTCGCGGAGAGTGGTGTCATACAGGAAGAGTCTTTCGGATTTCATATGAGTTCGCAATAATGAGCATTTGTTTAAGTTTTTGCAATGAAAACTTCACAATGATAGATAATGAGACGCCGGTTTGTAGAAGCGTATGCATAGATGTTATTATGGTAAATCTCTGATCTCACTGATTATCTTTCTCTATCTGACGTTTGAACTTACATCCTCTTGAATGATAATTCGAACACCCATAGAACTGCCCAAATTTCCCTTCTCTCAGAACAAGCTCGCCACCACAAATTGGACAAAAGCCGATACATAGCTTCCTCGGAACTGGGCCCCCAAATATTTCTCTGTAAAATTCAGATTCGTGTCCCTGGTAGGTAAGAAGATACAATGCCTTGTTGGCCCTCGTCATAGCAACATAAAAAAGCCTCCTTTCTTCATCTATTTGAGTGTCATTTCCACCAAGAAGTCTCGGTATCACTGGCGATTCCTGCCTCATACTAGGAAACCCATATTGACCGGTCTTGTTGTTGAGAGAGAACACGTAATTGGCCTGCAATCCTTTCGAACCATGTATCGTCATGAATTTCATCGACAAATCAGGACGCTTATCAAATCTAACGATGGTCGAAGACCTGTTAGAGATATCTGGCTTCCAACTGAAACCGTAACAGTCTAACGGGCGGACATCGTGATTGTATCTACCGAGGAAGAGAACGGAACTCCCCTTTGGTAAGGAAATGAGAATGTCTGCGATTTTTTTCCTAGCATCATATGGGGATTTAACACAGATTGGATTGACAGAACAATTCACATTGCCCGCCCCGACAAGATTCTTTGAATATTGACGTTTGTTACGACATATGAATTCGGTGCTAAGTCTGAGCAGGTCCCCCGTGAACCTGTAGGTCGTTTCGATTTTGCGAACGCCCGTAGGGCCCCAATATTTATTGAAATCGAGAATAAACGAAACATCGCACCCGTTGAAACGATATATGCTCTGCCAGTCATCGCCCACGCAGAACAGTTTGTACTCTTTTGAATCACGAAGGGCCCTAAGTAGGTTGTATCTAGAAAGAGAAAGGTCCTGATACTCGTCCACAATTACATATCTGTATGGATTTTGATACCCGCCCTGCACAATACAATACGTGGCAAGGTTCAGCATATCTTCAAAATCGATCTCCCCCTGTTCTCTCAGATGTTTCTGGTATGCATCATATAGTGGTTTGATCACCTTTTCGAGTCTTGTGAACTGCTTCTTCTCACCCCTTGTCTCGCCCTGCGGAAAGATCTCGTCCCATTTCTTTCCGTGACCTTTTACAAGCAATATTATCGTGTTGAACATCGAAATAAGCGAGGTCAGCTTCATATTATCCTGACCGAGGTTCTTTTGCAAGGTCTTGGAAGGAGGATCGGGATCGAACTGAACCTTGTGTTTCCGCAAACTGGTTTCCAGTTTAGACTGTAATTCACCTTCGGCCCTGTCATATGCGTACAATTCTATCAGTTCAGTATTGTTGGCCTTGTGAATCTGTCTCTTCCATTCGATCCCCTCTTGGTATTCTTCGGATGCATTGGGATTGTCATCGATCATAAATTTAGCAACATTCCCGTTGCGATCGGTCCCGAAATACTCAATATAGATGTCGGTGCCTGTTATATGAAAATCAGGATGGTATTGGCCATATTGAGAATCATTGGTATCTACTAGATACGATTCTTCGTATTGGTACGGAATATTGTTTATTGCGAGATAGTTGGCTATATCAGCCTCTCCAAAACTCTTGACCTTCTCACCATTAAGTGTTATAAGGGGATTCTCCTCAAGGTAGCGCAGATATTCAGAATAGCTTTTGAAATCGGATTCGTTCTTCTGGGAATCAAAATCATAGGCAAGGTACTCATTGAGGGCCTTAAGATATTGTGGGTCGTTTTTCCTTTGTTCGATCTCCTTTTTGATGAAATCGTTGAGATCGGTCGAGGTTATCTTCGGGACCTTCCCGTCTGAAGACGCTATTATATTCAGACCAAGACGATGGAATGTGCTGACATGGACCCTTTTACCGGTTTCACGGATGATACGTTCCTTTAGTTCGTTCACAGAAGCATTGGTAAATGACAAAAGAAGGACCTCTTCGGGCCCTGCTAGTTCAGTTTTAAGTAGATACTTTACCAAACCAATAATGGTCGTCGTCTTCCCTGTTCCAGCTCCAGCGATTACAAGTCTTGATCTTATATCAAATGCGATAGCGGATAGTTGCTGTTCATCAAGATCGCGTCCCTCTATCGGATTGATTATTTCACCTACTTCTTTCACCTTTGACAAAAGAATCTTCTCATTATGGCACTCCACATCGCTCCTAAACGAATCGTATTTTGAAGCAAATGTCTGAAGGTTGTCTTTTAACTCGTGA
The DNA here is from genome assembly GCA_963635855.1 of Faecalibacterium sp. CAG:74. Lineage (GTDB taxonomy): Archaea > Thermoplasmatota > Thermoplasmata > Methanomassiliicoccales > Methanomethylophilaceae > Methanomethylophilus. The sequence continues at coordinate 13,421 of CAVHHN010000026.1, read as the reverse complement.
TTGACCAAACCCACTTTGTAGAGGACCTTATGAGAACGATCCTTTGCATCTCCCATCAACGATTTTAGATCCTTTGCAACCTGAACGGAATCTACAGGGTCTAAGAAACTATCTGAATCCAAAAAAGAAGATAATTTAGATGAACCATCTATCAATCTTTTGTTGAACCTATCATCCTTTTCTTTCATTGACTTCAGGACGCATAATGTTGATGGAAGTAAATGATTCTGTCCCCATATCTTTCACCTGAGTGCCTTATACCAATTCGAGAAGGTTATGGATTCCTATTCCGAAAATATTATACATGTAACATTTTCGCGGAATAGATTTCTATAAACATAGTAGTAATAACCTGATTACCGCAGGCATTTCAGTCATACGCCGACTCATTGAGTATTGATAGTTCAACTACAAATACGACGAAACGCCATTACCTTTTACCAAAGGTGCATCGGACAGGATCCGATTCTGCGATCGGTGAGCAAATGAAGTACAGGCAGGTTGTCAAAGGAACATTCATCGATCGGCCCAACAGGTTCATCGCCAACGTCGGGATCGACGGAAAGGATGATGTGCCAGGGCAGATCTCGAAGTGCCACGTCAAGAACACCGGTCGTTGCAAAGAGATCCTTCTCCCTGGTACTGAAGTTATCCTTTCGGTTTCAGATAGCCCACATCGCTCCACCAAGTATGATCTCATCGCCGCCCGCAAGAACGGGAGATTGATCAATATAGATTCTCAGGCACCCAACACCGTGGTGAAGGAATCTTTCTCAAGCATCTGCGAACACGATCTTCTGATCCCAGAGTACACATATGGCGATTCCAGATTCGATTTCTATGCCGAATACAACGGAAAACCCATCTTTGTGGAAGTAAAGGGGGTCACTAAAGAGAATGATGATGTTGTCTGCTTCCCAGATGCACCAACGGAAAGAGGATTGAAACACGTTCATGAATTGACAGAACTCGCCCGTTCTGGAATGGAATGTTATATCGTTCTCGTGGTTCAGATGGAGAATGTGAAGTACTTCATCCCTGACTATGAAATACACCTTGAGTTCGGCTTGGCGTTGCAATCTGCAGCAAAGGCCGGAGTTCATGTACTGGCCTTCGATTGTATAGTAACCGAAGACTCAATGACTCTGAACCGTCCGGTCAAGGTCCGTTACTAAAGAACCTAGATCTCAAAGGATTGGTTTTGTTACAATTTGTGTGAAATCCGGACAAAATATGATTAATATCATAGTTACTATTGTATCTTGATGTCATCTGGAAAATGCGATCTTAACACATGACCTGCATCAGAGACACTTACAGGAGGTATTGAATTGAGACCTATCACCTCGAATTTTTACTCAGACCGTCGCGGCACCGGATTGTTACTGTTGATCGCCGTCGCATTGGTCTGTGTATCCGCACATTATATGCTGGAAGACTCAGAGAACCTCATGGCGGAACCCAGTTATGAAGGCAAATGCGGAGATAATGTCAATTATAGTTTTGATGACACGAACGGTACCATGACCATAAGCGGTTCTGGACAGATGTATGATTATGCCGTTTCAAAAGCACCTTGGAATTCGTACAAAGATCTTATCAAAACAATTGTCATAGAAAAAGGTGTCACGTCCATTGGGAACTATGCGTTCTACAACTGTACTGCTGCCACATCCGTAACTTTTGGAGATACCCTCGAATCCCTCGGGAATGGCGTATTCCGCTACTGTGCCTCTCTGAAATCCATCGATATGCCTGATTCCGTGACATCCACCGGATTCGGAGTGTTCGATAGTTGTACTTCACTGACATCCGCGAAGCTGAGCAATAATCTCACCATTCTCGCAGAGGGTATGTTCGATAGCTGCACCTCTCTGAAATCCATAAAAATACCCACTTCTGTGACCTCTATCAGATATGGAGTGTTCGATGGCTGTGCATCTTTGGAGTCCATAGAGATACCGGAACATGTCGAGACCATCGGTTCCTATGCGTTCCACAGCTGCACTTCTTTGACCAGTGTGACCATTCCAGACAACGTAACGTCTGTCGGAGAGTATGCGTTCAATGAATGTTCCTCTCTCACCACAATAAATGTGGGTGGATCGGTCCAATTTATTGGCGGCTGGGCGTTCTTTGACTGTCCTTCCCTTGTGTCGATCAACGTCAGTGAGAACAACGAGTTGTACTGCTCGATAGACGGCGTACTTTTCAGCAAAGACAAAACAATAATACTAGAATATCCAGCAGGTAGGAGTGGCACCACCTATGATATTCCTGATTCAGTAACAATGATCGAATCTTATGCGTTCGTGGAATGCAACAAACTAATCACCGTGACCATCCCCGATGATGTCACCATGATCGGAACTTCTGCATTCGATAGTTGCACCTCTCTGAAATCGATCAACATACCAAAATCAATTGAGTACATCGGAGAGATGTCGTTCGTTAACTGTGTGTCCATCCCATCCATTGACCTTCCTGATTCCCTTTTATCGATCGGGCTTTCTGCATTCAGTGGTTGTAGTTCCCTGACTTCCGTACATATCCCAAGCTCTGTCAACTACATCGGATATATGGCATTCGCAAACTGTACAGGAATTACTGAGATAACTGTCAGCGAAGAAAATACGATGTACTGCTCGATCGACGGTGTGCTCTTCAATAAAGACGTGACCACCTTGATCCAATACCCTCTAAACAAATCTGGTATTTCCTATGTGATTCCTGAAACCGTCACATCTTTGGACAGTTATGCCTTTGGCGGATGTGTCAATCTGGTCAGTGTCACGCTCTCGAGTAAGATAACCGAGATCGGAACTAGTGCGTTCATATCTTGCGATCGTCTGTTCGAAGTCATCAACCTCAGTCAGTTGACAGACGTTAAAAATGGAAAATACGGGTTTGAAGATGTGAACAATTTCTTCACAAAAGCTTCTGATGCAACTGTGAAAACAGATGGAAATGGATTTGTATACGGGTTCAGTGGAAACACATACTATTTGATATGTTATGCCGGAACCGCAACTGAGATCACAATCCCCAATCAGATCGAAAACTCAGCATATATCATCAGAGACCATGCGTTCTCCGTTGCATTCTTTGACACCGACGGTGTGACCGAACTCGCACCCACCGCCGCAAACCTTGCCGGATCGACCTTCCATTACGACAATGGCAAATGGGTTAAACAAACGACCGAGAAAAACAATTCCTCATCATCATCGACCACTATTTTGATAGTCAGCGGAATTGTATGTCTTGCCATTATCGGTGGAGCATTCGTATATTGGAGACGTAAGCTCTGTTGAAATTGAAACCACTTCTGATTCATACGCCTCGAAGTCGATAGGTCAGTTCAATGACTTCGAAGCCCTCCGGTCATCCGGAGGGCATATGGGTCGCAGCAAATCTATTTTCTTGATCCATATCTATTTGGAGATAGAACTACCCTAAAAGGTACGATCATTCCAAAAAAATCACCACATTCAAGTTAATTTTCAAATTTTTGTTTCTGTTCATTCGGAAATCAGCGCCCCAAAGTTTCCAAATAGATATTGTTAATACACAAATCTATAATCATTAAAAATAATCTATAATTTTCTCAATAACTTATATATTGCTATATATCATATATAATTAAATATATACTATGTCGATTTTATCTATATACTTCGCCAAAGTACCAGATATTAGAGGTAAACTCTTGAACACAAAAACAACTCTAATCGCAATTATCGCAGTTGTTATAATCATCGGTGCTGGAGCCGCCGTTATGCTCAACCACCATGATGAGAACAAAACTGATTTAAATGGTACAATAACCATTCAAGGATCGACCACTGTAGCCCCCTATATGACCGCTGTGCAAGAAGCATGGCTTAATCTCCACCCCAAAGTAGAGATACAAATGACCGCCAATGGATCTGGAGCAGGTGCTTCGGCAGCTATCAATGAAACTGCCGACCTCGCTATGCTTTCCCGTGACCTTAAGGACACGGAAAAATCGAGCGGACTTGTTCAAACCAATATCGGTATCGACGGCATCATGGTCATTGTCAACAAGGCAGCTGGTATTGATAATGTTACATCCGAACAACTTGAAAAGATATTCTCAGGACAGATCGAGAACTGGTCAGAAATTGGTGGCAATGATAAGGAAATCACTGTCGTCTCCAGGGAATCTGGAAGCGGAACTCGTGATGGTTTCGAAGAAGCGCTCAAGAAGATCTGTGTGAATTATTCTCTTGACAAATATGCATTGGAAAACACATCCACCAATGCCGTTATCAGCACTGTCGACATGACCGCTGGTGCGATCGGATATGTCAGTATCGGATACACCGCCAATGTCAAATCAAATTCAACCATTCTCGCCCTCGATGGTGTCACAGCCACCGAAGAACACGTCAAGGACGGTTCCTACCCCATCCAAAGGAATCTTGTACTGGCCACCAAAGGCACCCCCTCAGGACTTGCTTCCAACCTCATCGACTGGATACTCGGAGCGGACGGACAGAAACTTCTCCTTGAAAAAGGATTCATCAATATCAGGAGCACCGACTCCTCCGCCCAGACCATCACGATCCAGGGATCGACCACCATTGCACCTTATATGCTCAAAGTACAGGAGATCTACAAGGGCAAGTTCAACTACATAACTCTTGACATGACCGCCAACGGTTCTGGAACCGGTGCTGCCGCAGCCCTTAACGGTACCGCCAACCTCGCTATGCTTTCCCGTAATCTCAAAGATTCAGAAATTGCTAGCGGACTTGTTCAGACCACGATCGGTCTCGACGGAATTATGGCCATCATCAACACAGATGCGGGAGTTAACAGCCTCACATCAGAACAACTCGAAAAGATCTACTCCGGACAGATCACCAATTGGTCAGAAGTTGGAGGCAACAATAAGAAGATCACCGTTGTCTCTAGGGAATCTGGATCCGGGACCCGTGATGGCTTCGAAGAAGCGCTCAAGAAGATCGATGGAAACTACAGCCTGGTTGACAATGCCGTAGAAACCTCATCGACCAACTCTGTGGTCAATACGGTCAATAAGACCTCCGGTGCGATCGGATATGTCAGTGTTGGACACACTGAGAAGATCAATTCGAAGTCCAATATCACTATCGCAACCTTGGATGGTGTCACCCCCACAGAGGAACACGTCAAGGACGGATCCTATTCCATCCAAAGGAACCTTGTACTAGCGACCAAGGGAACTCCGACCGGTGCCACCGCTGACCTTATCAGCTGGATCCTCGGAGCCGAAGGACAAGAACTGCTTGTTAAAAACGGGTTTATCAGCATAAGTGAATGAACATGTTCTCATTCCCGAACGGCTCGATGAAGAAAATAAAAATGGATTCGGACAGCATTGTGAAATACGTGCTGATGGCGGTGTCCACCATCGCCGTTCTGGTTGTTTTCTTTATCTTGATATTCATCCTGAACAACTCGACCACTGCTATCAAAGAGATCGGTATCTGGGACTTCATCACAGGTGGCAAGTGGAAACCTTCCGAGGGACTTTACGGAGCGTCTTCCGTGATCCTCGGAACCCTTTTGGTCACCTTCGGAGCGATCGTCATTGCGATCCCTCTCGGTGTCGGAACGGCCATCTTCATGTCGGAAGTTGCCGACAAGAAAATAAGAAAAGCACTCAAACCCGCGATCGAGATATTCGCAGGGATCCCTTCCGTCGTTTACGGATTCTTCGGACTGGTCACCCTTGTCCCCCTCGTTGCAAAACTATTCCCCGGTCAGACCGTATCAGGATTCGGATGGTTGACCGGATCCCTACTTCTGGGTATCATGGCCTTACCTACCATTGTTTCTGTCTCGGAAGATGCACTCAGGGCCGTACCCCGTACGTTCAGAGAAGCATCTCTCGCCATGGGTGCGACCCGTTGGGAGACGACCTCCAGAGTTGTCGTCCCCGCAGCTATATCCGGTATTGCATCCGCTGTCATCCTCGGTATCGGAAGGGCGGTCGGAGAGACCATGGCAGTCATGATGGTCACCGGTAACTCCGCCCTTATCCCAGAACCTCTCTGGGATGTGTTTTCGTATGTACGTACGATCACAGCCACCCTTGCATTGGAGATGCCCGAGGTCGTCGTAGGAAGCACCCACTACTCTGCGCTGTTCCTCCTGGGCCTTATTCTGATGCTGATGGTGTTCGCCATCAACCACTTGGCAAGACAGGTTGTGAAAATGACCGAAAAGAAATTCCGCGGAGAACACAACCCTCAACTTCGCAGAATGCTTGGTAAGAAGGGATCCAAACAGTTCAGGAAAGGTTGCAGAGGCATCCTTGTCGTCATAGTTCTCTATATGATACTCTCACTCTTCGTAAATGAGAACGAAGCTTTGTTCGGAGCCCTCTTCCTCGCCATTTTGGTGGACATGGCCCGTATCTTCGTCATCAACAGAACCAGGGAGACCAAACAGAAGCTGGCACATTGGGTCCTCTTCGGTACCGCCATGTTCTGTGCCCTATATCTTGTATGGATCCTCGGAACCATAGTCATCGGTGCCATTCCCGCACTTAACTGGGATTTCCTCACCCAATATCCAAGAAGTTCTGGTACCGCCGGAGGTATCCTACCTGCCATCGTAGGTACAATCGAACTGATCATCGGAACAGCCATCATCGCTCTTCCTGTCGGTATCCTCTCTGGTACGTACCTTACTGAATATTCTAAAAAGGGAAAATTCTCCTCCATTGTCGAACAGGCGATCGATGTGCTCAACGGAACCCCGTCCATCGTTTTCGGTCTGTTCGGTGTGGCCGCCATAGTCGTGCTTATGGGATTGGGGATCTCACTCATCGGCGGTTGTATCACCCTGTCGTTCATGATCCTCCCGGTCATCATCAGGACCACAGAAGAAGCTATCAGGAACGTTCCGAGAGAGATCAGAGAGGCTTCATACGCGATGGGTGCCAACAAATGGCAGACCACGTTCAAGGTCGTTCTCCCAGCGGCCCTCGGCGGTATCATGACCGGTTCGATCCTTGGACTGGGACGTGCGGCCGGTGAAACCGCACCTATCATGTTCACTGCCGTCGTCCTTATGAAATATAAACTCAATTTCGACATCACCTCACCTGTGATGGCCCTGCCGTACCACCTTTACTACCTTGCGACCGAAGGAACAGCCGACCCGTCGTTGCAATACGCTACTGCACTTGTGTTGCTTGCGATAGTCCTTGCAATGTTCCTTACAGCAAACTATATCAGGGAACGCAGTAGCAAAAAGACCCAATGGTGAAAATATGGAACTAACACAACCAACTAACGGACGCATCCTGGATATCAGGAACCTCAATCTTTGGTATGGGGAAAAACAAGCTCTTTTCGATGTGAGCATGCCCGTACAGAAAAACAAGATCACCGCCCTCATCGGCCCTTCCGGATGTGGTAAATCCACATTATTGAGAAGCATCAATAGAATGAACGACCTCATTCCCGATTGTAAGATCAAAGGAGAGATCATATTCGACGGAAACAACATCTATGCACCAGGTGCCGATGTGAACGGAATCAGGAAGAGGATCGGAATGATCTTCCAGAAACCAAACCCCTTCCCTATGTCCATCCGTGAAAACCTGACCTATGGGCCGAAGATCCATGGTGTTGACAAAAAGAAGGACCATGATGAGATCGTAGAAAGGACCCTTAGACAGGCCGCCCTCTGGGATGAAGTGAAAGATAGATTGGATTCCAGTGCGCTGGCACTTTCGGGTGGACAACAGCAGAGACTGTGCATTGCACGTGCCTTGACCGTGAATCCGGAGGTCATCTTGATGGATGAACCAACATCTGCACTCGACCCCATTGCCACAGCAAAGATCGAAGAACTTGTTTGTGAACTGAAGAAGGATTACACCGTCGTTATCGTCACCCACAACATGCAACAGGCAAAGCGTATCAGTGATAAGACCGGATTCATGCAACTCGGCGAACTTATGGAATTCGGAGACACCAAACAGATATTCGAGGCCCCGGAAAAGGAAATTACATCAAACTATATACGTGGAATATTTGGGTGAGTATTAGTATATACATTAAGAGGAAAGATATGATCAATATATATCCCGACGACCGCTCTGTGGACATAAGAAGAGTGCAGATGACCGGCGGATCATCGTTCATGATTACATTGCCCAAATCCTGGGCAGACTCGGTGAATTTGAAGAAGAACGATCCGGTAATGGTCAGTCCACAGCCAGGTGGCGGACTGCTTCTCACGGCAGGGAATATGCCCGAACAGGATGCAGAATACCCGATCACCATATCCACAGATTCGATCTCGGACCCTGAAGCCCTGTACAGACAACTCATCGGGGCATACATAGCAGGACATGGTCAGATCATCCTCACTTCCACACAACCCCTCAAAGGAGAGCCTTTGGAAACAATATCTAAATTCACCCAGACCTCCATCGGGATGGAGATCGTAGAAGAAGATGAAAGCCGTATCGTCATGAAGGACCTCATGGACCAGACCGAGGTACTTCCTAAAAAGAATGTCCGTAGAGAATATCTTCTTGTAAAGAGGATGATCTCCGATGTGATCCAAAGTTCCGAAGATGGGGATGTTTCCAGGATCGCATCGATGGACAACCGCGACACTGAGGTCGACCGTATCCATTGGCTAGTTCAGAGACAATCGAGCATCCATCAGATGGATATCGGACTCAGTAGCCGTATGGGTATCGATCTTCGCTCTGTCACAGGATGTGTAGCGGTCAGCAAGACCCTTGAAAGAATGGGGGATCATGCGGTCATCATCAGTCGCATCATGATTGGTCTCAACCACGAAAACACGACCCAACCTGTGTTCGATACACTGACCCAGATCGGTAAAGAGATCATCGATCTCATTGATGGCGTTCTGCAAGCATGGCTTGAGAATGACATCACTAACGCAGAGAAATACGTTGAACTTTCAAAATCGGAAGCAAGTAAGATAACCAACATGTTCAAATCGTACGAGAAGAACAATGTGGCTACCTCTTCCATCAGTCTTCTTGCTGAGAGTGCACGCAGGATCGTTGAGTACTGCGGAGATATTGCCGAATCCGCTATCGATACTGCAATGGAATGATCTTCGATCTCACCCAACAAACCTTTTTCCCACCTCTTATTCGTCGGGATTCTTAATTATCCAAACACTCATTCTGAATTGATTGATTATGGTCGGTATTCCTGAAGTTCCCAAAAAATCGGAAAGAAAGTTGGCCCTTGTCGTGGTCGACATGCAGAATAAATTCCTCATCGGAGCGCAAGATCAGACCTTGGAATCAGTAAAGAAACGCATCCCGGTCATCTCCGAAGCGGTCAATAGATTCAACAAGGCAGGAAGACCTGTGTTTTTCATCAGCTACGATGGGCTGACCCATTACATCGATGACAATACTGTTGAAGGTGATGCGATAATGGATGGGATAGAAAAAGCACCAGAAAATATCATCATTCACAAATACAACATGAATTCCTTCAAAAACACCTGTCTATCGGACGCCCTTCTTTTCAACGGTTGTGATGCGGTACTTCTTGTCGGAATGTACTTGGAGTTCTGCGTTGCTTCGACCTACTTTGGTGCCCATGATTTCAGGATCAAACCTTTCGTCCTGAGAGATGCATTGATCCCACTCAAAGAAGAAAATCTCGACAAATATCTTGCTGTCCTTGACACAATGACCCTGGATGAAATGGAAGAAAATCTCTCAAACCCTGTAGCCAAACCAACAATCAGATTGCAGACCGGTTGCTGAGATGGATAATGTACATTAATATACATTAATGTATTAAATATAACCATTTGATACATACATTTATGGCAATACCTAAAGACGCTAGAATCAGCCTCTCTCCCGAGGATATACCCAAAAAATGGTACAACTTTGCAGCTGAGGTCCCAGATCTTGCACCTCCGATAAATCCCGGTACTCACGAACCGGCAAAACCTTCCGACTTCGAACCCATATTCTGTAAAGAGATCATAAGGCAGGAAGGCTCTACTGAAAGATGGATCGATATCCCTGAAGAGGTCCGTGACTCCCTTGTCAACCTTAACCGCCCCTCTGCTCTTCAGCGCGCATACAGACTTGAAAAAGCACTTAAGACCCCCGCTAAGATCTACTTTAAAAGAGAGGATATGAGCCCTCTCGGAAGCCACAAAGGAAATACTGCACTGGCACAAGCATATTACAACGCAAACGCTGGTATCCACACCTTGACCACCGAGACCGGTGCCGGTCAGTGGGGTACTGCACTCGCCATGGTATCCAACCTTTTTGATATCAAATCAACCGTCTTCATGGTAAAAGGTAGCTACCTTGCAAAACCTCTCAGGAAAACCATCATCAACACCTATGGTGCCACCATCTACGCATCCCCTTCTAACGTCACCGAGTTTGGAAGGAAAGTACTGAAAGAACACCCTGACACGCCCGGATCTCTCGGAATAGCTATCTCCGAAGCATGCGAAGTTGCTGCCAAGGATGAACATATCTGCTACTCACTCGGTTCCGTTCTCAATCACGTCATGCTCCATCAATCGGTCATTGGTCTTGAGACCATGCAACAGATGAAGGTCGGAGAGATCGTTCCGGATTGTGTCATAGCATGCGCTGGAGGAGGTTCCAACCTCGGTGGAATGGCACTCCCCATGATTGGTGCCAAGATCGCCGGAGACAAAATGTTCGAGAACACTGAATTCGTAGGTGTTGAACCCAAGGCCGCCCCCTCGATGACCAAGGGAGAGTACAGATATGACTACGGAGACTCCGCTGGTTTCACCCCCCTCCTTATGATGTACACTTTAGGAAGTGATTTCATTCCTTCATCGATCCATGCAGGAGGTCTCCGTTACCACGGAATGGCCCCTCTCGTATCCGCCGCATACAACAAAGGATACCTTTCCGCCACATCGTACGATCAGACCGAGACCTTCGAAGCTGGTGTCTTGTTCGCCAGGACCGAAGGTATCATCCCTGCACCCGAATCATGTCACGCACTCAAATGCGCCATTGACAAAGCACTCGAAGCAAAAGAGAAGAACGAAGAAAAGACCATTGTGTTCTGTCTTTCCGGCCACGGTCTGCTCGACCTTTACGGATACGAACAGTATCTCGAAGGAACTCTTCCTTCTTCACAACGCAACGATTACTAAACCATTCACTAGGTGGTGGTCACTTTCGGCCACCCCCTGATTTTCTTTATATACTCAAGTTCGCTAAAACAAATATGGCCGCACCAGGGGATACATACGAACGCGAACTGAAATACCTCCTTTCAGGAGAAACTAAAGCAATAACAAAAATGGTCAAGACCTGTAACGATGAAGAGACCCAGGCATACTGTTCAATGATCGACAACCCATTCCTAGTGATACGTGCCGCAGGCTCACTTGGGGTGGACCTTGTAGCACTCAGATGGGATTTCTCTTTCCCTGTAGAGGTCAAAAGTTCAGACAATGACACGCTTTACATGAGTAAAACCGCAAGACTTATCGATCAGGCACAGACCATGCTCGAGAGTTGTGACAGGTCACATGTGATCCCGATCTATGCTTACCGTCTTAAAGGGGTCAAAGGAGATCCCTGGAGGATTTTCACTATCCCATCTCAAAACGAACTAAGAGGTCATGCGGCCTTGTTAAAACGGAAGATCCCCGCATTGGACACCAGTCGCAGCGGGAATTTCATCATGAGATGGAATGAAGGGATGAAACTAAGTGACTTCCTCAGATACATCGGACTTAGCAGTTTTGACGATGTGCCAGAAGCATGTTATATGACCTCCCAAGAAGAGATCTTCGATCAAGAAGAACCGTGAGGTGAACGTCAGCACTCATAGGGTTCATCACCAGATCAGCCCTTTTGCTCTTCATCCGGACACCTCACCGGTACATCCACAGGTGGGTTAATAACCCATGGTCTGAAATTAAGTCTAAAACCAGATTCAACCAAGAATATCGGTCATACGTTTGACAGGAAGATATGCATCCTTGATAACTTCCTCATCAAGACATACTTCGCCGGTACCTTTCTCCAGACAATCCAAAATAGAATCTGGAGAGATCATCTTCATGGTCATACAAAGGGACTGATTTGTAAAATGGAATGTTTTTCCAGGGCAGTGCTTTTTAAGTCTATGTCCCATACCCATCTCGGTCAAGACAATGAATTCCTTCTTATCTGAATTTTCACAATAATGGAGGATAGCTTCGGTTGAACCGATAAATGAAGCAATATCGAGCACTTCAAGCCTGCATTCAGGATGTGCGACCACCTCAGCGTCTGGGTACCTCTCCTGAAGTTCACGGACCTGTCTGATGGTAACACATTGATGAACAGGACAGAATCCATCCCAAAGAACAATGTCCTTGCCACTTTTCTCCTTGACATATCTTCCAAGATTCATATCCGGAACGAAAATTATCTGGTTGTTAGGTATCTGTTTGACGACATTCAGAGCATTTGCGGAGGTACAGCAATAATCCACGGCGGTCTTGGTCTCTGCAGTCGTGTTCACATATGCGACAACTGTTGCGTCCGGATATTTCTCCCGGACCTGCTTGATCTGCTGTGCTGAACACATGGATGCCATAGCACATTTGGCCTCAGGTTCAGGAAGATATACCCTCTTTCCCGGCGAGAGGATCTTTGCGGTCTCCCCCATGAAGGAAACACCACAGAACACTATTATGTCTGCATCCGTCGTGGCAGCTTTCTGGGACAGCCCAAGGGAATCGCCGACATAATCTGCAAGATCCTGGACTTCAGGAGTGGTGTAGTTATGTGCCAAAATAACTGCATTCTTCGATCTTTTCAATTCAAGAATGCGTTTTGCGACGGATTCCATGAACGTGGTTATTTTTGTCTCATTTTTATAACATTCTATATACAGAGAGTAGATTTCCAAGCATGGACAAGAGGGAACAAACGGCGAATTCACGTTTTAAGTGCTCTGTATCGGAACGCGCATGTTTCGAGGCAGGTATTAAGATGGCCACGATCTACCACCAGTTCGTCGGAACTCCATTCTGTAGAAGAAATGTTACTGAACTCGAACAGACCATTGCGAACTGCATCGAGGTTCAGCCATATGTTCTATCGGCAAAAGTGACGATCCATTGCAACGATGCCAACAAAGAAGACCAGTATTCATATATCTCATTGACCGGCGAAATGATAGATGCAAAGGTCGTCATCAGAATCGAAAATACCAAGGTCACTACAGAAATGCGTTATGATTCGGAGCTCAAATATCCGCTGATGTTTATTTCTGAAGTGTCGGTCATCTGAACACCCCATTAGGAACTCCTAATTTGCCAGCATCAATGTTTTAGAAAATAATTAATCTTACAGCAAGACACGCGCGAGAGAAGACGAGTGA
>CAVHHN010000025.1:0-21258 GCA_963635855.1 Faecalibacterium sp. CAG:74 | reverse complement strand
CCGCTTATGAAGTATCGGATTCCTGGTATCAGCACACCCCCTGGTATCAGAGCAGAGATGCTCTTAAGGAAATTTATTTCATAAAGGGGATCAAAGGGATTGGTTCGGACGCATTCCGTGAACTGAACATAACCTCGATCGAACTCCCCGAGTCTGTGGTGCACCTTGGAAATCATTGCTTCTTCAACTGTACAAAGCTGACCGATCTGACCCTTCCAGTAAGTCTTAATTCCTTTGGCAGTAATGAAAAGTATCCCGCATTCAATGGATGTATGGCTGTTCAGAAGGTAACTTTCACCAAAGGAAATGGGGTCCCATATGACTACGCCAACATTTGGCACGATAATTCAAAACTAGCTCCCTGGAATATGAATTCTGATATCGCAAAGACGATCGTCATCTCAGACAACATCATGGATCTAGGGGCCGGTATGTTCCGTATGGATATTATCAAAGAACTTACCATTCCATTAAGTATCGATCTTGAATTTTGTCGTGCGTTCACGTACAAAGTGGAATATACAAACCTTGAAAAGGTAACATTAACCCAAGGCATTGGAAAAACTTGGAATTGGTGCAGTAGCCCTAATAGTACCAAAAACATCAATTGTCCTTGGTACCACGCACCGAACCTTAGGACAGTTATTGTCGCTGAAGGTGTCACATACCTCGGAAATTATGCATTCTACCAATGCAATTTGGATGATCTGGTACTTCCGAATTCACTCACCTCTTTAGGAGAATGCCCGTTCGACAGTACTACAATCAAGCACCTGACCATTCCGATAAGCCTCGATCCGATACAGGATAATAAGGACCCAGCATTCAAATATGTCTCAGGAATAGAAAAGATCGATTTCATTCCTGGTTCCGGACATGGGTTTGATTATGTCGCTTATGACGCAAGCTACTTTTGGCAACATCACGTCCCATGGTATCAGTTGACGCCTTGGCATATATGCAAATATAGTCTAAAAGAGATCAACTTCGCAGAGGGGATCACGCACATCGGTTCTGATGCTTTCCGTGACTTACGCGTGACCTCTTTGGTCATTCCCAACAGCGTGGAATCCCTCGGATGTCATGCGTTCTACAACATGGCCTGGCTAACTTCCTTGACCATCCCGATCACCCTTGACAGTGTCGGTTCGACCAAATATCCAGCATTCGATCAGGTCGACACAATTTCTGAATTAAGATTTACTGCCGGAACCAACGGTATCGGACAGGATTATTCTGATGTCGTTCCGTCCTGGAATTATTCCCATGATACTAATTTCACTGTCACCTTTGACAAAGGGATCGAATACATCGGAACCAACACATTATCTGCATTCATCTTCGCGGATGCGGACGGTCAACGTTTGGATCCTACTGCAGCTCATCTAAGCGGGCGTACCTTCCAGGGATCTGACTCACAATGGTTGTATTTGATCGGCGATCTACAGGACCGATCTTTGAAAGCCTCCCTTCACTGATTGCGTCCCAGGTCGATCTTTCAAAGAACCTAGCCTTCCGGACATCGTCTCAATGCGACCAGTTTAGTAAAAAAGTATATAACTAACAAGTTCTATATTTATGTATGAACTCAAAGATAGTAGTGTACCTGACATGTCTCGTGATGGTCGCATCTGCGGGAGTGTGTATTGCATATGAACACTGCAGCTGTCCAGAACCCCGGGAGGCCACATCAGATGACAACCACAATCTCATGCTAATCTCGGACGGCATTTACTCTGAACATCTGTCTAGCGCAACTGAATTCATACCTGAAATCAATGATGGATCCCCATTCCAACCATCTCCTTACAAACCATATGATTCAGATGGTCCTCAGTTTTGATGTTGTAAAATATCAGGACTGTGATTGATTCAAACTTATTACTGGAGATTTCTCCAGGATTTTATTATTTTTATTGCCCATATTAGCTCAAAGCATTGAAATGTTAATGGTCAGGCAACAACGAGAAACACCTCTGCTTACTTATTCGATATTTCGAATCGGTTTTGTTGAAATTGGATCGAATGTTGACGGACACAGTTTCAATGTGACCGAATTAGTAAAAAAGTATATAACCAACAAGTTCTATAATTATGTATGAACTCTAGGATAGTAGTATATCTGAGCTGTCTCGTGATGGTTGCGTCTGCAGGTGTGTATGTTGCATCAGAGTACAACGACATGCTAGACAATGAGGTCACGATAGACAATGATCGTAACCTTCAGGTAATATCGAGCGATTACTCGGGATCTGTAGTTATTGATGTACCCTCAACCAATGGCGGGGGTTTCATAGATAATTTCTTACCTTTCATCCCAAGTGATAACAAGCTGTGATATTGAACAAATATCAAGACTGCGATCGATTCAAACTTATTACTGGAGTTTTCTCCAGGTTTTTATTATAATTGTACGGATAATCTCAAAGCGTTGGGGTTTACTCGACAATATATCTTAACATATCCTTCGTTGATTGTTGGTTTCTTTCCAATACTGTCGCCAAGCAGACCTAGATCCCCGAATTCTGTACAGGTAATCGACAAACTCTCCTTCAACACAAACGATTTTGGTTAGTTCGCGACCTCTCATCTTATGTCTTTACATTCTACATGTTCCGTATGGCATGAGAACTGTTGATCACAAATTTCAAAAAAAATATTCCATGGAGTTCAAATTAAAGTGTTTGATAAGCAGGAGTATACCCTGCTTAAATGGTTTCATCCAGAAATCAGTACTTCTTGACCAAAGTAGAGTCTGAACCAATGAATATGTATCCCGCCAAATTATCCACAGTGGGTGCCAAAACAGAACTACCATCAACGTCCAAGAAAGTAATGCCGAAGAACGCATCCTCTCCGATAGATGTGACAGATGAGGATATGGATAAGTATGAGAGTGCAGCACAACCTTCGAAAGCACGTGCGCCGATCGACTTCACTCCGAAACTTATAATGACGGTATTCAAATTCTCTTTACAGAGTTGCCACGGCGTGAATTCATAGCAATCTAGTTGTGATCTTTCTGTACTATATTCATACCAGGTTCCACTTCCAGCGGTAAACGTGATCTTGTCTATGTTCACACAACCCGAGAATATTGGGAATGAATTGACTCCAACACAGTTGAGGCTAACAGGAACAGTGAGTTCCGTCAAAGCGGAACAGTCCCTGAACGCAGAACCACCAAGATATGTGACAGAATCGGGGATTGTCACCGAGGTCAGAGCGGAACAGTTGCAGAACGCGAAAAATCCGATCGATGTCACCGATCTTCCGATCACCACTGAGGTAAGTGCAGTACAATTGTAGAATGCTCCTTCACCGATCAATGTTACCGTATCGGGGATACAGATCGTAGTGATTGAACTGCAACCTTGGAACATACAATTTCCAAGAGATACGACCGAGTTACCAAGGTTCACATAAACCAATGAAACACAGTTCACGAATGCCCAGTCTCCGATGATCGTGACGGAATCAGGAATGGTCACTGAGGAGAGGGCTTCACAGCCATAGAATGCAGATTCATCGATAGACTCGAGAGATTTAGGTAAGAACATGCCCTCGATGTGAGTGCATCCTTCGAAAGCATGTGCTCCAATGTTCCTCACACCGTCTCCGAGGATCACTGTTGACAAAACATCCTTACTGAGTTGCCACGGGGTGTACTCGAAACAATTCTGTTTGGATTTTTCAACACCGTATGAGAACCAAGTCCCAGATCCAGCAGTGAAGGTGATCTTCACCACTCCGACACATCCCTCGAATGCAGGCAGGTCATTG
Organism: Faecalibacterium sp. CAG:74; assembly: GCA_963635855.1. GTDB lineage: Archaea > Thermoplasmatota > Thermoplasmata > Methanomassiliicoccales > Methanomethylophilaceae > Methanomethylophilus. The sequence continues at coordinate 17,475 of CAVHHN010000025.1, read as the reverse complement.
GATCCGACACAGTTGAGGCTCACAGGCACCGAAAGTTCGCATATGCTAGCACAACCCTTGAATGCAGATATTCCGAGTGACGTTGTAGAATCGGGGATGATCAAGGAAGTGATGGAGGTGCAGTTATAGAAGGCACTGTCTCCGATAGATACGACAGAACGGCCAAGGTTCAAAGTGGTGATGGAGGTGCAGTTATAGAAGGCACTATCGCCGATCGTCTGAAGTGAATCGGGAAGATCCACAGATCCCAGAACGGTGCAATTGTAGAATGCATGATCTCCGATGGAACTGACTGAGTTTCCAAATTCCACGGTTGTGAGGGCAGTACAACCATTGAATGCACCGTTTCCAATAGATACTAGAGAATCAGAGAATGCAACACCAGTAAGGAGAATACAGTTCTCGAAAGCTGTATTTCCGACCGAAGTGACCGAACTTCCCATATTCACAGTAGAAATGGAAGTACAGTTGCGGAATGCAGAGTCTCCGATCGTTCTAACTGAATCGGGTATTGTCACGACAGTAAGTGCGACACATCCTTCGAATGCGCTGGTCCCGATAGAAGTTACAGAACTACCCAAGGTCAATGATTCTAGAGAACTGCAGTTGTAGAATGCGAAATCCCCGATGACAGTAACAGAATCTGGAATTGCCATTTCTGTAATAGCACTACATCCTTCGAATGAATGAGGCCCAATGGACTTCACACCATCAGAGATATAGACGGTCGTCAGAACAGAGCTGCTGAGCTGCCAGGGGGTGTATCCAAAGTAAGACGCATCAGAACTGTTGACACCATACGAATACCAGGTTCCGTTACCCGCATTGAAGGTGATCTTCTCTATGTTCACACAACCAGCGAACGCAGGCGCATCATTGGATACCACAGTGTTCAGACTCGCAGGTATTGTGATTTCCTTCAGGCCGACACATCCGGCAAATGCAGAATTACCAAGAGAGGTGACAGGATCTGGAAGGCACAATGTGGTCAAGGCAACGCAATTGAAGAATGCTGAATCCCCAATAGAAACTAAAGTTCCAGGAAGATCTAGAGAGCGTAGGGCCTCACAGTTTTCAAAAGCATGAGCACCGATCGACTTAACGCCGTCTGCGATTTCAACTGACGACAGAACAGACCTGCTTAGTTGCCAGGGGGTGTATCCAAAGTAAGACGCATCAGAACTGTTGACACCATACGAATACCAGGTTCCATCACCTGCAGTGAAGGTGATCTTCTCTATGTTCACACAACCAGCGAACGCAGGAGAATTATTGGATCCGACACTGTTCAGACTCACAGGGATCGTGAGTTCCTTCAGGCCGACACAGCCATAGAATGCATTATCACAAATGGTTGTGACCGAATTTCCAATAACCACAGTGGAGAGTGCGACACAATTATAAAACGCACTTTTTCCTATCAAAGTCATAGAATCTGGTATGTTCACAGAAGTAAGAGATCTACAACCAGAGAATACAGAATCCCCTATGGTGCCCATCGAATTTCCGAGAGTGACCGTAGTAAGTGAGGAACAACCACAGAAGGCACCAGCGTCGACCAAAGTGACCGAATCAGGGATAACAAGGTGCGTGAAAGCACAACTAGCGAACGCATACCTTCCTATTGAGTGTACATTGTTGCCGAGATCGATGTCGGTAAGAGATAGACAATGGTAGAATGAATAATTACCGAATGATTCGACAGAGTCGAGACGTCCAATGGAAGTCAAAGAAGTACAGCCGTAGAATGCGCTTTCCTCGATCGAGGTAACAGATCCAGCAATATTGACCGTGGCAAGAGCCTTACAACAATAAAATGCATACTCACTGATGACCGTGAGGGAGTGCCCAATATTCACAGTTTCAAGAGATGCGCATCCGTTGAATGAGTGTACCCCGATTGAAGAAACACCGTTCCCAAGAGTTATTTCAGTAAGAGATTTACATGTATAGAACGCATAATTTCCAATAGTGATTACAGAATCTGGGAGGTTCACTTCCACAAGATTTGTACACCAGTTGAATGCGCTATTTCCTATCGAGGTCACAGAATTCCCAAAGGTCACAGAGGTAAGCGATGTACAGGAGAGGAACAGGTCCTCACTGATAGATGTGATAGATTCCGGAAGATCGACTGAAATCAAAGATCTGCAGTAAGAAAATGCACCCACGCCGATCATGGTCACGGTCGAAGGAATTTCCACTGATTCCATATTACTAACATATCTGAAAGCATGATCACCAATGGATAATACACCTTCAGAAATAACTACAACCTTAACAGAATCCTTGCTGAGTTGCCATGGGGTGTAACCATAATAATCAGCCTTGGAACTGTCAGTGCCGTATGAATACCAGGTTCCATTGCCTGCAGTGAAGTTCACCCTCTCTATGTTCACACAACCTACGAACACAGGTGAATCATTGGACCCAACACTGTTCAGACTCACAGGGATCGTGAGTTCCTTCAGGCCGCTACAGTCATTGAATGCCGATTTTCCAAGATATGTGACAGAATCGGGGATGTTCACGGAGACAAGGGCATGACAATGGGTAAATGCAGAATCTCCTATGGACTCGATCGAATTTCCAATAGTAAGAGTGGTCAAGGAGTAACAACAGCTGAATGCGTAGATATCGATCGATCTGACCGAATCTGGAATAACAATGGACGTTAGGGAGGTACAATTAGAAAACGCAGACACCCCTATTGACTGAACACTGGTGCCGAGATCGATCTCAGTAAGGGAAGAACAACTGCGGAATGCAAAATTCCCGATCGATCTGACCGAGTCGAGACCTCCAATGAATGTTAAAGAGCAACATCCAGAGAATGCGGATTCTCCTATCGAAGTAACAGGGCCGGTAAGGTTGACCGTGGCAAGAGCCTTACAACAATAAAATGCATACTCACTGATGACCGTGAGGGAGTTACCTATATTCACAGTTTCAAGAGATGTGCATCCATCGAATAAGTGCACTCCGATGGAAGAAACAGAGTCTCCAAGGGTTACTTCAGGGAGGGAGGTACAATTTAAGAAGGCATAACCTCCGATCATAGTTACAGTATCTGGAATGTTCACTGATTTAAGATTGAAACAGTGACCAAATGCGGTATACCCGATCGAGGTCACAGAATTCCCAAGAGTCACAGATGTAAGCGAGGTACAAGTGGTAAACAGGTAGTTACCGATAGAAGTAACGGCTTCCGGAATATCAACTGAAACCAAATGGTGACAATATGAGAATGCCCCATCACCGATCCTCGTCAACGAGTCTGGAAGATCGATCGATGATAAAGAACTACAAGAAGAGAATGCATATGCACCGATCGTGGTCACGGTCGAAGGAATATTCAAAGTCTTGATACCAGCAACATTACAGAATGCATAGTCACCGATGGACAATACTCCTTCAGAAATAACTACAACCTTAACAGAATCCTTGCTGAATTGCCACGGAGTATAACCATAATAATCGGCCTTGGAACTGTCAGTGCCGTATGAATACCAGGCTCCATTACCTGCAGTGAAGGTGATCTTCTCTATGTTCACACAACCCCCAAACACAAGAGAATCATTGGATCCGACACTGTTCAAACTCACCGGGATCGTGAGTTCCTTCAGACCTACACAGCCATTGAATGCTGATTTTCCAAGGTATGTGACAGAATCTGGAATATTCACAGAGGTCAAAGAAGAACAACCAATGAATGCACGATCTCCAATTGAAGATATAGTGTCGGGAAGATATACTGACTCGATGCAAATACAACCCTTGAACGCAGCGTCCCCAATAGATCTGAGAGAAGCACCAATGGTCAGGGAAGTCAATGAACTACAATTAAGAAATGCTTGAGCCCCAATCGTAACGACCGAATCAGGGATATTGATAGAGGTCAGTGAAGTGCATTCATAGAATGCAAACTCTCCGATTGATTGAAGAGAAGCACCAATGGTAACAGTAGTAAGTGAACTACAACTGAAGAATGCGCGATATCCGATAGTGGTGATAGAATCAGGAGTATATACTTCAGTAAGCCCCCGACAATAGTCGAACGCACCACCTCTGATCTCAGTTACTGATTCAGGGAGGATCACTGAAGTCAATGAAGAACAACAGAAGAATGCATCAGACCCTATCACTTCAACAGAATTTCCGAAGATCACAGAAGAAAGTGAGTTACAGTAATAAAATGCATTAGCACCAATCGAAGTAACTGAATCAGGGATTTCGATCGACTTCAATGATTTGCATTCCCGGAATGTTCCATTTCCGATCGTTCCGATCTGTGGGAGTTCAATGGATGTTAAAGACTCACAACCACAGAATGCATTGTCGCCAATAGAGGTAACAGTTTCAGGCAAAAGCAAAGTGGTTATTTCGCTACATCCACTGAACGCGGCTATTCCGATCGTTTCGAGAGAAGAGGGGAAATGGAATGAATTGAGCTGAGTGCAATCCTTGAATGTATATTTCTCAATTGCAGTGATACCATCAGGAAGATTGACCGTAGTCAAAGAAGAACAGTATTCGAAAGCCGAGTTGCCCACTGAATTGACCGAGTCAGGGATGTTGATGGAGGTCAGGGAAGTACAGTGGCAGAATGCATTTGCACCGATAGACTCTATTTGCCCTTCGATGACCACTTCTCTGATGGATTCCCTGTATGCTACCCAAGGGCTATCCCATTCAGTATAATCATACATGCGCCCTGTTCCGCTGATCGTTAATATGTATGTATCAACATCATAGTGGAATGTGATGTCGTCCCCGCAATACCCAGTATCGTTTATAGCACAATTCTGTTCAGAATGATCCATTAATAGGACTGCAGAAACTGCGACCAATGCCAAAACCACAATCAAAATCTTCTTCATATCTTTCTCACCTGTAGCCTAGTCGAGATTTACTCTAATGACAACTACAAATTGTCTACATTTTGTATACAGTTTGTCCATTATATAATTATGTGTGAGGTAAGCTCCGTTAAGCAATGGCGCAGACATCCAACCCCCCTCATACCTTACTCAAAACGTTTAATTCGGTTACGAAATACTGAAAAATTCTGCTAGGCCTCTGATAAGTTCCATATCTGTTTTAGGTGGACCTATAATTATAGAAGTATGGTAATAGAAAGGCATGATCGACCTATCGAAAACCAAAAAAAGAGTGTTGAAAATCGATCAAAAGGACGTGATCCGATAGAACCAGAAATCCCAAATCTTTATATTGATTGAGCCAATCCTCCTCATACCAAGTGGCAGTAGTGTAGTTGGTTATCACTTAACCTTGCCAAGGTTAGAACTCGGGTTCGAATCCCGGCTGCCGCACTTTGATTTTTTATCTGGGTCATTTGTTTTCACGATTATTCGGAGAGCATAAGTGTTATTATCTGTGGATTAATTCACATACATATAAGGTGCAAAAATGGCAGACAGACATGCATTGATGTTTCCCTTCGCAGCGATTGTCGGTCAAGAACCGATGAAAAAAGCACTAATTTTAAACGTTGTCGACCCCGGGATCGGGGGAGTATTGGTCAAAGGTGAGAAAGGTACTGCCAAATCTACAACTGTTAGAGCATTGGAGCAGGTACTGCCCCCTGTCACCCACATCAAAGGATGTCCGTTCCATTGCGATCCTTCTCGCCCAGAGAGGTATTGCCCATACTGTGCTGAAAAATATGCAGATGGTTCCGCCCCTGAGACCGAAGTAAGTCCGATGAGGGTTATCGAACTTCCGCTGAGTGCAACAGAAGACCGCGTCGCAGGCACACTTGATCTTGAATCGGTCTTGCAAACAGGTAAAAAGAAATTCGAACCTGGAATTCTAGCTCAAGCGAACGGCAACCTGCTTTATGTGGACGAGATCAACCTACTCGAAGACTATATTGTGGATATGCTCCTCGACTCGGCTGCAATGGGCGTGAATTACGTTGAAAGGGAAGGCGTTTCTTTCACTCACCCTGCAAAATTCGTCCTTGTGGGTTCCATGAATCCAGAAGAGGGTGAACTGAGACCTCAGCTTCTTGATCGGTTCGGAATGTCTGTTGATATAAAAGGAGAAAAGAAACTTGGTCTGAGAACAGACGTTGTAGCACGCCGTCTCGAGTTCGACATGGACCCCTATGCCTTCACCGAGAATTATAAGACCCAGACAGATGAGATTCGTAAGAAGATCGCAGATGCGAAGGCTCTGCTTCCGAAGGTTGTTATTGACCGGAAACTCATCGAGGCCGCTGCCTACCTGTCAGTATACTTCGGAATGGAAGGCCACAGATCTGATATCACCATGATCCGTTCCGCCCGCGCTAACGCAGCATACGAAGGTCGCACCGAGGTCACCAAAGATGATCTTGAAACTGTAGCTCCCCTCGTCCTTTCGCACAGGCTGAAGAAGAAGCCTTTCGATAAGACGTCCGATTACGATCTCGAGGACGTACACAAATGTCTGGAAGAGTATTGAACTACCCCTTTTCAGCTGTGGTCGGAACCGATGCTGCCAAAAGAGCATTGGAATGCTTATTGGCGGACGACAGTCTCAACGGCGTTCTGATCAAAGGGCCGTCTGGCACTGCCAAAAGCGTACTTGTCAGGGCACTCACCTCACTGACCGATAAGAAGATCATTGACCTCCCGGCGGGAGCAGGGGACGAAGACATCTTCGGAGGGATCGATTTCGAGACCGCGGTCAAGAAAGGAAGATCCGTCTTGAAGGGAGGACTCCTTGAAAGGGCGAACAACAATATCCTATGCATTGATAATGTGAATCTTCTCGATCCGAGAACGCTCAACACGGTCATGGAGTGCATAGGCACCAAAAAGGTCAAGGTCGAACGTGAAGGAGTATCCGCCGAATATGAGTGCAACACATCCGTGGTCGCCACAATGGATCCGGCAGAAAGAGATCTTCCCGATTCTATTGCCGACCGTTTCGACATCTGCGTCCTAATCCCGCCCTCACAGGATGTCACGGAACGTAGCGATATTGTGGAAAGAGAATTCGAATTCCGTCGCGACCCCGTTTCTTTCAATGAAAAATACTCGCAAGACGATGAGGAAATAAAGAAGAAGATCGAATGTGCCAGATCTAAAATCCCAACTATAAAGATCACCCGTCGTGATATCAATGACATCGTTATCATATGCAATAAAGTGAATGCAGTAGGTCACCGCGGGGATATTGCCTGTGCCCGTACTGCCAGAACATTGGCGGCACTTGATGGCCGGGATCACATTGATGCTTGTGATATCAGAGATGCATCCGTATTGTGTCTCCAACACAGAAGAAGACCAAAACTTATCTCCTCTGCAGATGCAGATGCGTTTACCTACGGTTCCGAGGGAGACAAATTCGTAAAAGACGATCCTGAAAAATTCCAGGCCACCAAAGAGGAGATCGCTGAACTCATCAAGATGTCCAAAGAAGAAGATATGGACATCGACGCTATGATCGAAGGATTCGATCCAGAATCCACTTCTGACGAACCGATGAACACCCCTACAGAAGACCTAGAAGATGATGATTCGGATTATGTTCCAGGCGAACCTCTAGATATCCCAGATGTGGAGATCACCACCAAGATCCTTTGCGAAGTTCAGACAGATCTGGCCGAAATAGACCGTATCGAACTTATCCATCTTAACAAAGTTGTAGGGCAGATCCCTCGTGCAGTGATGAGCGGTCGTAGGAACGGAAGGCCTAGTGGATACAGGATCCCCACAGGCAAGACCTCCGATCCTGCATTGAGCCCAACGATCCGGGCGGCCGCACCGTATCAAAAATACAGAAAACCCAACGGACTCAGTGTTGTCATTGAACCGTCGGATATCAGAGAGAACATCCGTACCAAGTCCAGTTCCTGTTCATTCATGTTCGTACTTGATGTCAGCGGATCATTATCTCAAACAGGAAGGTTGGAAGAAGCGATCCAAGCTGTTAGGGCGATGCTCGAAGATGGATATGTCAGAAGAGACCGGGTCGGCCTATTGACCTTCGGACAAAGGAATGTTAATCTTGCGGTCCCTATGACGAGAAATGTGGAGGCGGTGTTCGATGCGATCGAGAAAACTGTAACCGGTGGTTCCACACCTCTCGGCAACGCTCTGCTCACCCTTAACAAATACATGTCGAACTATGTCCGTAAAAATCCGGACGAACAATGTTATGTGATAATGATCACCGACGGTGAGGCGGACACTTCCGTTGTCGTCGGCACCGAGCCGAAGGCTGAGGTCAGAAGGATCTGTGCCTGCATCAAGATCCCTCGCACGGAATGGATTATTATAGATAATGGCTCACTGAGTCGCAGAGTGAATTATGCAGCCAAGCTTGCCAATTATCTTGGTGGGAGATGTATCGACATCAGAGACCTCATCTGAGGTCTCACCTTACTTTTTAGACGACTTTTTAAGAACGCTATCGACCAACAGGACCATTTCACGCCCTGATGCCGAATAACCGTCTCCTTTGATCGATTTCACCCATTCGGAAGTACAGGGGGCACCACCGAACAACATCAGTACGTCACAGTTTTCGTCATTCTTTTCAAGGACCATTCTCTTCTGCATTTCCAGGGTCGTGGTCATTAATGCAGAACCCCCGACAACATCTGCTTTGTTTTCTTTGACAGCCTTGATGAAATCTTCGGGTGATACATCAGGTCCGAGATCGATCACCTTGTATCTGGCACCGCGGAGCATTGCGCAACAGACATTTTTCCCGATCTGATGAATATCACCTGCAACTGTTCCCATCACTACAACACCTTTGTACTGATTGTTGCCTTCATTCATCTTATCGACGATCATTCCCATGGCCTCATCCATAACATTGGCGGCGGCGAGAACCTGTGGCAAAAAGATAGATCCTTCATCAAACCGTCTGCTTATCGTGTCCATCCCTTTGGAAAGACCTTCAGATAATATCTCCTCGGGAGATACGCCCGCTGCAAGAGCGTCCTTGACGGAAGACCTCATCAAGCTATGATCCCAGGTCTCTATTGACTTTATGATATTTCCAAAATCAAATTCGACCATACTCTGTTTTCTCCACAAGTAGAATCTGATTATGAATATATAATGAAAATACCAAACATGGATGGATTGGATTGGACTACCTCTGTTGGAAGGATCTTACTTTCCTTACCGCTAGTTCCTCGAGTTAATACGCGTTAACAAAATTTCGCCTAAAGACAAATCGATTAAAATACAAATGTAATGAACATCAAATTTCACAAAATACATAGTTTTATATACCCAATTTTTTTAAATAAATAGTTTTAAATATAATAAATCGAAATTAAAATTATACGTAAAAATATTTAAATAATTTAACGAAGATATCAACATACAGAGCAGAAGAGCCTACCGGGCAATGAATCTGTGACGGATTGGAGAGAATAAAAATGGCAAACGAACAGATTATGGCTGACCTCAAAAAGGCGATCGAAACATGGGACTTCAAGCTTGCACAATCTGCAACCGAAGCAGCTGTCGCTGCTAAGATCCCTGTTGGAGAAATTATCGGAAATGGACTCGGAAAAGGAATGGAAGTCATCGGAAAGAGGTTTGATGCAGCTGAGATCTACCTCCCCCAGGTCGTTGCCGCTTCAAAAGCAATGGAAGTTGCACTCAAGATCCTCGAACCCCTCATGACCGCTGGCGCAGGAGCCCTCAAGGGAACCGTCATCTTCGGAACCGTCGAAGGAGACATTCACGAGATCGGGAAAAATGTCTGCTGTGCTATGCTCCGCGGTGCCGGTTACAACGTCATCGACCTCGGACCAGACGCAAGCGGAATGAAATTCATGGATGCTGCAGATGAGAACGATGCTGATGTCCTCGCTGGATCTGCACTCATGACCACCACCCTCGAGTCCCAAAGAGAACTTGTTGAACTCAGGAACGAGATGGAGAACCGCGCAAAGGTCATCGTCGGTGGAGCACCATGTTCCCAGGAATTTGCAGACGAGATCAAGGCTGACGGATACTCCGCAACCGCGAACGAAGTCATCCTTCTCTGCGACAAGCTCGTAAAGGGATGAACAAAAAGGAGGAATAACAAATGGCAGCAACCAGGCCACTCACAGTAATTGATGTTTACGAAAGGTTTGTAAAAGGAAAGAAGGTCGACGAGTCCGAATGGGACTACACCATCATTCCACAGAACCTCACTGCTCTGAAGGAAAAGTATCACCTCAAATTCGAGGAGGGTCAGACCATCCCCGAAGACAACGAGGTCAAGAACAACCTGTTCCAGGCCGGACTTGAGATGCTCACCACCGTCGGATTCTACTGTCAGGATCTCGGCCGTGTGATGAAGGTCACTGAGGAAGAAGTATGGGAAGGTATCAAGAAGACCCCCAAGAAGCTCATCCTCGGAGAGGGAAGGGACATTGCAAGGTTCTATCCCAGGCACGGAAACAGCCCCGTCAAGCCCATCATCCAGGGTGGACCTACAGGATCCCCTGTCTCTGAAGAGATGTTCATCAAGATCATGCAGTCCTACGCCCAAGAGGCCGTCGTCGACGACCTTGTCGACGGTGTTATGGACACTGTCGAAGGAAAGAAGGCAAAGTCCGGAACCCCCTATGAGATCCGTGCCACCATGCAGGAACTCAGGATGACCAAGGAAGCAAGGACCCGTGCCGGAAGGCCCGGACTCGGTGTCTAGGGACCTGAAACGCCCCTGACCGTCGGTGGACGTCTTGTCGCCGACTGTCCCAACGCTGGTCACAGGATCACCGATGCCCACGAATGTTCCCAGCTCAACGAGCTCAAAATGGACCTTTGCGGTCTGAACATGCTCGCTGGTTGGACCGTTTCCGGTGACACCATCATGATCGAGCAGATGCCGATCTTCGGAGGATACACCGGAGGGATCGAGGAAACCGCCATCTCCGATGTCGCTACCACCCTCGCATCCTTCGCTCTCTTCTCCGGAAACTTCCACCTCGACGGACCTATCCACATCAGGTGGGGTGTAACAACCGCCAAAGAGACCTTGCAGATCGCAGCTCACGCAGCAGCAGCTATTGATAACAACACCGACCTGCTCCTCGCCAACCAGTACTATCCGATGGCAGGACCCTGCACAGAGATGTGTCTCCTCGAGACCGCAACTCAGGCAATCGCCGATACGGCTTCCGGAAGAGAACTTCTCTCTGGATCCGCAGCCGCAAAAGGAGTTATCCTCGACAGGTTCACCGGAATGGAAGCCCGTGTCATGGGTGAAGCGGCCCGCTGTGCTGCAGGACAGAAGGTCTCCGACATGAACGAGACCATCAAGAACCTGTACACCATCTACGAGCCTACCTATGCCAAACAGGACATCGGTAAGACATTCCAGGAATGCTACGACGTAACCACCGTCAGGCCCACCAAGGAATACCTCGAAGTATACGACAAGGCCCTGCAGACCATCAGGGACTGCGGTCTCGACATCAAACACTGAAAAACCCATTTGGGTTTATTCCCCGGCACCAGGACAACAAACTTGTGCCGGGATAATCCCACCAAAAATAGTATCGCTACTATCTTTTCCTCCATATTGGTGGGATTATACAGAACATATTTTTATCGTAGATAAGGTTGTAGTTACAAGGGGTCGTTTATATTGGCAATAGGAAGAGGCGTTGATGTTTTTGAAAGTTATGAACGCTTCATTAACGGCCCTAAAATGACCGAACAGAAATGGGACTATGAGATAATCCCCAAAAGAGCAAAAATGCTCAAAGAAGCTTACGGTCTTGATTTCAAGAACGAGATCATCCCCACTGATCCGGAACAGATCGATAATCTATTCCTTGCAGGTATGGACATTCTTTTGACCTGCGGGATATTCAATCCAGATCTCGGACGGGTGATGAACTTCAAAGAGGAAGAGATCTACCAAGGCCTCAAAATGGCCCCCAAAAGATTGGTCCTCGGAGAAGGAAAGGAAAAATATATCCTGAAACCCCGTGTTGGAAACGACGTCCGTATGCCGGCGATCATCGGTGGCCCTACAGGTGCGCCGGTTTCGGAGGGATTGTTCGAATCGGTGATAACATCATACGCACAAGAACCCATGGTCAATGGTATCGTTTCCGGTGTGATCAGTACCATCCATGGTAATGCCGCATCCACCAACAGCCCTTGGGAGATCAAGGCCACGATGGCAGAGATCCGTCATGTGCGTGAAGCTACAAGTATGGCCGGACGCCCGGGCATGTGTATCTAGGGACCTGAGACCCCATTGTCTGCCACCGGACGTCTTGCCGCAGGTCTGGTCAATAATGGAATGCGTAACATCGATCTTCACGAATGTTCTCAGTTGAACGAACTTAAGGTCAACCTTTCCTTCCTGAACATGATCGCAGGATGGCATCTTTCCGGAGATATCATCGTGGTGGAACAAATGCCCATCATGGGGGGATATGTCAGCACAGTAGAAGAGACAGCCATCTGTGATGTCGCTTCGACACTTGCCTCATTCGTTGCATTCAACTGTGACATACACCTTGATGGTCCGATCCATGTCAGATGGGGAAATACCACCAACAGGCAAAGTCTTCAGGTTGCTGCCCATGCGGCCGCCGCATTGGATGCGAACACGGATATTTTGATCGCTAATCAGTACTACACTCTTGCCGGACCATGTACCGAGATGTGTTTACTCGAGATTGCGGCCCAGGCCATCGTCGACACGGCATCAGGCAGAGAGCTCATTTCAGGGGTCGCCTCGGCCAAAGGAGTTCAAACAGATTATGTCACAGGACTCGAAGCCCGTATGATGGGTGAAGCATCTTCAGCCATCTGTGGGAGGAACATTGAAGAGGTCAATGCGATCGTGGACAAACTTCTAAAGAAGTATGAAGGAAACTTCGCCACTGCTCCGATCGGAAAACGTTTCGACGAGTGTTACGATGTCAACAGGATGGTCCCGACACAAGAATATCTCGACATCTATGACCAAGCCATTAAAACCATCTCGGAATGTGGACTTTATTTCTGATCTGGCACATGATGTTTTTTCACCCATCCGATTGCAAAAAATTACATTGGTTTGGGTATATCGTTATATACTTTATCACAGATTATTACCTATGGCATTCGGCATACGTGGTGCGTCACATTCCTTCGTCAAAGGGCTTGACATTACTGGTAGTGAATGCTTTGGAACCTGTGGAAACAGTTCCACTATAGAAGTCGCCACTTCTCTTCAGGGAGGATTTCTGATGGCGGCTTAGCGTTTTTCATCTTGATTTTTCGGTTTAATCCAAACGCTAAATGGGGGACGATCCGGCGATCAGCGGGTCTCTAAAACCTAGCCAGCGGGGTTCGACGCCCCGGTCTCTCGCCATTACATTCACAATCATCAGAGTTGACACTATGACATGCAAGCTGACGGACGCACAGGTCCAACGTCTCAGAGAATTCGGGCATGATCCCAAAAACGATACAGAATTCGAAAACGAAGCAGAAAGGGATGCCGTCTTCACAAAGACGATGTCCAAATTCAAAAAAGAAAATGAAAAGGGCATAAAGTCAATGTTCCAGACCCCCGGACATCACAGACTTATGAAGCTCGAAATGGCCCTCTCAGACGCCCTTATCGCGGAGGGCTTCATTGAAGTAAAAACCCCTACGATCATATCGAAGTCCGAACTCGCAAAAATGACGATCGATGAAAACCACCCCCTCTATCAACAAGTGTTCTGGATCGATGAGAAACGTTGCCTCCGCCCTATGCATGCGGTCAACCTCTACAACATTATGAAAGAATTGAGGGAACACACCGACGGACCCGTGAAATTCTTTGAGATCGGTTCATGTTTCCGCGCCGAGTCCCACAGCAACGACCACTTAGAAGAGTTCACTATGCTCAACCTGGTCGATATGGGCCCGCAAGGTGACACGACGGAGAAACTTAAGCACTACATCGATGTGGTGATGAAAACTGTCGGCTTGGAGTATGACCTTGTCCATGAAACTTCAGATGTTTACAAAGAGACCGTCGATGTCGAGGTCGACGGTGAAGAGGTCTGTTCTGCTGCCGTCGGACCACATTATCTCGATGCGGCCCATGGGGTGAAAGAGCCATGGTGTGGAGCAGGTTTCGGACTCGAAAGACTCATTATGATGCGCGATGGGGATGGAAGCGTGAAAAAGACCGGAAGATCGCTCAGTTACCTCAATGGGTATAAGATCAACTGAAGGCGGCAAGATGGACCCGTATAGTATCATTGAAAGCTGGGAATCCGGACAACACCCTACAGTCGACGAGACCGAAGCTGTACTTGCATACAATGATTCAGAGTTCAATTCATCCCTATATCAGGCAGCTTCCCGGGTACGTGACAAGACCTTCGGAAAAAGCATCTTCATGTACGGTTTCGTGTACTTCTCCACATACTGCAAGAACAACTGTAATTTCTGTTACTTCCGCAGATCGAACTCCATAAACCGCTACCGTAAGACCAAGGAGGAGGTTCTGGAGATCGCAACGGGGCTTGAAAATGCAGGCATAAATCTCGTGGACCTCACCATGGGCGAAGACCCCCAACTATATGCTGACGACTACCAGGACATTGTAGACCTCGTCAAAAATGTCAGAGAGGTTGTCGACACGGGGATCATGATCTCTCCCGGAGCGGTCTCCCGTTCCACCATGCCGAAACTCAGAATGGCAGGTGCGGATTTCTTTGCAGTGTACCAGGAGACCGCAAATCGTGAACTTTTCTCCAAACTCCGGGTCGAACAGGATTATGATTTCAGGATGAACCAGAGGATCTGGGCGAAAGAAGCTGGAATGCTGGTAGAAGAAGGGATGCTCGTCGGGATCGGTGAAACCCCCCGCGATCGTGCAGAGCACATAAAGATCATGGGCGAAATGGGATGTGAACAGATCCGTGCCATGACATTCATCCCTCAGAAAGGTACTCCTCTTCAAAATGTTGCACCACCTGTCGACTATACTGACGAACTCAAAGCTATCGCGGTCATGAGACTCACCTACCCCGACGTACTGATCCCTGCGACACTTGATGTCGAAGGTATCGCTGGACTCAAGAGTCGCGTTGATGCGGGAGCTAGTGTCATCACATCCATAGTTCCCCCGAATATCGGTCTTGCGGGTGTCGCCCAACCGGAATTCGATATCGACGATGGACATCGTTCCTTGGATTATGTGCGCAGTATCGCAGAATCACTTGGGCGTCGCGAAGCTACCATGAAGGAGTTCAAAGATTATTGCGAGTCCCATAGGCCGAAGGAGAGGATAAAATGCTGATCGGTATAGTCGGTGGCATTCTCCAAGGCATGGAAGCTGTATATCTCTGCAAACATGCAGGATATACATCGATGGTCATCGACAAGAACAGGGACGCACCTGCTTTATCTCTTGCAGACCGGAGTGAAGTTTGCGACATTCTCAAAGAGCCAGAGCGTGCTGAGAGATTGTTCTCCGAATGTGATGCGGTCCTACCTGCCGTCGAAGATCTCGAGGTCTTGGAGTTCCTTGACCGCACAGTCCCGAAATGTGGAAGCCATCTGCTGTTCGATATGAGGTCCTACAAGATCTCCTGTTCAAAGGAAAGATCCAATGAATTGATGGAGAAATTGGGAACACCTATGCCACATAAATGGCCGGAATGTGGATTTCCGATCATCGTGAAACCTTCTGGGCAGAGCGGAAGTATCGGAGTTTTCGCAGTAAGCAACGAAGTTGAACGTCAACACGCACTCAAAGCCATCGAGAAACTCAATGATATTCCGATCCAACAGGAATTCGTGTCTGGGACAAGTGTTTCCATCGAGGTCATCGGCAATAAGGAAGGAGCTAAAGCATACATCACCACGGAGGTTGTCCTTGATTCCAATTATGATTGTAAACAGGTCCTCTGTGAACCCAATATACTTCCTGCCGACGAAGATGAAAAATTTCACAAGATCGGAAAATCACTTGGTGAGGGCTTGGGACTCAATGCTCTTATGGATGTGGAAGCGATCTTCACCAAGAACGGACTCCGTGTCCTGGAGATCGATGCCCGTATTCCGAGTCAAACTCCCGCCTGCATCTATGCGGCCACAGGGATCAATCTGCTCGAAGAACTTGTCTGTTCCAAATTCGGAAAGGAAACAGGAAAGGTCCCCGCCCAGGGTTGTGCCATCTATGAACACTATATCGTAAGGGGCACTGTCCTATCAACTTGCGGAGAAAAAGAATTCAGCCACGTCAGAAACCCGATGTACCTGACCGATTTCCTTGGAGCTGATGAGGTGATAACCGATTACCGTTCTGGGTGTTCCGAATGTAGGTTCACGGTTATCAATCATGGGGATAATTTCCAAGAGGCCTTATGGAAAAAGAAACAGTTTATCAGCAATATAATGGACAATCTGGAACTTGAAGAGTTCTCGGACCGTTCCCCGGAGATGATGTGATGACAAGATTGACCGATGAAGATGTTAAAGACCTGCCTGAGAACCTCGGAAAACTTGACGATTTCCTTATGGACAAACTTGGAAGGAACTTGAAAAAACTGGCCTGTGAAGCCGTCGGAATGTGGGAATACGCCATAGATACCAAAGAATACACTTGTGCGGTCATTCCGATCACACAGGGGGAGGGGATAATATCCAACTTCTCCGAGTCTGTTCGTGATATCTGCAAGTGGCTCGGATTCAATGCATTCGTGACAGAGAAAACAGATATAAGCGGATTCAGAGAGGCCCTTCTTAAAAAACCCAACCTTATTTTCATGGCAGATGATATCGAATTCCTTGCTTACAACATAGATGCCAAAAAGGCATCTAACAACACATTCAGCACGGCCAAGGCATATATTGCGGCACTTTCCGCTGCAGCTGATATGCTGATCGGTAAAGATGTTCTTATTGTTGGTGCAGGACGGGTCGGTACGGAGATGGCGAGGTTGCTTCTTGCCAAAAGTGCCAATGTTACCGTCACAGATATCGATCTATCCAAAGCATATGCTATTCAGAAAGAATATCCTCGCATCAAGGTTGCGGAAAATGTTCGTGAGGCTGTGCGCGAACATAAACTCATTCTCAACGCCTCTCCTGCCCATATCGAAACAGAAGACATAATGGATGGTGCGATAATTTCTTCTCCCGGAGTGCCGAACACATACGATGAAGAAGCGTACAAGAAAGCCCTGATCATTCATGATCCTTTAGCAATAGGTGTAGCAGCAATGGCTATGGAAAGTGCTTATTATTCTTATCTGGGGTGTAGAAAATAAATTCCCAAACACCCCCCAAAAACTGATTTACAACGTAACGAACGTGCAACATGACGCATTTCAAGAAGTAAATGCAACAGACCCCTGACAAATTGCTGACAGAAATACCATGCAGGAAGTGATTGAACAAACAGGTTATTGGGTTGTCTTTTCTAGAAGGACGGTAGCAGTTTTTGCTTTGAATGCTATACCGTACAGTAAGGTCTTTCCTTTCAGACCTCTGC
>CAVHHN010000024.1:0-21872 GCA_963635855.1 Faecalibacterium sp. CAG:74 | reverse complement strand
ATTAGATGTTTTAGAAGGGAAGGCCCGTTGAAACCATATTCTAATGACTGATCTTAGAGTCGGTCTTTACATTTTTAGATTAGATTTTTTATCTCCTAGGGGGGTTTTGAACAGTTACACTCATGGAAAGGTTAGACAACAGTAGAAGAAATGTGCCCTATTACTGTGGTAGCGTTCAACGTTTTGAATTCGATTGGATTGAAATAGGTTGGTGTTGACAGCATGATTTCAATGGAACCGGGGCACCCAAGCAATTCAGTCACATTGTTTCGATATGGTGTTCTTGGCCCATGGGACGGTGTCTTCATACTCTGCACGGTCGAATGAAAGTTGGTCGGGGAGGTGATCGAAGAGGCGAGATCCCATCTCGTGTTCTATTTTCAGATCTTTTCCAAGAGTTGCTGAGCATACGAAACAATGGCCGAGATCCCGGACCTCCACGAGTTTTATCGTGTATCCTGTTTCTTCTTTGAACTCACGAACGGCCCCTTCGGAGGGGGATTCACCTTTTTTGATGTGGCCACCAGGCATCTCCCACCCGTTCCTCTTGGGGTTCCAGACCATGAGGAATCTATTTCCTTCAAAGGCTATGGTGTACACACTGCCCTCCGTGTCATCAACATTCATTTGTGTTCCACCACGATCATCATATGTGAATTTTCATAAGGCTCCAGACGACGTTTGTCGATGATAGTGAACCCTCTTTCTTCCAATTTTTTCAATGAATGTCCAAAAATCGCATCCGGATCTTTTGCCACATCCTCCGAACGGGCTTTAATGGCGACCATACCGAATCTCGCGTTGAATTTGTCCATATTGTCAGCAAGGATGTCCGATTGGTTTTTCTGTGCGACATCCTGGTATACAATGTTGATGTCGGAGACCATGAACTCATATTCGGAAGGCTTGGTGGCGTCCGCTAGAATGGGGATCATATTGGGGCGGGGTTCACAGTTTTTGACAAGCTCGCGGAACATACGGGGGGCGAATTCCACACAATAGACCTTGCCTCCAGGGACCATGTCGGATACATGTGATGGAGTAGTGCCGCTTGAAGCACCCAGATAAAGGACATGATCGTTTTTCCCGATCGGTATTTTCGTTCCGCCGTTGGCAATGTATGCGGCAAGTTTGCTGCGCAAGGGGTTCCATTCCCGATATTCTATGCCATCGACCACTGGTGTACGTTCGCCATAAACACGGGTGCCGGGGGCGAGGGATATCGTGTATATCCTTCTCCTTTCTGTGAAGATAGTGCCATCAGAGAACGCAAACGGTTCCATATCCCACCCCATTCGTTCGTCGTTCATAATCTCTTGCTGGGAAATTGTTTAAGAGCAGTACGGGGAATACGGTGGCATGGATTCCCTGTTGGAGACCCTTTCCGCCATCGCCGATGAGGTGAAAAGGTCTGTAGACCTTATTCCATCCCTCGAGGAAAGAGGGAAGGACATAGAGCTGGGGGCAGACGGCACCCCCACCTCCGAAGTCGACAAAGTGGCCGAGAACACAGTATTGGATTACATCCTTCGCCACAATGTTCCTTTGAATGTACTCAGCGAGGAGATCGGGTTCGTGGATTATGGATATGAGGATGTTCTGGTCCTCGATCCCATTGACGGGACCTCGAATTGTGTTGCCGATATCCCCATGTACACCATTTCCATGGCAGTTGGTAAAGGATCGCTGGCACAATTGCATACTGCATATCTCAGAAACCTGGCCACAGGAGACTCGATGTGGGCCATCCGGGGTAAAGGGGCATACAAGAATGGCAAGAAGATCAGTGTACGTAAATTGGATTTTTCCAATCTTTTCATGTCGATCTATCTTGGCAACGGTGCCGATCCAAAGGCCTTCAAATTGTCGAAGCTCATCAGTTCCACCCGTTCGTTCGGTTGTGCATCCTTGGAGATGGCACTGGTGGCAGAGGGACAGTCCGACGGTTATTACATGAATTCAGAACGTTATTCCAGAGGGATCCGTGTGGTGGACATCGCTGCCAGTTATCTATTGTTGAAAGAAGCTGGGGGATACATTTACGATCTAGAGGGTAACGTCTTCGATATGCCGTTGCGCCTCGATGTCCGTTCCAATTTCTTTGCATGCAATCATCCCGATCTTTTCGATTATATCACGACCGGTGCCCCGTTTGCGAGAGACCGTCCGGCATTCGGGCTCCTGGTGAACCCGAATATGCCTCAGGCAGAGGAATTGCTCAGGCGTGCATATGCTGTTCTGAAAGGTCAAAGATTGACCCTCGATACAGCCGCCGGAAACATACTGGGACTTCCAGGTGTCGATGTGTCGGATATGGATGTTGATATCCTGGTCACCATCGGTGGTGACGGCACCATACTTAGGTCAGCCATGTCCACTCATGCCGCCATTCTAGGCATCAATGGGGGTGGGGTCGGATTCTTAGCGGAGATCGAACCTGCCGACATCGAGGAAGGTCTGGGGCGTGCGATCCGTGGAGAGTACGTCATTGAAGAACGTTTCAAGCTTGACACCTATCTTGACGGAACCAAAGTCGAACCTGCCGTCAATGAGACCGTCATCCATACGGATTCGGTCGGGAAGATCAGGCAGTTCAGGATCTATATCGATGAGAAACTTGCCATGGACCTACGGGCGGACGGGATCATTGTCTCTCCTCCGACAGGTTCCACTTGCTATGCAATGAGTCTTGGATCGCCTATTGTCGATCCGAGGGTCAACGCATTCATCATTGTACCAATGGCCGCGTTCAAATTTTCTTGTAGACCGTTTGTCGTCCCTGCCGATGCCAAGGTGACAGTGGAATGTGTGCTTGACAAAGGATGTTTATTGGTCATCGATGGACAGACCGAACATGCCATATCTGGAGGTTCGAAGATAGAAATGGTCCGTTCCTCTGAAAAGGTGAGGTTATTGATGTTCGGAAAGGACTTCTATTCCCGTGTCAGGGAGAAACTGGTGAATGCATTATGAAGATCAAAGGAGTAAGTGTCGATTTCATCGACGGACTGAACGAATCTGCCAAATCAACATACCCAGATGAATTCATCTGTCTTCATCGGGCCCATGATGGCATTATCGATGAGATGGTGATGGTGCCCGGAACGATCTTCGGCGATTCGCATAGCTTTATCATGGATTGGATGGCACCCATCGATTATGCTCAGAGCGGTTCGGCCCATTCCCACCCAGGTTTTTCAGCTGAAGCATCCGAGGACGATCGGGATGCGTTCAATCGTATGGGCGGGGTACATTTCATAACATGTCAACCATATGATCGTCAGAGCTGGAGAGTTTACAATTCCTGTGGGGACGAGATCCATCTTCCGTTGTTATACCCAGATGGTAGCGAGGTGTGAATCTCCTTAGATGCAGGAGTTCACTAGATCTTTGGCCTGTTCCAACATCGTGATGAGATATACAACATCAGACGACTCGGCGAACACAATCAGTTTTTCTGGGTTGTTCTCGGATTGTTTGATCGTGTAAGTGCCATGCTTCAGAATGATCTTCCAGGCAACTCCTGAGAATTCAAAATCAGCTACATTGTAGTTATCGATCTTTTCACGGAGTTTGTTGGAGAACAATGTCATGTTGCCGTCGAAATCCACACGGAGGGTTCTGTTGGAGTAAACCGGGATGGCCTCGAGAAGGTTATGGATACTTCTTTTTCCGGCCAGCTCGCTCAATACCGCTGCGGCGAACAATGCATCGGGGCAGTATCCGAGCGGTGAGAATATGAACGTTCCATCTGCGAGTGCACCGAACTCCGCATCATTGTCTTTCATGGCCTTGATGATGGAATCGAGGTCTCCGTTAGCACGGACAAGTTTGCGTTCGGAAGTATCTTCATCAGATCTCGATCTCATTCCGAGGGGGTCATAGAAAGCCTCCTCTATGACATATGGTGAGTCGAAGGGGACAACGGCGACCTGAGGTTCGTAATATCTCAACATAAGTGCCAGCAACCTGTCTCCTGGCACATCCTTTCCGCCCTCATCTATAAGTGCTAAGCGGGTTCCATCGGAATTGAACGCGAAACCGATACTGCCTATACTGGCATTGACGAAACTTGTGATGTGCACGAGGTTGGATCTGTCGAGGCCTGGTGCACGCGGGAGTTTTTCATCTATTTCGTGAGTATTGAATGCGATGACCTCCGCACCGAGATTCTCGAGCAGACGTGGTGCACTGAGCGATGTGCTCCCACAACCACAATCAAGAATAACATATCCTTGGGATGAGAGGCCTGTGGACATTACCATTTCGATGTATTTTTTATCGAGGTCGGTGACTTCGATCATGTGACCTAGATGTTTGAAATCTGGAAGTTGGGCCTCTTCACTTTTCAATATGTTGAAGATCTCCTCTTCGGACAACGGAGCACCGTCGGCCGCATAGGCAGTGATGCCACTAATGTGACCATCCCGATCAGGGTTACCCACCGATAGGATAAGGTCGCATTTGGAACCTAAGGCGGTATGGACCACAGGGACCGGTTTTTTTCCTGTGTCGATCACATCAGCACCAGCGGACAGAAGTCCGGAGATCAGTGCCTTTGTGATCATCTCACTGCTTGGGTCCGAGTCACGGGCTACCGCAACGGAGTGATACTTAAGACCGAATCTGGTTCCAGCTGACAATGCATCTTCGGGGTCCAGATCCCTTTCCGCTGTTGAAACCAAAGTTCCATTTGCGAATTGTTCCATAGGTTCGGATAAGGGTAGAGATATTTGTCATTGATGTTCGAATGATTATGATCTGCAGTAGAAATTACAATACGAATATCATAGCTATAATTTGAATTTCCAATGTCGGTTAATATTGATATTATGGTATTCGTAGATTTTAGGAAGCCCTATTTTTTCAATGTTACCTCAAGATTTACGATGCTGGACAACGGTTTTTCAGACAAACTAATAAATATATCACACGTAGATTATCATACATCGGCACGTAATGCCGGAGGATTAGAAATGGCAATGGACAAATGCAAAGATATGGCGGAAGTCAAGCATATTGCGCAGATGAAGGGTCTGGTTCCGGGACGCGTCCGCGACACTCAGGATGGAATTCAATTTACCAAAGGAAACAACGACAGACTCGTCGTCATCAGCTGGGAAGAATTCGAGGAATATCTCAAAAAGAGGAACCTCGCGATCTATCGTAGTAATGGTTGGCTCAAAATCATGAAGGCTTGAAAGCCTTCTTCACTACCGGGTCACCCCGGTGGTTCATTTATTTTTTGAAGTTTGTTCGGAGCACCACACAGTGGTCCGATTCTTGTTGGCGGTCGGCACCCTCAGAACACGGATATCGAGGCGTGTTATGCGAGCAATTGAAGATTATTTTTATACCATCACCTATTGAAGGTGGCTAAGCAAGGGTAGTCAAGCCTGGCCAACGACGTTAGATTCAGGGTCTAATCCATAGCGGTCCGCGAGTTCGAATCTCGTCCCTTGCACTTTCTCGTTATATTCTTATCATTCTCTGCCATTGGGTGTTCTGATCCAAAATGGTACAAATGTCTCTTTTCGAGGAGGATAACCGCTCTGTTACACCTGGCCGTGATGCCCCTCTTGCCAGTCGTATGCGCCCACAATCTTTCGATGATTTTGTGGGTCAGGAGCATTTGATCGGAAAGGGGCGTATCCTCCGTAATATGATCGAGCAGGACCGGTTGACCTCGATGATCTTCTGGGGTCCGCCCGGTGTTGGAAAAACGACGCTTGCAACGATCATTGCAAACCAGACCAAGGCCGAATTCGTCGAATATAGTGCAGTCACTGGTGGGACCAAAGAAGTAAAAGATATCATGGCCACTGCTGAGAAAAGACGTCAGGCTGGTCGTCGCACCATTCTTTTCGTTGATGAGATCCATCGGTTCAATAAGGCTCAGCAGGATGCTTTTCTCCCATACGTGGAAAAAGGAAGCATAACCCTCATTGGAGCCACCACTGAGAACCCTTCGTTCGAGGTAAATTCAGCACTGTTGTCCCGTTGCAAGGTTTTCACTCTTATGGGGCTGTCCTCTGAAGATATCATCAAATTACTGAAACGTGCGGTCAAGGTGGGTTTTCCAGACCTGAAGATCAGTATTTCCGATCAGGTGTATTCCGCCATTGCCCAGTATTCCAACGGTGATGCACGCACTGCATTGAACACACTGGAGGCTGCTGTTGCAGAGGGGATAACCTCTCCGGGTAATTCCACGATCAGCTCCGAAGTATTGTCGGAGTGCATCAGCCGTAGGTCCTTGTTGTACGATCGTGATGGAGAGGAGCACTACAATATCATTTCCGCACTCCACAAATCTATGAGGAACAGCGATCCGGATGCTGCCATCTACTGGCTCGCCCGCATGCTGGATGGGGGTGAGGACCCTATTTACATTTCACGCAGACTCATCGAGTTTGCAGGAGATGATGTAGGGTTGGCCGATCCTAATGCCCAGGTCATGGCAACTTCTTGTTTCTACGCCTGCAAGAACATGGGCATGCCTGAGTGTCGGTTTGCATTGGCGGAGACCGTGGCATATCTGGCACTTGCGCCCCGTTCCAACTCGATAGGTGTTGCGATCGACCGTGCTCTGGAAGACGTCCGCAGTCGTCCTGCGGAACCTGTTCCGATGCACCTTCGTAACGCACCTACCAACCTCATGAAAGATCTTGGATATGGAAAGAATTACCAATATGCGGAGGACACTGATGAGAAGATCACAAAGATGCAATGTCTTCCAGATTCCTTGAAAGATCGTAAGTACTATGAGCCAGGGGATAAAGGGAACGAGGTTTATTACCGTAAGCGCCTCGATGGGATCCGTGATTGGCGTGCGGGCCTTAGGGAAGATCCCCCGAGATGATCATAGGACGTAACTAATGACCATCCCTATGATGAGGATGAACACAAGAAGTATCGCAACTTTTGACCAATCCTTGTCTTTTTCTTGGATGAGGCATTTGGTTGAAACGACAACTCCAGCGAAAGGTGAGAAGATAAGTATCAGTACGCCGGCCGCAAGGAGGGTTTTGGAAAAGTCGAACGAACTAAGAGCCAGACCTACGATCATGATCGACAGTCCGATCAGTGTTCCATATTTGAGGACCCTAGATGTCTCTTCGTTAAGACTCACATGTATCCCCCCGCTTTGGCAAGCATGATCACTGCAATGGCAAAGAAGACGACAGACATATAACGTTTGATCGCTTTGGCATTGACCTTTGAAGATATCCATGTGCCAACTATTGCACCGATGTATGCTCCGACAGCAACTGCAGCGGCGATCTGGTAATCGATCGCGCCTTGAATGAAGTAGATAACCGCACCTGAGAATGCGGTGATACCGATCATATAGCTGCTGGTGGCACTTGCTACTTTGACCGGGATATGCATGTAGATGTTCATCAGGGGGACCTTGATCGATCCACCGCCTACTCCGGTCATCGATGAGACCGCACCTGCGACGGTACAGAGTGCCATACCGGAACGGATATTCTTCACTGTATATTGTTGGTCCACGACTCCGGATGCAGGGTCGGAGTAATGGAAGGTCAGTTTACCGTTTCCTTCCGAATCTGTGATTATTTTCTCTGGGGAAGCGGCCATTTTGAATCCGCTGTAGAGCATGACCATAGAGAATATGACCAGCAAAACCCAGTTTTCCAGATATGTAGCAATGATGGCACCCACGATCGCACCTATAGTCGTGGTCACCTCCATCAACATTCCCAATCTGACATTGGAAAGACCTTTTTTCACATACCCAGATGATGATCCGGTGGATGTTGCCACAATCCCCACTAGGCTGGCGGCGGCCGCGGTCACCGCGTCCTGTCCGAAGATGATCGTAAGGACGGGGACGAAAACAATACCCCCGCCGAGACCGAACAACGCTCCAATGACCCCCGCACCGATCGCTATGACCAGAAGGAGTGCCAACATCACAGGTTCCATGACCCTTCAATCGACACTACATATAAGAACTAAACCAGATTACAGAGAAATAGGTATACCGTGTCCATCGTTCTGGTAAGATATTCCGAGATAGGCCTTAAAGGACTCAAGGTCAGAAACAATTGGGAGAATCGTCTCAAGGATAATCTTCTCCATATGTTCATGGCCGATCATGTCGAAGCACTCGTCACCAGGGGCCAGGCCAGGTTGTATGTTGAGACCTCCGATGTGGATGCCGTCATTCGTTCTGCAGTGAAAGTGTTCGGTGTCGGTTCGGTGTCGGTGTGTGAGACCGCAGGCACAAGTATGGAAGAGATCTGCGAAAAAGTAGCAGAGTATTCCAAGAGTCGTATGGTCAAAGGCAAGAGTTATGCTGTACGGGCAAGGCGTGAAGGTGGACAGAAATTCACAAGTATGGATCTTGCAAAGGCCTGCGGAGACGCCATTTGGAATGCAAATCTTGATAAGGATCCGCATGTGGATCTGCATAACCCAGACCTTATTTTCTGGGTAGAGGCGAGACCTCATCAGACCTATATTTTCCAAGAATACATTTACGGACATGCCGGGCTTCCGATCGGTACGCAGGGACATGTGCTCGCAGAGGTCAATGATGACCGTGGGGCACTTTCTGCACTGCTTATGATGAAGCGCGGATGTAAAGTACTGGTCAAAGGCGATTATGCACTTGACCTTTTGAGAGAGTTCGACCCTTCTTTGAAAGTTGTCGATGACGGCATATTCCAAAATAAATATCTGGGTCTTGTGAAAGGATACGATCTGAAGCAGTTCGAGGGATTTGAACAGGGAGATATGCCTGTGTTCTTCCCCACCATTGGAATGGACGACGCCGAGGTTCAGGAGAAGTTGAATGTGTACCGCAGGGAAGCCGAACGCTCGCCCCGCAGAGATCATTCGGCTTGATCCTTTTTGCAACATTTTTTCAGAGTTTCCTGCCAAGTTTCTTTTCCAAAGTACGATCTCTCGATATCAGCTTCCATTCTTTGGTATAGTTTGAACGGTACAGCGAAGGATAGTATGTCGGCAGGGACGAATCTCCTCGCATAGAGGTCCGTCAATCCGATCACTGCATGGGGGTCGTCCGATTCGCCTTCTGCGCGAGGGATGGCATAGATCTGTTGGCAGGCATGCCCATAGGGCACAATGGTCGCTGGGCCAGGAGTGGTTTTGTTAAATCCTGCAAGGAGTGTAAGGGCAGAGATCCGTGTGGGATCACATAAGAACACTACAACTTCTATCGGTTGGTGCTCGGCCAATGCTTCATCAAGTGGTTGGAACACGATGACATCCTCCCCATTACCGTAATCTTTGATCGCAGCTAACTGAAGTTCGGCGATTTCTGGAGTTAGGAAGTCTCCTTTCCCTTCATGTTTGAACTCCGCGCAGCATTCTGGCGGCATGGATGATAACCTCATTGCTGTGTGGTGACGGTCTTGAATTCCTCCAAATCCGAAACCGCTGATCGCCCCATGACAGGAGATGTGCTCTTTGGCCGCTGCACACTTTTTACCTGTCCTGGCACATTTGAGAAGTAGTGGAGTGATGCTACAGTGGACTGAAGGCGTGGAGGCATCGGAAGGCACCTCTGCCGCACGGTAGATCGCCACAGGATTCATATCGATCTCAAGAATGTCTTCAATTTTTCCCACGGTAGGATATCTCCGAGTAGGATTTTGATTTTGCTTATGCTCTCGATAAGATCACAGAGAACAACTGCGTTTTATTGCATGAATTTAATAAAAATATGTGAAAAAGGAGTACTTCCCCATATGGGGAAGCAAGGGCATTGACCCACCCATAAAGGGTGGGTGGAAATGGAACTCAGTTGTTCCTGTTTCCGTTGGCGCCACCGGAAGGTCTGACCTTCTCGGCTCCGTGGCCCTTATTCCTAAGTCCACGGCCTTTGGCTCCCGCGGATGTAAGTCCACGGTAGACCCGGTTCTTGTGTTTGTTGTTGCAGATCCAGCTGATCTTGGGGTCGTGTTGGATAACGGGGTGTCCGGGGTCGACAAGGATAACCTCATACCACTCGCTCTGTCCGTCTGCACCGACCCAATAGGAGTTGAGGACCTCGAGGTTTTTGTATCTCTTCTGGGTCCTTTCCTCAGCCATTCTCTGGAGGGATTTACCGACGATAAGTTGTTCCTCTCCCTTCCTCTTGGCACGCCTACCGTGGTTGATGTGCCTCTTCTGGAAGGCTCCCTTCCTGACCTTGGCCCTTACGAGGACATATCCCTGTTTGGCCTTGTATCCGAGGGCCCTGGCCCTGTCGAGCCTGGTGGGTTTGTCGATGCGGAGGAAATTCTCCTCTCTTCTCCACTGGATCCTTCTTTCAATGTTCAGTCCCTTCACATAAGTGTTGGAGGGGTTGTTCCAGGCTTCGGCAATGTACCTGTACATGCTTTTTCCCTGGGGGTGTGTTGCAGTATCTTCTTCTGCCATTTAAATCACCTATTCCGGATTCACTCAGATGAGTACATTTCCGACGGGAACCTGTCCCGTGCAGATTGCAATATCGTCATGATATAAAAGAACGAGGTATCAGAAGGGCCCCATTGAAATCATACAGTCAACATCTAACTTATTTCGATCTGAGCGAATTCGAAACGTTGAATGCTTCCACGGTAAATGGCACGTTTCTCTCTGCTGTTGTCTAACTTTTCACGATTTGTAACTGTTCAGAACCCCCCAAGGGATCCAAAAGAATCTAATTTAAAATGAAAAGACCGACCCGGAAATCAGTCAGAAGAAGTCGTCGAGAGAAGTCCTTTTCTTCGAAGTATCGGAGGCGTTCTTTTTGGATGGAGGGGAACGACGTTCCGTCGGTGTGCTCGAAACGAATGATTCATTGAAAAGTGTGGTCTGTTGAGATCCTTTCAACAGGTCTTTCTCGGACCATCCGAATACTTCTGTGATACGGCCGGCCATCTGTGCCAGACGTTCAGCATAGTACCTGTAGTCCGGAGTGGCGGTGAACGGGGTCCCACTGATGAATGGTTCGACGGTCTGTGGGGTTGTGGCCGCATTGGTAACGATCCACGAGATCTTCATCCCGGGGATGAAATTATACCCTTTTTCGATCAGTTTTTTGGCAGCTTGAACGTTGGCCATTCTTTCCGGATTCTCGTATGCATCGAGACCTTTGCAGGTACGGGAGATGACGAGGTCTTCGGGAGGGACCTTTCCCTGAAGCGTGTTGCGGACCGCTCCCTTTACGAGTGCCAGAGCTTCATCTTTCTTTTCATCGAGGATCTTTTCGAACAGTTCTGTCAGGATCCTGCTTTGTAGGTCGAACGAATCGGAACGGCGGATCTCATACCCCCTGACGAGGAGTTCATCCTGTTTTTCCGGCCAGATAACTCTTCCCACATACCTTTTCTTCATTCCATGAGAGAAGAACGGCTCCACCACTTTTTCGAACTCCAATACTTTAGCGCCTTGAGAGAAGCGTTCAGCCTGTTCGGTTCCAAAGCGTACGGTGTTCTCGAGATCATGGTAGGGGGATGGTACGAACACAGAGTCCGTGTCTCCATAGATCACAGGTATACCATCGCCTTCCAAACTGTCGATGATACTTTTGATATTGGACCTTGCGAAGGCTGTGATCGATGCACCGATGTTTTTATCGGTGAAACGATAGAATGAAGATGCAAAGACGCCGTAGAACGTATTCATGATGACCTTGACCGCGGCCTGAAGACCATCCAGATATCCATGTTCGATCGGATCCTGTGTCACTTTCATTTTCTTTTTGATACTATCTCTTTGAGCCATCAGGTCGGATAGGATCGTGGGCAACAATCCCTTCTTCCTTTCAGGAGACATATAACGGGCTCCGGAGGGGGCCACGATCTCCCCATCTTTACACAGTGTTGTGAAGCAGATGTTGTTAGAGATGATCAAAGATGGGTACATGGATTTGAAATCGAGAACACAGACCCAGTGGAAGAGGCCTGGTTTGATGTCATGCACATAACCGCCTTCGATCTGGTCCGTTCCGCTGGGAAGCCTCCTGCCGTTCATCGGCACCCCGATCCCAGACCTGTCGGCCACCCTGATCAACAGGGAATCCACCAGGGTCGAGGTACCGGATACCAGAACATCTTCAACGGGGAGTTTCGAGACAGCAGCGAGATCGAGACCTTTTCTGACCGTCTCCACATGCAAGAGAATGCGAAGTGCCAGATATGCATCTTGAATACAATATTCGATAACTTTCTCTCTATTGTTCACCCATTCTTCGTCCATATGTTTGGGGTCGACATCAAGTTTTTGTTCACCAAGAACAAGCATCGATACTGCATTGAGGGTCTCTTGTTTGGGTCTGAGTTCTCTTTTGGCGGCCCACCACGCATCAACTATCAGTCTACCTTTGACCCTCCAGAACCTCTCGGAATGGAGTTTGGGTTGCCCGTGGTCACGACCCCATGGAAGGGCATCTTTCATTTTGTTGAATTCGGCCCTTTCTATGATCTTGCGGATATCATAGTTGTCGATGTTGTATCCCGTTATAACGTCTGGGTCAATGCGTGCTATGAGCTCGGAGAATCTATTGATGACATCTTTTTCATCACCGTAGATGGGATCTGGTGTGGTGAACACACCATTCTCCTCCACTTTAGTGCAGATGCAGTAGATGGTCTGTTCAGTGATGCTGTTCTCAATGTCAAATGAAAGGTATTTCAGGCCGGGGTCGAACGAATCAATGTTCTCGAACGAGGTCATTTTTATGACCAGATCGGTGTTGTAATCAAGGTCGATGGGTTCGCCGGTCGCACGGATACAAGAACCCATGTCAGTGTCGTAAATGTAACGGTCCTGATAGGGTATGTCCCCTGCGAGGATCTTATATTTGGTCTTCAGGCGGTTCTTGTAGAGAGAGGAAATCCACGGGCTCTTCAGAACGATCTTCAGGGTATCATGGGCTGCACCATGATATTCCAACTGAACATGTTCCAGGGATTGAACCTGTGGGTCGGTTGAGAGGCCCTGTTCGGTCTCTGCGAGGGGGTCGACAATATAGAAGTAATATTGGAAACCGAAAACTGTGAGTGTGATGGAACGTTTGTCGCGGGTTTTTCCGAACAATTCTATGTAAGGTTCTCCGTCCTTGTTGCTGGCGGAAGATGCGCTCAGTATCCTAACGTCCCATGTTTCGGCCATATTATCACTTGTTCGCAACGATCCTGATGATATCCCCAGGTTCCAGGACATAATCCGCACCGACGGTACGGTGACTTCTGCAGTTGACCGCCCGGATGAATTTATCACCGAGGTCGGTGTGGATCCTGTATGCGAGGTCTCTTGCGGTAGAACCGCGAGGAACAAGGTGACAGTCGGGGAGCACACGTCCGAAGTGGTCGCAGAGTTTGCTTTCATCCTCGACAGGATAAACAGGGATGTAATCGAGGGTCTTGTAAACAGCATCCTCCAGGCATTTCTGAATACCAGTGCCCTTGTATTTTTCCATATTGGATCTCATATAGTCCAAAGCTTTCATCTGTCCATCGTTCAGTTTCACTCCCTCTCTGACAGTGAATGTTTCGTCGCCTGGCACATAGTTGATGAGGCCCCCTTTTTCTGCTTTTCTAAGAGCGAGTTCGGTCTCTGCCATGGTGGCAACGGTCTCCTCTCCGAGGGATGAAAGTTTCACGAGGTTTTCCGCAGGTGCGACGTCTGCTTTGTTCATCGCGATGATCATAGGTTTCGATAATTTTCTGATCTCTGTGGTCAGTTTGAGAAGTGATTCATCATCCCATTTGGTGGGGTCCTGGGGAAGAGGTACTTTTTGAAGTGCTTCCTTGATATGTGCTTCCGAAACTTTCAGGCCTGCAAGTCTCTCAGCGAGGATGGTCTCAGGCTTGCTACCATTCATTTTGGCGGCTCTTGCGATCTTTCCCAATCCATCTTTGATGATCTCTCTCATCCAACAGTCGATCTCGTTTCTGAGGAACGTGACATCTTCTACTGGGTCGAATTCTCCAGGTTTTCCGGGGAGTCCCTCGATATTGGTGCCTCCGCTGGCATCAACGACGTTGATAAAGGCATCTGCTTGTCTCAGATCGTCAAGGAACTTGTTTCCCAGTCCCTTTCCTTGCCATGCGTCGGGAACCAGTCCTGCGACATCAAGAAGTTCTACGGGGATCATCCTCGTTCCTTCGATGCAGAGGGAGTTATGCGGATTGCAGGTCACACCGAGCTGCTTGCATGGGCATTCATAACGTACATAACCCACGCCTTTGTTGGGTTCGATTGTAGTAAAGGGGTAATTCGCGATTTCGACCGGAGCCATTGTGGCTGCACCGAACATCGTAGATTTTCCTACGTTAGGCTTTCCGACGATACCAATTTGCATGTAATCGTGCGGACATAGCACTACTTAAAATTATATGTTGGCCTTGGATTCGAAGATCGCATCTGCGATTTCTGCGATTTCTGCGGGCCTGAGACTTTCGATACGCGCATCTGCATATGGTATCTGGTCAGAGGATTTGATCATCCCACTGGCTTTCAAAGAGGTGCCGATCTTCTTTCTGCGATGGTCGAAACAGATCTTTGTCACATCGAAGAATGTCTTTTCATCTTTGACATTGAATAGTGCGGGGCGTGGAATGATAGAGACTAGGCAAGAATCAACCTTTGGTTGTGGTTTGAACCTGGATCTAGGTACATTTTCGAGGATCTCGCAGTCGGCCTTGAAGAACAGATTCACCGTAAGGCGGGAATAATCAGGACTTCCGACATCTGCAACCATACGGTCAGCAAATTCTTTTTGGACCATGACAACCGCTTTTTTAAACGGATATTTCAAGAGTTTAAAAATGATCGGGGTGGAAACACTATATGGAAGATTACTGACAAATCTATCAAAAGGGGGAAAATCGACTTTGACCGCATCACCGTGGATAAGTGTCAGTGAATCGCCGTAGGTCCTTTGGATATAACCTGCAAGAATATCATCAAGTTCAATGCAGGTAAGTGAGGAACCTTTTCCAATAAGCCTTTTTGTAAGAACCCCCAATCCTGGGCCGACCTCTAGAACTTTGTCCGTCGGTTCAATTTCTGCATATGCGACATGGCGGTCGGCGACACGACCGTCTGTCAGAAAATTCTGCCCTTTGCTTTTAGTAGGTATTATCCCCGTCTCAGCAATGAGTGAAGCTGTTTTCCCAGGCGTCATTTTTCCACAAAGAGATAACGCTTCAATGTGTTATCATTGATCTCAAGCATAATACGTGCTAGGATCAGTTTTTCTGGATTTTTGACAGAAGGAACCCTGGTGGCGATGTCTTCGAAGCTGGTGAATTTCTGCTTGTCCCTTTCTTCGAGGATCGTCTTCATACTTTTCTTTCCGAGTCCGGGAAGTTCTTCAAGCATATGCTTTTTCAAGCTGACCGAGGTGGAAGTGTTGAAGAAATTGATAAAACGTGCTTCGTCAGATTTGATGGCTTCCATGATCGCAAACTCGAGTTCGGCCTGTGCCGCACCGGTGAGATCATCATAACCCACTCTTCTTTTGACGTGGTCGATCTTGGTTCTGAGTTCGGGAGACTTACCGATATATACACGTTCTTCGAACTGAACCGTCACTCCGTTTTTGTAAATGAGTTCAAAGAGTTTGAAGTCTTTGTCCCCCACGGCGTAACATATGTTCTCAATACGATTTCCGCGAGTCTGTGGCGGTATATCAATAATATACGCATACTCTTCCATTTTCATCCCTCGTTCAGTTGACGACTTCTGCAACAGCATTGAGTATAGCTTGGATGATCTCTTCGGAAAGAGTAACTCTTTCTTTAGTGAATAATGAACGGACCTCTGCAGGGGACCTCGGGAGAGTATCAGCGATCTTCACAGCAAGGAAAGCTTTGCTGTCCTCTGAGGCGAGGGAAAGTTCTGAGATGATTCCAGTGACTTTCTCGATAAGATCTTCTGCACCCTCTTTGGACAGAGGGCAGGTCTCAGTAGCAGCAGTGAGCGCTGCCTTGAGGGAGGGGATGAGTTCTCCTCTTTTCTCGTTCTCTTCGGTCAGCATTTCCTTAACTTCAGCTACTGATACGTATCCGCTCTCTGCCATTTGTGTCACCTTTAGATAATGAACTTGTTTATGCCACAGCCTTTACGAGGTGCTCAGGGCGGGAGACGACGGTTTTCATTTTGCCGCCAACGTTGACGCTGACCTCATAGGCGGTTCCCCTTACGCCGGTGACGACACCGGTAAGTCCGTGGAACCTGGAGTGAGGCATACCGTGGTGGATACTGGGGTCGATGACGATGTTGACCTTTTCGCCGGTTTCGAAGGTCTGGAATCCCCTGGTGATAGGAGAAAGGCCACGTGCCCTCGGTTTTTTCTTGAGTATCTGGCGGGTTTTGGATCTTGTTCCTCTGGATCTCTGCATATGTATCAGTCCTTAGGTTGTTGATAGTCAATTTCAAGAACGTCCAGCAACTCAACGTGGCACTGGGTGCCGAGCGTTTCGGAGAAATTGGGCGTCGTTCTTCCCTCATCTCCTGACACGAACTCCTTGACATAGGTCCCGGACTGTGTTTTCAGGATGAGATCGAAAGAATCTTCCTCGATGTTCTCCGCCTTGACCCAGTACACGACCCTGTTCCTCACAAGGTCCGCACGACGGTGCTCGACCCTCTGGGGGGTCCTCTGGGCAAGGTGCACGTTCTCGAATGATATTGTTGCTTCAACCACTCTTTCTTTATTAACTTTGTCCTCTGCACGTACTTTCGCGCGATAAACCTTGTCCGGGTCTGATTCTTTGTAGACCTTCACGAACTTACGGGGTACGAAATGCAGTCCGTGATAGTTTGCCAAGGGGGATTTATTAACTTCTTCTTCGAGTTCATCAAGGTCGATATCTCTGATCTTGGGGTGGCTGATCTCCAAGATGAACGGCCTTCCGGTGCCAAGCATACAGGCGTCAATGTCCTCTCTGCCCATGCCATGGAAGAAGTGTTCATCTCCTCCGGCCATTTTCAGGGCGACATCTCCGATGATCTCCTGCACGGAGGTCTGGTACATTTTTCCTGTTCCGTGGCAACGGGGACAACCGCGCCCTCTGCACATGCGGCAGGGCCATTTGGTCTGAGGGATCTCTCTGCTGAGCTTGTTGTAACGTCCTGCAATGAAGATCGGTGCGACGTCGAGGGTGACGTCAGCGAAGCGGGTGTCGATACATGCGACCACCTGCGGTTCTTTGAAGTTCACCGCCCTTTGGATCAT
Organism: Faecalibacterium sp. CAG:74; assembly: GCA_963635855.1. GTDB lineage: Archaea > Thermoplasmatota > Thermoplasmata > Methanomassiliicoccales > Methanomethylophilaceae > Methanomethylophilus. Next base: position 4,663 of record CAVHHN010000024.1, on the reverse strand, counting down.
CGGGAGTGCGAGCTTTCCGATCTCACGGTTGAGTTCGGTCTTGAGAGGTTCGGCGGTCTCCGTAACGTCGTAGGTCTCTTGGATCTCTTTCTCTCTTTTCGCCTGTTCTGGGTCGATCTTGCATCCGACGAGGAAGTTCTCTGATTCGACGGTGTTCACCTTTTCCGCCACAGCCTCCGCAAAACGAGGCAGCATGGCGAAGAGATCTTCGCATAGTGGACAGATCTCCTCCGGCTGTGGATCGGAACCGTTCTCACGAAGTGCGGCCCTGAGCATGGCACCGCGCTGTTCATCTGTCAGATTCACTCCACATTTGGCGAACATTCTGCCCAGGCAATGGTCACAAAGGCCCAGGGCCGCGATCTTTTGTGCCTTTTCAAGATTTTCTGAAACCCAACCTTCCATGATCCCACCTCAGAGGTCAAAACCCATTTCGGCGATCCTGAGTTTCGGGCGCTGGGACTCAAGGTAATGGTAGACTGTGGAATGTTCACTGCCGTGAAGAAGCATTTCGATGGCATTTTTCGCGATAGGGAGGCTGATGGTGTTTCCGATGAGGGAGACCGTGTTCCCATAGACACACATGTATACATCTGCCAGGTCCTCGATCAATTGTCTGGTCTTTCCGTCTTTTCCGATGAGACGACCCCTCGCACGTACGACCTGATTCTGTCTATCTCCGATGACATCCTTGATATTGATGCTCTCGAAATACATGTCATCTGTGTCCAGCAGTTTCAGGGCCTTTTCGGGGTTGAATCCTCTGCCGATGGCATTGATGACATCCATTATCTGGAGTGCCATGATCGGTTCCACACCTTCGGCCTGATCATCATAGATAACCTCCCCTTCTTTGTCGATGTTGAGCTTGATACCGGTCCGCTCTTCGATCAATTTTTTGTTGCAACCTTCTTTTCCTACAAGTGCACCGACACGGTCGGTCGGAATTCTTATTGATCTCATTCGTCTTCCTCCTCTTCGTCCATATCTTCGGGGCCATCTTCTTCATCTTCCGGCGCATCGATCTCCTCAAGGATCCTCTCTAGATCGATGATCTCCGCACCGCGGTTTTCGAAGAATCTGTTAATGTTATTGATGTCGCGGACCAACAACTCCCTTGCGTTGAAGAAATCATTCGTCATGGCTTGTCCTACATCGATGACGATAGGTTCGTCATCATCCATCAGGATATTATATTCACTTAAGTCACCGTGGACCAAGTGAGCATCCTTCCACCCATCGATGATGAACGCAATGATCTCATCGTAGGTTTCGGTGGGGTTGTCGAGCACCACGTTCCTCAATTGGGGTGCAGGTTTCTTCTCATCACCGATGTATTCCATCAGAAGACAGTTCTTGTCGTTCGCTATGGGTTCCGGTACCGGGAGTTCCGCATCATAATATCTTTCAAGGTTTCTGAACTCCTTGGCGGCCCAGGCATAGATGAATTTCCATCTATTTCCAGTGGTTCCTTTGAAACGGGGGTCACCTTCGACGTATTTGCTCACTCTTTTGAAGGTGGATGTCGAAGTCCGGTAGATCTTCAATGCAACCGGTTCCCCGTCTTCATCTGTGGCGTAGAAGACGTTGCCTTCTTTTCCTGATGAGATCGGATAGTGAACCTTGTCGATCAGCCCTCTTTTCATGAATGAGTATATCGTCATGAGGGTCTTTCTATCAAAGACCTCTCCTTCGGTCTGACGTTCGTCCCCGGTTTTATTGGTCTTCAGAGCATCTATGCGCTGTTCCAGGTATGCGAATTTCTCATCATAGCTGTCAGAGGGCAATGACATTCCTCAGAAGATGTCCAGGTTTTGGGGGATCTTGTTTTTCTTGCTGAGGTTTATGGCCTGGGTCTTCGTGTATCTGAATTTGACATCGCATTTGGAAGGTTCGAAGTCCCAAACAGAGATGATAAGCAGGTCACCCTCCCTTATCCACATTCTCTTCTTGATCTTCCCGGGGATACGTCCGACACGGGATTGTCCATCCTCGCACATGACCCTGATCTTAGACGCTCCGAGGAGTTGGTCTGCGATTCCGAACATCTCTGCTTCTTTAATATTGGGGAGGCGGACGCGTGTTACGTCTTCCTCCGTGCTCTCAAACGGTCCATCTACCATAGTAATCATTCAGCCCATTCTCTTATTCTCTTTATAATGTTTGTCTAATAATGGCGTTTTTCTTCCGGAATGATGTGTTTTTCCATACTCAGTGATCGATGGATTCATTCGTTTGAATTGTCGATGGATCTACATTGGACCCTAGGGCCCGTGCCTTATATGTGGACCATGATATAGAACTCAATATGCCATGGCGTGCATCATAGAGGATTCGGTGAGGTAAATGGATTCTGTTGCTTTTATTGGACTGGGGTCGATAGGGTTCCACATTGCAAGACACATCTCCAACAAATACAAGGTGTACTTTTTTGCCCGTAGGCCGGAGGTCATCCGTGAGGCTTCGTTCGGAATTTACTGTGACAGCATTGAGAATCTGACAAAGACCTCTTCCGTATTGGTGTTGTTCGTCGGCGATTACGATCAATGCAGGGAATGTCTTCTCAAAACGGATTTCGACCATATCACAAAGGTGGTGGTAGGGTCCACCATTTCCCCACAGGACGTCAAAAGATTGTCGGATGAATTTCCTGTGACCATTATCGACGCTCCGGTCAGCGGAGGTGTCACGGGAGCTGTAGATGCAACCTTGATATCGATGGTTTCGGGAGAGCCAGAGGCAGTGGGATCGGTTCTCCCGATCCTTAGTACATACTCTAAAAAAATCATTAAGGTGGGTGAAGAATCCGGAAAGGCCGAGGTCTTGAAATCAGTGATCCAGCTAATGGTGGGGATCAATACTGTCGCTACCTGTGAGGCCATTGCTTTTGCAAGATCTCAAGGATTGGATCTAGATCAGGTGTATGATGCCGTGGTGAACAGTGCGGGATATACCAAAGTATTCGAGAATCGGGGAAAAACACTGATCGCTGAAGATTATCACAAAAGAGCAAGTATGCAGGTGATGAGGAAAGATCTGAACATTGTCAAACAATTATCAGAAAGTGCTGGGACCAAGTTGTATCTGGCAGATGTCGCATCAAAATTGTATAACGATTCCGAAGGCGTCATTCCCGACGACCTTGATTTCACGGCGGTCTTCAAAATGTATCATGCTGAATGAATGGAATGCATTCTTTGGATGATGTGATGAAAACCGGGTCGAGGCAACTCGATTCAGCAATGATTACGCATCCCGTAAACTTTTTATGTGTAACATATATGGCATCGTAACAGCTCTAGTGGTGTAGCGGCCAATCATGAAGCCCTTTCGAGGCTTCGACCCGGGTTCAAATCCCGTCTAGAGCACTATTTTCATTTCAGTTTGGGTGTTGCCACGGCTCATTGGTCCAGTCTGGTGACTTCGCCTGTTTTCAGAACGTATTTGAAGCGATCATCCCAATGCCTTCTGATGCAGATCGTCGCAGCAGGGTCGGTATTTTCGAACAGAATAGACCACTGTGTATTGCTGGTGATATCTGTGGGGGATGGAAGCTGAGAGGCTCCTTTCAATGCTTTCCACGCATCTTCGTCTGTCGCATTTCCTCTCGATCCTTCAATCACGCTCATTATCGAGTCATAGCGTTCCCTTCCATGACCGTATATTCCATTTTTCTGGTTGGGGCAGACCTTGTCTTTGTACAGGATATAGAAATTGGTTACAACCTCGGATTGTGTGACCACTGTCTCGCGGAGTTCACTCTCACAGTCGAACTCCACAACACGACCGTCACCTGTAGAATCAGTGATGTAAAAGTGATAATCTCTTCCGCAAATAGCGTACATATTGTATGTTCTCAGAAGTCTTATTGCCTTTTCGGTCGTGTCTGCTCTATCTAATACAAGGCGGATCGCAAGAGATGTGTTGATGAACTGTTTGCCGGTCACGTTCTGGTGGGTCGGTTCGCTGTCCAATGTAAGTACGGCGATCGAAACCCCTTTTTCATTTACTCCGTCAAGACAAAGAAATGGGGCTAGTAGACAAGCAAGTTTAGATTTTCCGGACATCGGATTTTTGACCTTCACATTATCCAATGCTGCAAAAGCAACGGAGGAATACCCATTCTTCGGATTGCATCTCACAAGCATGGCCGAGGTATCCAATTTGAAATCATAGTTGCGACCCATGGTGTGACGTCCATCCATCATGGTCATGGAGAATGCACTGCATCCAAACTTCGGGGCCTTAAATTTGATAGGGATAAATGGGAGGCATTCCTTGCGGATAGCATTAGCAAAGCTCTGTTCGTCTGCACCACTGCGCTTGATTATGCGTTCAAGGTTGTAATTGTACTTGATATCAATACTGTATAAGCCATACCCATCATCATATTCAATCATCTTCCTGATAGATCTCAAAGTGTTGATCCGCATAGCAATACCTTCTTGTTTCTGCCAACAATGATTTTATGATGTTCAGGTCAAACGTGAGTAATTATTCGCACTTTGTTGAAGTTACTTCTTCGAGAAGTACCTTGGCGGTTTTTGCTTTGAAAGCGATGCCGTACAGTAAGGTCCTTCCTTTCAGGCCCCTGCAATAATCTTTCTTGTGGATCTGTTCCAATGCTTGATGTGCCAGACTGTCTACGACAGCTTCGCTGTCG
>CAVHHN010000023.1:0-22259 GCA_963635855.1 Faecalibacterium sp. CAG:74 | reverse complement strand
GTAACAGATCTCTCAAAAATCAATTCTATGTAATTCACTAATTCACCGGATTGAAAAATCCCCAAATTTAATGCACCTTAAAAAAATCAGTCTGGCTAAAGGGACAAGCGGTCCCGCCGGGATTCGAACCCGGGTCTGGGGCTCCGGAGGCCTCTATGCTATCCAAGCTATACTACGGGACCTTAATTGAAATTTAAAAAAATAGAGAAAGAAAGGTGACCGGGGTGCCAGCCCCGGCATATGGCCCCAAACTGAGAGGGAGAGGAGCCTTGGAGATTTCTTCACTCTTTGTTGAACTCAGTGTAGCCGCAGCGACCACAAGAGGTGCGGTCTTTGTGAACGGCCATGAAAGTTCCGGGTCCGCATTTGGGACAAACAGGTTTGGTCCTGACGACCTTGTCGCCCTCGACGCTGTAAGCGTCTTTCTTCTGAATTGCTTTCTTCTCAGCGGCTTTCTTTGCTGCCATTTGAATCACTCCTGAACTTCCTCAGCAGGCTTGTCGGCATAGCCGTTCCTTTTGAGGAGGTATTCATTCTCGTACTTCTTTGCGGTCTCGACATTCTTGTAGACCTTGGCGTAGCCTTCGGTCTTTCCGACACCGTACAAGCTTTTGAGGTCGTCGACGATAACGAGGTTCCTCTGGGTCCCAAGTTTCTTAGCGAGCTCTTCAGCTACTGCATTCCTTCCAGGGGTGGATTCCCTAGGGTGATCGACGACAAAGCGAACTTCGGTCCTCTGCTGGAAGACATTCTCTTTCTGTTCTTTAATCTCCATTTTCATTTTAACTCCTCCATCATATCATATAGATGTCTGATGTGTTTTTGTATGGGGCCGTCCACGAGAACGGCTTTCATCCCTCTCCCGGGCCATCCGTAAACGATAACCGAGCCTTCGGGCGCAAAAAGGATGCACGGTATCACCGCCAGATCCTCTTCCCCCTCGACCCTGATGATCATTTCAGATCTCCCGGCCAAAGCGTTTTCAACCGTTATCATCAATTCTTGGGTTATGTAACCCGGCGGATTGACGACCACGGTCTCCGTCCACCCCTTGTTCTTCACAAGGTCAGCGAACTCTGTGAGTTCACGCCTCTCCGTGATCCCGTCGTAGACGGAAAGAAGGGGCACGATCCCGATTTTCCTCACCGTCAGTGACACCACATCACCGACAGCGATTATGTAACGTGTTTTACTGAAGATACTAAGCTCTTCATCGCTGACGTCTGTTCCGACAGGTTCCTTGAATAACTCCCGTACTGCAGGAGAAAGGACCCTGCCTGATACCATTGGATCAGCGCACCTTGAGGGCATAAACACCGTTTGCGGTGATGCCCATCTTGGAAGCTATCTCGGATTTGGTATAGTCAGAGATCGCTACCATTCCCTGCCAATCCCTTGAGGTCTCTCCAGCGCAACGGGGACATACAGAACCCTCGGTCAGGAAGTTGCAGGATTTACATGCAAGATAAGTGATGCCTGCCATCACTCATCGCCTCCTTTCTTTGCTTTCTTTCCTGAGTCTGCTTTCGCACCACTTGCATCTTCCTCAAGCCACTGGAGCTTTCCGAGACCGGACTGACGCATGGTCAGACCGATCTTGCTGTCCTGAGGGGTCCTGTCATCGAAAGAAAGACTTGAGATCCTAGCCTTGACTTTGTCACCGACCCCCAAGGACCTTCCAGTATCTTTACCGATAAGCCTGTGATTGACCTCATCGACATCGACGTGATCGTCCATGACCTGACTGACGTGTATGAGCCCATCGAGCGGACCGAACCTTACAAAGGCACCGAAACGGTTGACCTCCACAACGACACCTACGACGACCTCTCCATCTTTTGGGATGTATGCGAGACGCTTGTACTTCACGGTCTGGTGGACCGCGCCGTCACCGTGGACGATGTTGCCCAGCCCTTCCGCCCTGACATCGCTGACCAGAATGGTGAAACTGCGGTCTTCATCCATTCTTCCTTCGAACTGCTCGCAGGAGACTTCCTCCACGATGGACTCGATGTCCTGTCCGAGTTTGGATGGAGGGATGCGGATCTTTCCCTCGGCTTCAGTTATCATGTACATTTAAGGTACCTCTTGGATATGCGCAGTAGTAGTATCTGATATAAAAACCGTAGGCCTATTTATTATAATATTAATGTCGAACGAGTGTATTACAGTACGCTCAATGAAACACTCTGAATCCCTACGACGTGTGTTCAATTTCGTTGGATTCCGATCTATCGAGTTTCTAGAATTTACAAGACCGTTTAAACGATCCACGGACCTTGTAAATACGGCTCAACAAATGAAATTGAGTGTTGAATGCTGCTATTCGATCGTATATCTGGGTCTTGCAATTTACTCATATACAAAATCATGTGACCAGGACATTTACATAGGTATATGCAACCCTATCTCGAGATCGATTATGATCGATGGCCAAGTATATTAACAGGCGAACAATCTCAGTTCTAGTGAAAGATATGGCATCAAAAGAAGATTCCAAAAGCAAATCATTTAAGAAAATAGCTGTGAAGGACATCAAGGTCACCAAAGGCATGACCGTAGACGATATGCTCACCCAGATGGGGGCCGCAGGTGGATTCACTGCTCAAAAACTCGCTGATGCCACGGACATCGTAGAGAAAATGGTCAAAAAAGACGGTGTTCTCAAGATCCTCTCATTCCCCGCCTGCATCATGGCCACCGGAACCCGTGGTGTTATCGTTGATATGGTCAAAAACCACATGGTGGATGTTATCATCACTACCTGCGGATGTCTCGACCATGACCTTTCCAGACTCTATGCTGCATACTACAAAGGCGACTTCATGATGGATGATAAACTCCTCAGGGACCACGATGTTTCCAGACTTGGAAACGTCCTTGTCCCCGATGACTGTTACGGTGTCGTTCTAGAGGACAACCTCCTCCCCATGTTCGACGATATCTTTGCAGAGACCCAGTCCCTCTCAACCCATGAGATCATCGATAAGGTCGGTGAGAAGATCGCCAAGGTCAAAGGTCATGAGAACTCCCTTCTTTACTGGGCACACGTGAACAAGATCCCCATCGTCGTCCCAGGTATCACCGACGGTTCCTTTGGATGCCAGATGTGGATGTACTATCAGACCCACAGGAAGCTCAGGATCGATCTTTTCGCCGATGAACAGATGCTCAGCGAACTGACCAACGATGCAAAATACACAGGTGCTATCATCATCGGCGGAGGAATTTCCAAACACCATGTCATCTGGTGGAACCAGTTCCGTGGTGGCCTCGATTACTGCATATACCTGACCACTGCCATGGAGTACGACGGTTCACTCTCTGGTGCACAGATCAGGGAGGCTGTCTCCTGGGGTAAGGTCAAGAGCAACGCCAAAAAGATGACCGTCGAAGGCGATGCGACCATCACTCTGCCTCTTATCTACGCAGGCGTCGTAAACAGGCTTTGAGAATGTCCCAGAAGGTCCTGGTCGCTTACGGGGATGATGAAGGTCCCCGCACCATAGGGGCTGCCGAAGAGATCCTGAATGCAACGGCTCCAGACCTCGAGATCCTTCATGGAAAGATAGGTGCGGACGCGTACAGAAACACATCCTACGCACTCCCGCCTGAAACCTTGGATATGCTCAGTGAATGCTGTGCTATCCTATCAGGCCCGGTCAATATGATCGGGATCGAGGAAAGGAATCCTTTGGAGGTCATAAAGATCCAAATGGGGCTTCTTGCCGAATATAGTGAGATCTTTCCACTTGATGCGGCCCCGGACAAAACCAATATGGACATAGGGACCATCAGTCCCGCATTATCAGACCTCCTGGATATTCAAGAAACAGAAGACCTTGACGGAACCACGTCAAGTTTCTATACAAACGCTGATGCTATTGCGGACCTGTTCAGTATCGCTCGTCGCCTATCCGGGATCAGAAATGCGAAAAAGATATGGTTCTCTGAGGACAACAGATATTTTCCCACCAGAAACCGGATCATAAAAAAGACCTTTCAGGATGCCTTTGATACAGCATCATACGTGTCCGTAGTACGCGACCCCGCAGAGATATCCTACCATCTGGCACATGATCCGGAATCTATTGATATCATTCTCTGTGGTACAGAATTCGCATCACAGATCAACGGATTTGGAGCCGGTATCATCGGTAACGGAGGTTTGATGCCCCATGCATTCCTCAGCAAGAACTTTGGACTTTTCCTATCAACACCTCCACTCTCATGCGAAACTTATGAACGCATCAAAAACCCCACTTCAGCCATCCTTTCAGTTGCCGTGATGCTACGGACCATGGGAAGAAAAGGAGATTATGACCTTATCCGTAACGCGGTCTGCGAAATGTACCGCACTGGACGTACAACTCGTGATGTCGGAGGCAAACTTACACCCGCACAGTTCACTGAGGGGATCAAGAACCTCATCTATTCCGAAAAACTGACAGATTGAACCTGCATAGCATCATAAACTTCAAGCATTATTCCCCGTTGATAACATGAAGGATGCAGGACACCGGGACACCATCGATGCCGCACTGAATTTCGAAAAGACGGATAGAACGCCAGTTAATAATTTCGCCATTGTCACTGCTGCTCGTAGCGCAGGAGTGTTGGTGAAAGACGCTAGATATGAACCTGCGGTTTCGGCCAAGGTGTCGATCGATTATGCCCTCAAAACCGGATCTGACTTCGTAAAACCGATCGTCGACTCACAGATACCATTCATCGACCTGGGTATGGATGTTTCCATGCCTGATGATGATTATGGAAGGGTCCGTAACACATTCATCTCCGATCTCTCCGAAGTTGATGATATTGCATTCTTTGATCCGAAAAACGTGAGCGAATGCCCCCACTTCGACAAATGCATCCTTCAAGCATTATCTGCCACAGCAGACACTCTCCCAGAAGATCTCCACATCTGTGGTCTCTCCTGGGGCCCGATATCCACCGCAGGATATATTCTAGGTACTGAAGATCTTATCTTCTCGGTCATGATGGGGGAGGATGAGGCCGTAAAGAAACTCATCGACAAATGTGCTGATTTCGTGGCCGAACAGGAAATTGCCCAGATCGATGCAGGTGCATCCGTGATGTGGATGGCCGATCCCACCTCGTCCGAGGACCTTATATCTCCCGACATGTTTCCTCTCGCTTTATCTGGGTCTTCATCAGCGATACATTCCGTTAAGAAAGTATATGGTGACATTCTCTCCTTCCTGCACGTGTGCGGCAACACCAAAGAACTTATCCCGCTCATTCCAGGCACCGGTGCAAACTGTTTCAGTTTCGATCATGCCGTAGACCCTGCGATTGCAAGAGAAGTGGCTGGAAAATCCATTCCCCTTATGGGTAACATCGACCCCGTGAAATACATCATGAACGGTGATCCCGCGTCTATCAAGAAGGAATCGTTCCGTATAATCGAGGCATGCGGTTCCGAGGGAGGTCTCATTCTCGCACCCGGTTGCGAAACACCTATCTCTTCTCCGGACGAGAACGTGATCGCAATGTGCCAGGCAGGTATAGATTACTGGAAACAGTGATCATACCTTTGCCTTTTCGGTACCATTGTCAAAGTATTGAAGAAGCAGGATTCCGCCAATCAAAACAGCCAGGAAGAACACTTCGACACCACTCAGAACATCTCCGAACAGGATCACTCCCGACAAAGTGGATAAAACGGTCCCGCACCCGGTCCAAACTGCATAGCAAGCCCCTGTGGGGAGATATTTCATTCCCCGATACAGGAAATAGACACTCACCAGGCAGAAGACCATCGTCACCAATGTCCATGGGAGAATTGTGAATCCCTCGGATTTCATCATCGCAGTGGCCCAGACCATCTCGAAGAATCCTCCGATAACAACATAGATCCAGGGATTCATGCGGACCCTCCACACAATTCGAGTCCAGATATGCCGATCAGGATCATTGTGATGGAAATGATCTTTCCAAAGCTAAGCTCCTCTTTGAAAAACAGCCTACTCAGAAGGATGGTCACCACGGTACCGATGGCAGTCCAAATAGCATAGGCTATACCAAGACTCAAGGTACGCATACCGAGAGAAAGGAACAATAGGCTGAACACTGTGAAAACCAGAAATGCGATGTACCAAAGCAGTTTCTGCTTCCCATTGGCCTTTCCAGCTTTTTCAAGGGCCATGACCCAGGCAGGTTCAAAAAACCCCCCGATAATAACGAACAACAGGCCACTCATTCTGTCCCGTCACTCTGAGAACATTGTTTTAAATTATGTTTGTCAGCGTAGGCTTTGAAGATCTCCACAGCAGCATAATCGCCGCACCTTATGAGGAAAAGATCCTCCGAAACATCAGGGGACCTATGGGTTGCCCTGAATTCGGGATCGTCCATGATGCAAGAGATCAATATATCCAATCTCTGATCGACACTGCTCGAAGAAACCGATTTGACCCCTACTGAGTCACAGATAAATCTGCAATCCTCATCGGTCAATTTGACATTGCGATAGTCCTCAATACCATTCTGCTTGGCATAGTACTGCAGTTTCTTGCATTGGAGCATAATCAAACAAGAACTATGTGCGATATTAAGTATTCTCAAAAACGAAAATCCAAAAAGTGCAAGGGACGAGATTTGAACTCGCGGACCGCTATGGACTAGCCCCTCAAGCTAGCGTCGTTGGCCATGCTTGACTACCCTTGCAGTGAAAACCCCTATCTTGATGTCGCTTATAAGTCTTTTGGCCACTCTGCCCATCTGTCCAGCCCCAGACTCCAGAGTACAAAATATGAACCTCCACAGAATCTCAACGAAATAACTAAAACACCAATGGGAATGACCATCGGTCAATAGAGAGAGGACGGCTGACGGTAGGGTCTACGGACCTGGCTGAGGAAGTTCCCTCCTCCACGGGTAAAGATGAACTGAGAAATTCAGTAAGGCGAGAGCCTTGGCAAGGGCCCAGAAACGACACAGTTCCGGTAAACAGAATGACCTACGTTGGTAGCGACGTTCCCGGAGATCTGGTGAAACGGCGACTCCTCATCGGAGCAAGCTCATACAGCCGGGATGAGATACCTGCGACCGGCGGGTAGAGTGCGAAGTTGAATGCTGTCTGAAACAGAAGGGGGGCTACTACTCTCAATTGACACCTTCTCTTACCATATCCTTTTTACCGGAATCACATATCAACCGCCATGGCCCTTGATACCCAAATAAAAGCTATCGGATTCGACATGGACGGTACTGTCATGAACACCAAAGTCGACTATGTCAAACTAGCACTTGTGGTAAAGGATGAATTTGTGTATCAAGGAGTGCCGGATGACATCATCGAATTTGATACAAAAGACAACTCCATGGACCATGGGCTTAAGTGGCTCGCTGAAAACAAACCAGAATCTTTGAAGTCATTCGATAAGAATGTTGGAGATAGGGCCACAGCCGTGGAATTGGAATTTTCGGACATTGCCAAACCCTATCCGGGTGCCAGAGAGGTCATCGAAAAGATCCGTTCACTTGGATACAAAACAGCTATCCTTACCCGTGGCGGACGTGAATATGCAACCAAGATCCTCACTGCCTCTGGAATGCTCGATCTGTTCGATGCATTGGTTGCAAGGGATGATTATACCTACAGCGAAGCGAAACCCAATAGAAAAGCCATGGAACACATGTGTGAGAAGATCGGGGTCGAATGCGATGAGGTCCTTTATATCGGTGACGGAACCGCTGACTACCTCGTAACTGTGAACTCTGGCTCGCAGTTCATCGGCGTAGAGACCCATATGGATCGCCAAGCCTGGGAAAAACTTGGTGGGCCATCGATCGTCACGATCCCTACCGTTGCGGAACTTGTTCGTTTTATCTGATATCATGGCAACCTATGGTCTCGGCATTGATACTGGTGGCACATTCACCGACACTGCTATCGTGGACCTCGAGACCAATGAGATCATATGTGGAAATAAAGCCCTGACCACCCGGCGGAATCTCTCTGAAGGTATCGAAAATTCGCTCCTAGGTCTTAATCGGACATTGTTCGATAAGATCTCTCTGATCTCACTTTCATCAACATTGGCCACCAATTCCGTGGTGGAAAACAAAGGATGTCGTGTAGGCCTGATATGTATCGGAAAAAGCTACCTTAATCGTTCCACTCCCGAATGCTATTTTGAGATCGGTGGAAAATTCAACATGAATGGCGAAGAGGTTGAAGAACTCGACATTCAAAATGCAAAAAAGGCTCTTGAGAAAATGAAGGGCAAGGTTGACGCCCTTGCTATCTCTGGGTATGTCAGCGTCCGCAATCCTTCACATGAAGATCGTATAGCTAAATTGGCAGACAGGATCTTGGGGCTCCCCGTAGTCTGTGGTCATGAACTCACTTCAAAACTCGGATATGAACAACGTACCACCACTGCCGTGATGAATGCTCGTCTTATCCCGACCATAACTGAACTGCTCGCTTCCGTCAAAGCAGTATTGGAACATCTGGGTCTTAATGCTCCATTGATGGTTGTCAAAGGTGATGGGGCTCTTATGAAAGAGGATGTCGCCAGAATCAGGCCGGTTGAAACCATCCTCTCGGGACCTGCGTCTAGTCTCACAGGAGCCAAAGCTCTGACCGGACTCGAGAATGCCATGGTGATCGATATCGGTGGAACAACCTCAGACATCGGAATACTGAAGAACGGCTTCCCACGGGTAGAGCCTGAAGGTGCCAATCTCGGAGGTAAAAGGACCAGGGTCGTAGCGGCCGACATTGCCACATTTGGTATCGGAGGCGACAGTCGCATTCTTGTCAATGGAAAAAAGATCCTGCTCTCTCCCATACGGGAGATCCCACTCTGTATTGCCTCCGAAAAATGGCCCGGGATCAAGGATACATTGAAGACACTCGAATTCAAGACCGACGATCGTTCAGAAGAGGAACGGAATATCGAAGATGTTCTTCAAGAAACTGAATTCTTCACTTTGATACATTCATACGATGGTGAGGACATCAGCGACATTGACCGCGAATTTCTAGCCCTTGTCGAAAAACAACCGATGCGTATATCCGATGCTGGGGCTCACCTACACGTACCGCCGCATTCCATCAACGTGTCTCTCCTAGAAAGCAGAGGCTACATCACAAGGATGGGCGTGACCCCCACAGACCTTCTTCACGCTGAAGGAAGTTATGTCAAATATGACGGATGGACATCTACTGTTGCGATCGATTATCTCGCAAGAAAATCGGGCCTGGGGACACAAGAGTTTATCGATATCACCAAAAGTATGGTCATCAAAAAGATCGCATCTTGCGCTATTGAAAAACTATTCCACGACGAATCTGGAAACGATCAGTTAAGCACATCCCAGAAGGAGATGGTCGAGAAGATCATATCTGATGTTCCAGAAGATTATGCTCTTGATTTCAGACTGAAATATCCGATCATCGGGATCGGAGCACCTGTAGGTTCCTGGTTGCCCCAAGTGGCCGAGATCCTACATACAGAACTTGTCATACCTAAAAGATCTGAGATCGGGAACGCGATTGGAGCCATCACCGGTTCCGTTTCCGAGACCGTGATCGTGGTCATCAGAGCTTCCAAACCTGAATATGAGGATGAACCAGAGTGTGATGTGTTCACAGGTTCGGAGATCAAAACATTCTATCGTCCCCAAGAAGCCCTGGATTATGCCAAAAGGGTGGCAGAGAAAATGGCTTTGGCCGCCTGCAACCGCTCTGGTTCCAAGGACCCGGTCATCGACTGTTCCGTCGAAGAAAGTTATGTGGAGATCTCACCTGAAAAGAAATTCTTCCGTGGAGCGACAGTGACAGTAAGAGCCACTGGCAAACCTGATCTGAAATGAACACGACCTGTGTTCGATATTTTACGAAAAACTTGTAAAACCCACCGGAGGCCCGGTGGGAAAATGGTTTTGATCACTCGTAACCGCGTCCGAGGACGTGCTTCCTGTCCTCGGCTTTGATCTCGGTGTACTGATTGAATTTGAACCTCTGAATGTTCTGCTGGAACTGTGAATCCTGAGGCATGATCTTCTTGATGTTCTGCATCATAGAGAACAAGAACGAGGACAGCTTGTGACTCATTCCAATTCCGAATTTGGTCATACCACAGACAAGGTGTCCGGGGTTCATCACATCATGGGGATCAATGTAGGTCTTGAGCTCCCTGATGAGCCTGACGGTGTTTGCATCGTGAGCAGCATCGAGGTTTCCTGCGAAGAAGATACCATATCCGGTTGACCTTCCGCCATAGACCTCTGCCCTGTCACCGAGATACATGTTGAACGAGAAGGACAGCATACCGGTCATCAGTTCATCATCCTTGAAGTAGTAAGGCATGAACAGAGTGGTCTGGTTGTCGACCATGACACCGATGACTCCACCGATGTCCATCTTCATGATGTCGAATCCCTTGTAACTCTCCTCGACGAACTTGCCCCAGCACTTGGCGGGGACAATAACTTCAGCAGGAATCTCTCCGATTCCGACCTTCCTCGCCCTGAACTCATAACAGCGCTCGTCCCATTCGTGGGATGCGATCTCGTCGGCAACCCTCTTTCCACCGTATTTGGCAGCGATCTCGTCAACGGCTGCGATCTCCATATCGACATATCTCTCCTGTCCCTGGAAAGTGACACAAAGAAGGTTGCTAACGTCAGGAACATGCAGTCCTGCATCCTTCTGATGCTCGAAGTGGAAGTGATCGGACCATGCGATGTGAAGTGGCCTGACGCTGGCGTGAGCGATGATCTCCTGAATGACAGGGTTGGCCTCACCGAGTTCTGCAAAGTCGTATGCAACAGGGTGGATGACGCCCATGGGGTGGATCCTGAAGGTAACGGTACCGAACAGACAGAGTGTACCTTCGCTTCCTTCGAAGAACTGATTCAGGTTAAGACCGGAATTGTAGTTGCTCATGTTCTCATAACCGGTGTGGAGGACCTCTCCGTTGGGGAGGATGACCTCAAGGTCGAGAACGTTGTCCTTGGCAGATCCATACTTGAAAGAACCGATACCCATACCATTGGTGGACAGCCAGGCTCCGATGGTTCCGGCAGGGAACGAAGAGGGGTAGGAACCGACGATGAATCCTTTCTTCATACACGCATCAAGGGTTGCCTTCCAAGTGGCACCGGACTGGACCTTGACGACCATGCTGTCAGCGTCAACGGTGATCTTGTTGAACTTGGAAGAACAGTCACAAACGATACCGCCATATGCGGGTTGTGATCCTCCGAGACCCCAGGTGGAATTTCCACGGGGAGTGACCGCAATACCGTGCCTGTAAGCGACCTTCATGACGGCGCTGATCTGCGCAGTGGTGCTGGGCCTGACGACGACATCGGGAATGTTATCGAATGCGATTCCGGCGAGTTTTGGAAGAGGTGCAAGATCGTGACAATAAAGAAGCCTCTCAGGGCCGGACTCGTTGACGTTGTCCTTTCCGAGCACTTCTACGAGTTTGTCGCGGATGGCTTCAGAATAGTCACGGGAGAGTTTATCGCCGTCTTTGGCGATCTCGGAAACATCAGGCTCGGCGATGAAATCTGCGAGGTTCCTCATGAACTTGGCGGTCTCTGCATCGTGGATCTTCTCAAGGTTTCCATCGGCGAACGCCCATCCACAGGTCTTCCTTCCACCGCAGGTGGCGATGGTCTCTTTGATATCATCGCAGTTGTCAGAACTGACAAGAGCGGTGTACCTGTCGACGATGAGCGCAGATTTGATGGTGGCTTTGGCCAGGTTCTTTAATGGAATAACAGCACGGAACTTGTTGCACTGGGGCGCATAGGTCTCTTCGGACCTCTTACCTCCGTGGGCCTCGACGATGAGGTCGGTCTCATCAACATCAGTGTCAACGAAATTCTCTGCTCCCTGGTACTCAAGGAACATAAGGGTCTTGCCTTCTCCGGGCTGGACACTGAACCTCATCGGTTTAAGGTTGGCATGGCGGGAAATAGCGTCTATGGCGGGGAATACGTCCGCAAGTCCGCCTGCGAGCTCATAGGAAACAAACTTGGTGATTCCAGCGGGGTACAGCTTGATCGTGGCAGAGGTGATGATGCCCATGACCCCCTCGGAACCAGAAAAGAGCTGATTGAGGTTGTAAGCGGACATGTATGCACCGATGTTGTTGTAACCGGTCTCGATAACGGTCCCATCTTTCAGGACGACCTCGAGGTTCAGAACGGCATCTTTGGCAGAGCCGTACTTATAGGTTCCATACCCAGTGGCGTTGGAGCCCATCCATTCGCCGACAGTGACCCTTGAAGGGTGGAACGGACGGGAACCGACGGTGAAACCCTGTTCTGCAGCCGCATCAATGACAGATTTGTATGTTGCCCCGGCCTTTGCCTTGACGGCATAGTCTTCGGGAACGACCTCGACCTTCTGCATTTCTTCGGAAAAGGTGACAGTGATGGGTGTGTTTCCACAAACAGCGGCTGTGATGCCTCCTTTTTTGGCGATCATGGTCACGGCAGCGACCTGTTCGGTGCTGGAGACGGTAACGGTGACTCCTCCCTCGGTGGTTTTGACATTGGCTCCACCAACAGCGTCTTTGAGAGCGCTGATAACTTCAGGGGTAAGTTCGCAGTTCTTTTCTTTGCAATCCATAGTTATTTCCTCCTGGCCACAAGGTGACAGGATATGTCGTCTTGTATCCTTTGATATTAATTAATAGTTTGGTCGCCCTCAACGGAATAACGATGAAGATGGGCCCTGGACATCACCATTTCACAGACCTCTGATGTTACACGGAACAAATGTGTGCGGCATCCACAATCAGAACAACCGAAACCTTCCATCTCCGGGATCCCGCCACACTCTTCTATAAGATGACCCAGATCGCACTCGGGGATGAAATCCGGATAGGATTCCCAGGCCTCGGAACGATCGCATTTCACGGTCAGATAATCTATATGCCATTTCAGGCATTTCTCGTGTGCCAAATGGCGCCTGAGACGCTGATCGATACCTGCCATGGCACTACCCACATAACAGTATGTGCCAGCTTTGAAAAGATGGTGGCCTTTGGCCCCCACATTTATGTTTATATCTTGCTCGAAAGTTACGAAAAGAACATAGGTCCCTTTCCTTACGGTCATTGGGTGGCCTTCAAAGAATCCTCATAGGCGACCTGAGACCGGGTCTTGATACGGATGAGCATACTGCTATCATTGATCTTTGACGGAGTGATGATACAGACCTCTCCCAGCTTACGTCCGTACACGACCATGTTCTCAATAGCTTCATGGTACTCTTCATAGGGGATCTTCGCCCTGAGCCCATCAAGATGCATGACCAAAGGTGCAGGCCTAAGACACATGTCAATTGGTTCGAAGTTCTCCAGTAAAGCCTTGATCTCGGTAGGGTGGACGAACGGTGGATCCTCCTCTAGGGCCTTTTTCTTTTCAGCGAGAGCCTCTTCGATGCGATCTCCGCATTCCTCTAATTTCTTCCTCTCTGCAGGCTCCCTCATACGGGATGCTTTTCTGCCGATCCCACTGACGATCGCATCACAGGTGTCATCGACACCTTCTGGTTCCGGCCCACATACCAGTACTGTCGGGACGTTGATCTTGCTGAGAAGTAATTCTGCCTTTGTCTCGACACAGGATTTGAAATTGCCTAGCATGAAAACACAGGCATCATATTCATCGATCACAGAGGTCTCCTGAAGATTGATCTGGGACGTGTTCTTTCCACGTCCCCTGGCGAGACCCATGACAACGGTCACGGCACCGCATCTTCTGAGATATTCTGCAATATCGCAGATCGGATGTGGCATATGGTGGCGGCCAAGGGTGGGGCCGACAATGGCGATCTCCGTTCCTGCAAGAGGAACTTCTTTCACCTGCCCTCCGATATCCTTGCATAATGCTTCGACCATCTCACGGTCCTCTGAAGGAATGGACATCGTCACGGTGAGCATCTGGGAACTGCGGTTCTTCTGCAACACCACGCCACCTACGTCCTCGATCATCTCATAGAGTTCGTCAGAACGGTAAACCCCCCCATCGTACATTATGACCTGATACATCATTCAACCTCCTTTTGCATATCCTCGTGGACCTTCATCCCTTCTTCCAGATACTCCGGCATCATCCTCTCCTCTGTGGCGACGATGGTCACCACATCACCATCGAAGAAGGTACGTCTGACCCGGATCCCTTCCGGAAGCACACGGAACAGGGCCCCGAGGATCTCTTGGATCGGCTGTTCATCGGATTCCACTACGATATCATCCACTTCGAAGGAACTTTCAGCACCGACGACCGAAATATCCAACCTGTCCGACTGTTGTACATTATCCCTGCCATACCTGTTCCAAAGAGCGGTGAGGATACCGGGTGCATAGAGTTCATCGGTGATGCTCACATAGACCGTGTCCTTTTCTGACCTGGTGGATGCGACGGTACCGAGGGTCTTGGCGGCAGGACGGGCCTTCATCTTCAAAGATATGATGAACAGGGGGACCGTGGGTTTGAGAACTAAGTATGATCTATCCACTGCGGCCAATTTGCCCACGTCACCCATGATCTCCTCATAAAGTGCCCGATACTGTTCGTTTCCGAACTCATCGGTGCCCACTACCTCGGTGTTATGTTCCAACATCGAACCCCTCACAGTAATCCGGAACTCAGCAGGGCTCCGCCCACGGCTCCGATATATTGTGAATCCGGTGGAACGATCGGCGGTTCACCGAGGACCTCTCCGACAGCCTTGACCAGACCAGCATTGAGCGAAGTACCACCTACTTCGATGACAGGATGTCTGACCTCGATCTCCTGAAGTTGCTGTTCATAGACCTGTTCCGCAACCGAGTGACATGCTGCCGCGGCCACATCTTCGAAGGTGTTCCCCGCACCGAGCTGGGTCACAAGGTCCTGAATACCGAAGACAGAACAATAGGAGTTCATTTTGGACTTTGTCCAATCACCTTTTACCGCATAGGCACCCAATTCCGAGATAGGGATCTTAAGCCTACGGGCAGTAAGCTCCAGGAAACGCCCGGAAGCACCTGCACAGATACCCCCCATGGTGAAATTGTCCGGAACACCATCGCGGACAGTGATGGCCTTATTGTCCATTCCTCCGATATCAAGGATCGTTGCCTCACCGCGCTGTCTATTGGCAAGCCACACAGCACCTTTGGAGTTAACGGTCAATTCTTCCTGCACAAGTTTGGTATTGAAATGGTTCCCAAGAGTGAATCTACCATAGCCGGTGGTGCCCATCGCCTCGATCTGCTTGTATTCGATACCGGCCATTTTCATGGCCTCATCGAGCACCTCGGTGGCACACTGAACGACATCTCCGGAAGCGGTCCACGCCTTGCCGATGATCTTATTGTTCTCCATGATGACGCACTTTGTGGTGGACGATCCGGAGTCGATACCGGCAGTAATACCGGTCTGACGCTCTCTGGCGAGAAGTTCCTTTCTTGAAACAATGGTGACCAATGCTTCCATCCTGGTAAGCAACTGGGATGCTTTGAGCCTCTCGGTGAACGAATAGGTGACCACGGGAAGCCTCGTGTTGTCCTGGATGAACCTACGGAGTTCGTTCCTGACCAATGCGGCCTCAGCACACCTGAAACAAGTGGTGATGAAGACTGCATCGGCATCGTATAATTTATCGGCCAAACTGACGGCCCTGGCGATCATCAGCTGGAGCTGGGGGGACTTAGGGGTGAATCCGAAACGTTCCAATGCGGATTTGACCTGACTGTACGAAACATCAGGATATACTATCTTCGCTCCGACGGAACGGGCCGCGGACTCGATCTCATACTGGACCCCGCTGTACTCCGTACCGCAGGAAAGCTGTGCGATTCTTATCGTCATTCTTTCAGACCTCCGAGGAAATCTCTGATCTGACCAACCATGGTCTTCGCCTCCTCTTCATTAGAGGGATAAGTGACCGTGAGGGTGGGAATGCCACGTTTTTTGATACAGTATTTGGCAAGTTCGTTCGAACGGTCACAACCCACACATCCGAAACTGAATGGAGGATTGTCGATGATTATCGCAGCATCAGCGGCTTCGATCATCGGACCCCAAACGGCAAGCCTGCCACGGATGCCGGAAGGAACCTCCACTCCGGCATATTTGAGTCCCTTGACCACATCGTCAAGAGTGATGTTCATTGGAGGCATATCTACCTCGATGTTGTCGATCTTCTCCTGGAGGAGGGCCATGGTGCTAAGGGGTTCATGACCCATTCTCTCCACGAGATCGAAAAGTATCATACTGTTAGGGGGATCTATGAATATCTTCATCTGAAAGCCTCGGTGATTTCTTTCAATTTAGTTGCAGATAATTGTGTTTTCTCGACAGGCTGACGGTAATCCGTGTCCCCTGCATCTATGGCATCCAATGCGGCCTGGATGAACGGAAGGCATTCCCATTCCGCCTCCAGCTGGGAGAATCCTGGCCTGGTACCGTGCTGTGCACGGCATCTTCTCGGATCTCCGGCAGGGAATCCCCTGACCTTGGAGAAGACCTCGTTACGGTAAGTGGAACGTACTTTCTTCATCACTTCTGCCATAGTGGCCTCATCAGACTCGACAAGACATCCATAACATGTTTCCTTCACACTGACCTGATGGGACATGGTCTGTACGTCACGGACAAGCTGGTCTGTGGTCACATCCGAATCTGGTGATATCATAAGAAGCCGCGTGATTCTCTCCTTGCTCATAGTTTCTCCTCAGTGATGTAAATGATCTGTTCATCCTCAAGAATCTCCATCTGGGACAGATCTCCGAGG
Source organism: Faecalibacterium sp. CAG:74 (assembly GCA_963635855.1). Classification (GTDB taxonomy): domain Archaea; phylum Thermoplasmatota; class Thermoplasmata; order Methanomassiliicoccales; family Methanomethylophilaceae; genus Methanomethylophilus. Next base: position 5,476 of record CAVHHN010000023.1, on the reverse strand, counting down.
AAGGTTCCTACCAGGTTGGTACCATATGCTTCCTCCCCAGTGGGCCCATACTGTTTACTGTCTACCAGTCTGATACCGATCAGACCGTGATGGGGCCTGGATTGGTTGGTCACACCGATCTCACCTTTCTTACACTTCTTGAACGGGTCCTGTGGATAAAGGTTCTGAGATCTCGCTTCATCCCCATAGAAGGTCACCATCGGGGACCCGGGGAATGAAAACTGTGTCTTTAATTGGCCGATGGATTTGTGACTGAGTCCGGAGACCTTCTTGAAATAATGGATGGTGGCTTCATCCGCGGTCTTGATGGCGATCCGATAGATCTGGTCCTTGGGGACACCGATGGTCTCGACCTCCCCCTTGCGGATGGCCTCCATGGTAGATTCAGGCCCCTGGTCCACGATGATCGCATCATCCGAGAGTTCACCCTTACGGATCTGTTTGATACCGAAACGTGAAAGGAACTTCTCTCCCTGCGCCTGGGTCATTCCGACCGAAAGTAAACGAGGAGGGTCGGTAGATACTGTGACCTTGTCTCCGGGAGCGGCGAGCGTCACCAAGGACGTACCTCTTTCGATAGTTCCAGCAGTACTGAGTCCAGGAGCGGCAGGACGTCTCTCTTTATAGATCAGGATATGACCCTGTCCCGAACCTTCGGTACGGACCATTACCTTTCCCACATCACGGACCCCGGTATCCTCAGCCTTCAGGTCAACATCAAGATCGTCCCTGCAACCGAGGAAAGTACCGGTTCCTTCAGAGACGTTCAGATAGCCTTTGGCGGACACCACAAGTAAATGCTCTGCAGCTCCGGGGGAGTTGGGATCGAGTTTCACAAGGATCTCGGTGCTGATCACACAACCGTCTTCCAACGGATGTGCCAGATCGCTTGTGACCGTGACATGGTCCTTGCTTGTCTCAGATACAACGGGTTTGATCTCTCTAAGGGTCTCTCCCTCCCGGAGAACATCCAATAAATGTCTTCCGACGGTTATCTTTCCGATCTTACCCGCACCGGCACCGTATGCTTTGGAGAAATTGGAACGGGCCACCATCAGATAGGTTGTCTGATTGTCATTACCGCCCAAAGAAAAGAAACACTCAAATTTCTTGTATGCTCCTTCCGTAGCGTCATGAACAATTTCAGTGGGGAACGAACCGAATGCGACCAGTTCTTTATTGACCCATCTGGTATTAGAACCTGCGATTCTGCTTACATTATCTTTGAACAGTTTGGCCTCAGGAGTGTCATAAAGGTGAAGAACCATCTCTCCCCTATCGGTAACGATCGAGAAATCATTGGTCGTCTGGGTCATTCTTTCCGTAGATAGGTATATCGAGATCAAAGAACCCTCGACATAATTCTCCCCCTTCACTGCATCCTTCAGCAATGAACCTTCCTTCAGGACTTTCTCCTTTCCATTGACCGTTACCTTCACTTATGTTCCCCCTTAGGAAGTAGCTTCTGAAGTTTCGATGCGATCTCGTCGAGTTTTTCCTGGGGGCAGGTTACTCCCCTCACGACACCGGTGACTATCTCCATGACAGAACCGAGAGTATTGATATCGCCGTCATCTGGCATGACATCACGGGTCTTGACTCCGATAGCGGCAAAATCCTCGAAATCCACAGGACATTGGGACACCACAACTGCAGGCAGATCGACATTTCTGAGGATGAGTCTTGCCTTGTAAATAATGTGATTCCTCACATTACCCAGATGGATCAAAATGACCTTGTACTGACGTATTCTCTCCGCCTCGATCGGATCCAGACCGAACCTCGTACCAGTGGAAACATCTGGTGCATCGGTCGGCACACCGGACCCGGCATTGACCACAAGTACGGACGCATCAATGCCGATTTCCCTAAGTGCATAGGTGATCTCACATACGGGTTTGGTGATGTGTCTCCTTCCAGGACCCATAGCAATAACACAGACGTCCTTACCACTCTCGGAAATGGTCCCTCTCTGGGCCAGACCTCCACCTATACCCAGACCCTGTGAATCTCTACACTCGACGAAGCTCAGCTGTCTGCCGATCTGTTGTTTCATTGCGAACCTCCTTATTCCATAGGTCCCCTGAGTTCCTCGAATTTTTTGATCATATCGTCGGGTTTTCCGATGTCCATGATCTTTCCATCCTTCATGAAGGCGGCACGGTCACAACAGTTCTGTACGAAATCCATGTCGTGACTGACAACAATGAAGGTCTCACCAAGACTTTCCCTTGCACGGAGGACCGATTTTGCCACAATAAGCTTTGTAATGGGGTCCATGGTACCGGTCGGCTCATCAAGAATGACAACACGAGGTTCTTTGATCAATACCTGTGCGAAAGCGATCCTCTGACACTCTCCGACGGAAAGGGTATCTGGGTATGCCTCGAGGACCTTATTGATGTCCTTCTTTTCAAATCCGACACTTACAAGAACCTGCATGGCTTTCATCCTGGCAAGTTCAGCAGGCATATTGATCCCAATACAAGTGGTCAGATTCTGAAGTACCGTATCGAACGGATATAAGGTATACTCCTGGTGCAAGATACCGATATAAGGTGTGGCACGGCCTTTGTTCTGGAAACCGTCCTTCGACATGTCGATCCAATCATCTCCGATCCTGACCTCCACCTTTCCTTTGGTGGCATTCGTGAGTCCACAGATCATTCTAGATAGAGTGGTCTTTCCAGCACCTGAGAATCCGACCAATGCAAAGCATTCCCTCTCATTAACAGAAAAGCTAACGCCGTCAACGGCTTTCACGACACCTCTTGATACTGAGAAATAATGTTTTTCAGCATCTTTCACTCTGATCAACTCAGTACCGAGATTCTCCACTTCAGATCTGTCGAAGTGATAACCTTTCATGAACTCTGCAGAAATATCCTTGGGCGATCCGGCCATTTTGACTTCGCCGCCCTCAAGCCAGAATGCATCATCTGCCATCTGTTCCAAAGCTTCAGGCCAGTGAGAAGCGAACACCATGCAGATATTGTTGTCCCTCACATACTGGACCAACTTATGATGAATGATATCCGCAGTGTATGGATCGAGAGTACCGGTCGGTTCATCGGCCAGGAAGAAAAGCGGTTCCCTGGCAAGCTGTCTGGCGATGACGATCCTCTGTTTCTCTCCTCCAGAAAGGTCCCTCGCAATATGCATGGTCCTGTGACTCATGTTTACAAACTCAAGAAGAGCAATGGCCTTTTCCACACGGTTTGGAACATTCTTATCTATGGCTTCGAGCACGTTCTCAATGACCGTAAGATCTCCCCAAAGGGCAAAAGTCCTCTGAAGCATGATGGAAATACGTGATTTTATGGCATCTCTGAGTGGATCGGATTCTTTAAGCGACCAGAAATCGACATCAAGATGTTCCATATCTCCATGGCAGGCCTTACAGACCTGGCCTTCGAAAGGTAGACCTAACTTTCCACAACATATGCAACGATTGACATGATATACTATACTACCAGAATCTGGCGCATAATCAGAGTTCCCCCTGAGCATATGGAGGAGGACACTTTTTCCAGATCCGCTCTTTCCGATGAGACCTGTGATCTGCCCAGTATGGATCACAGTACTGAAATTATTCAAAACGAGCTTGCCGTTGAATTTCTTGGTTACGTTCTCAATCGTAATCAGTTCGACCGAGGATGACATAAATCCAGATAGTCTCCACCCTATAAAGGTTGACTCATTCGACAGGCCCCATTGAAATCATACTATCAACATCCAACCTAATTTCAACTCTAATTCTCGGTTTTTGGGGTATAACCCCAGACCGAGCTTCTGATCCAATCCCCTGAGGTCCGCTGGCACATATTCCAGGATCTCTCCGTCGGAGGTCTTGGTGATGGTCGAGTTCGAGTAGATGAACAGAACGTCCTCCACAGTCAGCTTCGGATCCAGCTTCACGGAGGTCATCAGATTGTCCACTTCCGAGCGAATGCGCAGAGTGAGAAAGGTCACGAAGTTGAATCCCTGGATGTGGTAGGAGTCGTGCATGTACGACGAATCCATGTTCAGCAGCGTCTTCCCGGTGTCGAAGACGTTCTCCACCGAGCATCTGGTCTTGAAGATGCGATAGATGCTCTCGGCGGTCTCGTTCAGATTGGTCAGGAGGATCAGGTTCCCCGCCTCCTCCGGGAGAGGCCCCATGAGGATGCCTCTGGCATCCTCTATGGCGGACCTCACCTCGTTGTTCCGCAGCTCCATGTTCTCGTAGCGGAACGCATTGTACCCGAATCCGTCCCCTTTCCCGAACCTTATGGACTGGCCCTTGTACACGAATGCCCCCTCTTCGGCATGGACCGTCTTGTACAGGACCGAGTCCCTTGTCACGGGGATGACGAAGAACTTCCCTGAATCGTCGAAGACCTCTCTGAGTTCATCGATGTCGTACCCGCGGTCCATCACCACGATCACGTCGTCTCCGATGTCGAACTCCTTCAGCATCCCCTGGAGGCCCCCCTCCCTGACGTTCCCGGCCACGGTCTTCATGGCGATAGGGAGGCGGTCACCGAGGGAACAGATGACGACGACATTGAACTGACCCGTCGTGAGCTTGAAGCGGTTGTACCCCCTCTTGATCAGGAAGGCGCCCTTCGAACGGCTGAAGACCACCGTCATGTCGGCAGCCATCTTCATGCCCGGCTCGGTGAGACTCTCGAAGAAATTCGCCTGTGCCAGCGAGGACATCCCGGTCTTGCGGAGAACCTCCGAGAGGAGCTCCGGATCGGTGTCGTAGTTGAGGCAGTGGACATTCTCCATCGTCGAGTACCACCTGCCGGCCCTGACCAGTCTCCCCTGACCGAAGAGACGGGCCATAGCGAGCATCCACAGGTCGTCTGCGAGACGATCTCCGAACGCATCGCGGAGCTTCGACAGGGTTCCGCTGCAGACAGCATGGATCAACAGCATAGGTCCGCGGATCTTCTGGTCGCACAGGATTATCGGCTTGACCTCTTTGACAACGAGGCCGAACGCGGCCCTGGCGCGGGGGTCGAGCTCGCCGATCTCCAGCCCTTTGGCCAGAACGACATGATCGGGAAACTCCAGGGTGCCTATGTAGTTGGTCCGTTTGACCCGTTTCTTCTTCTCCTTGTCCCATTCCGTCGTCTGCCAGCGGAGCTGATGCACTCCTCCGCGGTTCTCCAGCGCGATCCCTTTGCGCCCCTGCTCCCTCATGCCGGCCAGCCAGGTAAGGGCCCAGGGCTCTACCATATCTCCCATAATACACCATGTGGGGTATAACTATTAAAGCTTTGACCAACCACCAGACTATATGAGCCAGACCTCAGAATATCCGGGCAGGGTCAGGAGGTCGGCAGAAGTTATACCTCATATGTCAAGAATTAGGGTTTCAATCTGAACGAATTCGAAACATTGAATGTAACTACTGTATGCAGAGTGTATTTCTCTCTGTTGTTATCTGGCCTGAATCGCATTTGAGCAGGTGACCTTGTTGGTTATA
>CAVHHN010000022.1:0-22279 GCA_963635855.1 Faecalibacterium sp. CAG:74 | reverse complement strand
AATGACGGTCATCTCGAAACTGTCCGTTTTGACATAACAATCCAAAAATCCACTGTCTACGTAATATACCATTTCCCCATTAGGTCCTGCACGGACCGCCTGAGAGCACCAGTCGATACGAGTGGGGGAGACCTTACTGTATTCTTTAAGGGACCACGTACCGTCGGCATTCCTGCAATCCGTGAAGACATACACGGCCTGGTCCTGTTTATTGTACGGCACCATATAGATGTAGATCAAACCCTCGTCCTCGTGGGCGATATTGACCACAATACCTCCATGGGACATCAAGCTGGGAACAGATGCCACTGGCACAGGCGTTCCGTCAGCGGCGATATCGAATGCGATCATGCATGAACCTTTATCATTGGAACCACCAAGAGTGTCATCACCAAGAGCCCTGATATTGATATATCCACGACCATTGTAAACAACAATACCCGAAGCGATGCCAAGGAATGTGTCTCCTTCAGGATTTTTGATCTCCTGATATCTCGGTTCTTCGAATTTCCCATTATCAAAATCGAATTTGACCCACGCGATAGAAGAATGTTTTCCTTCAAGTCCAGGGATCACTCCACCGAACAGACCGGCCACGTAGGCGGTCACGTAGAAATATCCGTTGTTATATGTGAGCCACCCATCGTCCCAAGGCATTCCTGTCAGGCCTGTAAGCTCACAGGTCACATGCTCTTGGGTCTTGATGTTGAAAGCAGTTATTGCCCTGTAACCAGTTGAACCGGTGACCCGGTCAGCTTCAAGGAAGAAGAACCAATCACCGATGATTTGCACGTTTCCGAACTGACCATATTGAGCAAAGAGACGGAATTTATCAGTGGAGGTGAATATGTTCTGTTTCACTCCGTTTTCAAGGTAGCTGTCCTTATCAAGCGTGGTCTTGAACATCGTGTAGTATGTAACAGATCCTTGAACCGTTTCTTCGCATCCAAAGAAATAACCGTCATGGTAAGTGACAAATTTCAGGGTTGATGGGATATCATACAAATAATTGAGTTCCAGATCATATGCCTTGTAGCCACAGGTGTCGAATATCACTCCGTTCCCATAACTGAGATAATGGTAGAAATCCGTAGCCGCACCTTGGGATCTCACTGAATATTGTATCGAACCGGTATTTATATCGACACCATACAACATTCCTCCTGCACGTACATACACGATATTATCCACGATGAGTGGTGTACAGGGCATACCTTCCCACATACTTCCCGACATGTCAAGATTTTCACTTTCAATGGACCAACTGTTGACTACAGTGTCTCCGGGAACGGGCAGCCCATCTACATCAACAATGCTGATAAGTTCCTGAGAAGTGGAATAGTACCTAAGTTTCACCGAAACAGTACTGTCGCTTTGCAAACCATTGATGATTATCTCGGAACCATTTTCTTTATAGGTACAGTTTCCACTCACAACCCATTCCCTGAACTCATAACCGCGGTTTGGTTCAAATTTAAGAGTTAGTTCCCCAGAAACCACGGACGAAGTGAATTCTTTTCCAGTGGATACATCTGTGAGCGTTCCATGATCGATATCGGCGGTGAGGACGAAACCGTCTTCCGCATCCGAAACGGATGCGGGACAAGCCAAGCATATAACCAACACTGCAGATACGATCAGCAATATGTTGTATTTTGTGTTCATTTGAATTCCCTCCTCACGCAGCCTTCTTGTATCTTATTACGAAGATCGATGCAACGAGGATCACAATGATCGCAACAATTACAACCCACATTATTGATCCAGAATCAGAATTCTGGGAAACTTCCTCCGACGCAACGATATACTCAGAATTGTGGAATGTCTCGAACGTGACCGAGGTATCGGTGGAACTTACAACATTCATTTTTTGTGATTCAGTTCCATTCCAATAATAAACGACGGGCTGTTTACCATCCACCACCACATATGGCAGGGTCACAAGCATTTTTCCGTTATACTGCACCGAATCTGCGGTGAAGATGAACTCGTAAGCAGTTCCGACCTTGTTGGAGGTATTAGTGATCGCCTTTACATCGGATGATACTAACAAACCTGTCAGACCTTCGGCATTTTCGACCTTTATCGAAATGTTATCTGCAATATTCACTGTGACGGTCTTAGTATCTGTAGCAAGAATGAAGCCGTTGCTGTCTGCAGCACCTACAGTAGCTGCACCACTTTCCGTGTCTGCAACAATGTTCTTTACCCAAATTGCCTTAATATGAAGATTATAAGCAGGGATCTCTGCAGGAATTGTATCCCACTTCAAGAAGGTGTAATCATCCTTTATTGGATCAGCAGGCATGGTGATTGCAGTTCCATAATCCTGGGTGATGCTGGGAATGACTGATCCCCCCTGGGTATCGAAAGTGATAGTGTATTGGTTGACCTTCCACACTGCCTTGAGGGTGATGTTCTCAGCAGGCATGGTTGTGAAGGTATATTTCTCACCATTCAAGGTCCAATACTGGAAGGAATATCCGGTCTTGACAGGACCTTTGGGGGCAGTCACAGAGGATCCATAATCCTGGGTGATCTTCGTGATATCCGAACCGCCATCAGAATTGAAAGAAATCGTATACTGATTGACCTTCCACACTGCCTTGAGGGTGATGTTCTCAGCAGGCATGGTTGTGAAGGTATATTTCTCACCATTCAAGGTCCAATACTGGAAGGAATACCCGGTCATGATAGGAGCATTCGGTTCAGTCACCACAGCGGAGACAGGGCCAACGATTGGATCGACAGGCGAACCATCGCCTGCATCAAATGAAATCTTGTACTCTAAAAACAATTTCCCCACATCATCTCTTATTGAAAATGTGTGGCCCTTTGCAACCTCAATGTCTTCGTTACTTAATTCGGAACCGTCGGTTAGGTAAATTTTAGGAAGATTAGCACTTGAGTAAGAATAATTCTCCAAGGAGTTGGGGAATTTGACCTTCTTGAGTGCTGTACACCCATCGAACGCGTGTTCACCTATTGTTTTCACAGTTTCTGGGATTATCAATTCAGTTACCGTTTTTGAACACATCAACAAAGTTACAGGGACATTGCCTGAGAGAAGATAAACTGCACCATCAGATACAGCGTAGATCTCATTAGATTCACTACATATGAAATTCTTTATAGAGGAATAATTGAGTAAATTAATCAACACATCATTGCTTCCACTGAATTTCCCAATATCAATCGTTTCAACAGATAGTCCATTGGCATCAAAATTAATACTGTCGGTCGGGAGGGGAGATAACGTTCCGGTACCCAATTTAAGTGTTTTCAGAGAGGTGCATCCATAAAAAGCAGATAGATCGAGGGAACTTAAATTGGATATTGAGACACTATTCAAAGAAGTACAGTTCCTGAATACTCCGTTGTATATGCCCATCGAAGAAACAGATGTGATGTTGACCGCATTAAGATCTTTGCAATTTTCAAATGAGGAAGGGTTGAAAAAACATGACGATGTAGCAATGTCCAATGAAATCAACCCCGAATTACTGAAAGCCTTATAAGCCAGATATACTCTTGAAAGATCCTCTGGAACTGAGATCGTCTTCAAAGAGGTACATCCCTCAAATGTGCTCTCCCCTATAATCAACCTCGTAGAACTGTTCTTGACGAATGTGACCTCCGACAATTCCGAACAGCCGTAACAAAGCCTACTTGCAACACCCGATAAAGTTGATGAACCGCCGCTTATTTCCAACTTCACCGCAGAATCAATGTAAATTGTCAATTTTTTAATTGCAGTGTTCTCTAATGCACCGGTCCTCAAGGTAGTTTTACTATCTGTCTTAAATTCGGTCAACTTAGAACAATTCTTAAAGGCTTCGTACCCGACATCCACCCCAGAAGCATCAAATGATGTTATATTCATGCCCATTAACGCACGAATACCAACATACTTGATGTTGCTGTAATCTGAGATCACCAGATCCGTTAGCTTAGTATTGGAAAATGCACGATCTGGAATTCTGTCGATCGTCTTAATTAAAACACTTGACAGATTTGTACATCCGTTGAATGTATCACTTTCAGTCTCTGCAATGATCACGTTCGGAAGATTGACCGAGGTCAATTCAGTACATCCTTCGAATGACCCGTGATAAATACTACCGGAATTGATAGTGACAGTACTATTTGATGATTCAAATTCAATCTCAGTGATTTTTGTACAATCCCTGAAAGCTCCAAAAATAGAAGATACATTGGAAGGTATTGTAATCTTACCACTTGCAGTAGGTAAACAAGAATACAATTGGCCGTTTGGTCCGATCGAAAGAACCCCTTTCTGTGACCATAACGTGAAATCAGAAGTAGTGCTTATTGCTTCTAGATTCGGTCCGTAGAACATATACCTATAATCTGCCTCCGTCAAATTATCGACAGGTACGACCTTCCCCAAAGTTACACTTTTAAGCTTATCTCCCCCAAAGGCATATCTATCCACCGAAACCGAACTGACAGAGCCGATTTCGATTTTTTCGATACCTGTGTTATTAAAAGCAAACTCACCAATGGCAATAAGGGAGTCAGGTAATGCGGTAAGCTTCACATTGGTGCATCCATCAAATGAATGCGCTCCAACAGAACGGATTCCCGAGGGAATCTCGGTCATTGAAAGTTTTGTACAATCAGAAAAAACATTATCCTCGATCTTTGTGAGAGTTTTTGGCAGTTCGATCTCTTTCAAGAATTTACAACCACTGAATGCAGAACTACCAATTTCTTCAAGCGTATTTGGCAAAATTATGCTTTCAATAGAGCTACGTGAAAAAGCTGAATCAGCAACAGAGATACACCCCTCCAAAAGTTTGACAGAAGTCAAAGAACTGTTCCAGCAAGCCATGTTCCCAATGTTTGCAGTGGTTTCCAAAGAACCTACTTTTGACCTGGGGCAGAGATATAACGTATTTCCATCTTTACTGTAAAGTACTCCATCCACGGACTTGAAATTTGGATTGTCAGGATCTACGTTAATGGATTCCAAAACAGAAGGCCACTGCTCATGTTTGGCATTTTTTCCATCAACATACAACTCCTCCACAGTAGAAGGTATTGATACCTCAGTGAATGCACAACCAGCGAAAAGCTCTCTAGCTTGTATCGATTTAATTCCTTCACTGAATGTAACTGATTTCAGAGAAGTACAGTTATAAAATGCCTGGAAACCAAATGATTTTACCGACCCAGGAATTGAGATAGATTCTAAGGCAGAGCACCCATAGAACAATGTCGAAGGTATTGTAGAGAGATTCGGTGGAAGATTCACAGTTTTCAATGCAGTACACTCCCTGAACACGGATGGACCAAGAGTTGTGACAGAATCTGGTAACGAAATAGTTGTCAATGAAGAACAACCCAAAAAGGCCGATTCGCTTATCGTTTTGACGTTACTTTTCAGACTAACTTCTGTAAGCTTGATACACCCACTGAATGCATATGTTCCAATCCCCGATGCAGCGGAGGTAGTGAATGATTGCAAAGATGTACACCCTTTGAAAAGACTGTTGCCGATCTCGGTAACACTTGTTCCGAAGGATGCTGAACTTAAATCGGTGCATCCCTCGAAGGCATTGTTTTCAATATTTATCTCCGAGTTCGAATCAGGAAGTACAATGGAAGTTATTCCTTCTCCCTTGAATGCGGTTGATTTGACTGTCTTTACTTTGTACTCCAGACCATCAACTGTTACGGATGTTTTGATCTTAATATCTTTATGTATTCTATCCCACCCGATCACGATGGCTTTCGGAGTTTTTCCATCAATTACCTGATATTTTGCACCACCTTCTTCATCAAGGTATTCATTGTTCTCAGAGGCGGAGATCTGATCAGATAAGTACACAAGGCCAGATACTGCGATGACAAAAACTGTCGCAAGTATCAAAATCTTACTTACATTCATTTGTATTCCTCCAATATGAAAAATTGCTGTGGGCGAAAAATAACAAAGATAATATGCCCACAAATATGAAATTCGATTGCTTTGTGTGTAAATATACATCATTAAGCTGAATCGGTGAATGTGAATTTGTCTGATAAAAACAAAAATTCGTGCAATGTTCTTTACGCTCAAACTTGGTCATCATTCACGACACTCCTGTTCATCAGACATTCTTGGAAATCGTTTGGAAGAGGTTTGGAAAAAGGTTTATCTATGCTCATTCATCATGCTTTCCTTTTGGTAATCCCGAAGGCAAGTAGCATTACTGCTAAAGCCACAACAATTACCAAGGCAATCATCACTGTGGCTGAATTTCCTTCAGACTCGGTGAGTTCTTTCACGAAAAAGTATGAGAAGTGATCGGTATCGAAACTGATAGAACCGTCAGAATTTGCCCTAGACTCCATCCTTTCGATGTTTCCGTCATCCTTCAGATAGTATACAGCAGCCTTTGACACAGAGATTCCATTAAGCTCACTGGCGGGAAGAGTGACAGTGACCTTTCCTCCGAGTTCATGAACCTGAACGTTACCAATCAGGACCTCCGCAGAAAGGATGTGTGCATCTCCGATGACCTGCTTCTGCCGGTCATTGAGTGCAGACGGATCTACCTTCTCCAAGGTCAACTGTATCGTCCTATCGTCCGAAACAGCCTTGTCAACAATATTGGAGAAGACCTCCGCGGGGATCTTCAACTCGGCAGCATCAGTTTTCACGATCGTCGTCTTGTTGTTCTCTTTGATATAGTCGACCACGTCGGTAGCGATCTCTGTCTTTCCGGAATCGTCGGTCTTGATGTTCGCATCAGAGGATGTGTCAGCAGAAAAGGCCTTCGTATACTGAGCCACCAAGGTTATGTTTTCCGAAGGCATGGTAGAAAAGGTGTAGATCTTTCCGTTCAGGGTCCAATTATCAAAGGTATAATCATAAACTCCATCGGACGCTTTGACAGGATCTGCAGGTGCAGTCAATGTCGATCCATAGTCCTGGGTGATCATGTTGATCTCCGAACCACCATCAGTATCGAAAGTGATGGTGTACTGACAAACCTTCCACTTTGCCTCGAGAGCCACATCTTCTGTAATGGTGAATGTGTATTCCGCCTTATCAGAAACCTTGGTTTCTCCAGAGTACCACCCGTCGAAAGCATATCCTTCGGACGGTATGGCGATTAGCTTTACTTCGGCCCCACGGTCAAATGTTCCATCACCTGTTACCGTTCCTTTGTCGGATGTAATGACGGTTACAGTGTATTTAATCTTCACAAACTTTGCAGTGTAGGTGAGATCACTGTCAACATTGAAACGGTATTCAGCATTCTCAGAGACTTTTTTATCTCCGAGATACCACCCGTCAAAAGCATATCCTTCGGAAGCCGTCGCCTTCAAAGTTACCAAGGCCCCAGAGACATATTCTGCTCCACCGATGACGGTTCCGCCCTCGGACGGAACCGCTGTCACGGTATAGTAGGTAAGGTAACTGAGGGTACAGCTGTATGCTGAACCATTCGGAGTGGCAATCACAGTGTAATTCCGATCCTTATCAAGGATTACACCAAGGTTGATCGCGACCTTCTTCCCATCAGATCCGCTGGCCCAATATTCTTTACCGTCAAATAAGACCTTATATGCACCAGCGCCTGGATCGTTGTCAAGCTCGATGAGGAGGTATGTGCTGCCGTCCGTATAGGAGGCAGTCATACCATTGCAATCGGAAGCCGTCCACCGTTGAGATGATGCATCAGACACGTCTGCCGACGGAATTAGCACGGTTGCAGATAGCATAGCGACCAGGACCGAAACCATCAGAACTGTCTTAATCTTCATCTGAACACCCTCAGGATTTTGCAATCACTGTCTGTATAGTAGATACGAAAGACACAATCACAGGAGAGGATACGGTAACGGTGATCTCGGAAGTTGCGGAAGTGTCCTTGTACGAATATTTAGCGTACCCGTAAACAAGAATTGCACCTTCGGTTTCGAGAGTGAAATCACCGGCCAAGACATCGGTCTTGATGGATTTGTCACTGATCGAAATGCAGTAATCGGAAACTCCTGCGGTCGAACCACTGGTGGTGTACACCCATACCTTATCGGCCTCATTCCAGGTCTTGTATACGTAGCTGATGGCAAGGGTTCCATCTGTGTCGATGTATCCATCATCTTCGGCAGTCACGGTTGCCCTGAATCCAGACTTTCCTCCAGATACGATCTCAGCAATGGAAACACTGTAATCAGATGACTTTCCAACATCGACGAAAGATACGGTAACGGTAACATCCTCACCATCGGTAGAACTGACCATAAGACAACTGTCAGAGATCGCTCCAACAACACCGTTCTTGGAGACCTCATATCCCCAATCTTCGAATTCTCCGAGAAGTGCGGTGATCATACCATAGGTTCCGATGGCGTTGGAAGAGGTCCAGAACACCTTTCCGTCGGTACCGTTCCCTTTCACAATGAGATTCCAAGAATCATTGTCCTCTTTGGCGAAAACTGCTGTCATTATGATGGTTCCATTGGAATCGACATCGTTGATATTGACAATGTACTGTGCACCAACAATGAGCCCATTGATGCTCCATCCAATGAAATTCTCGGTATCTAAAGCACTCAACGTAACAATCTGCCCGACCGAGAGGTTGGTGTAGGTCTTGTACACTTTGTCTCCGTCTTTGAGTAAAATAGAGGTGTCCCAATACACAGCATTTACTTCGATGTCACGAACAGGTGTTCCAATATTTTCCCAAACTCCGATATATCCAGTTTTCTCAGGAACATCAGGATATTCTGCTGAACCATCCCAAAGGTATGCAACTTTTTCAACTACTTTTCCATCCGCCATGAAGGTCAGAACGGGACACATCGCAAGACCATCTACACCATCCTTTAAGGAATATGTAACTCCTTTAAAGTTATCCAGATCGGCCGAATCGATCTCACTACCAGTATATGATACGAACTTGATGCCGTCAGTACCAGAGACATATTCGTATTTCGTAATGCTGTCAGGGAATGAAACGAACTTGAGGTCTTTGCAGTGAGTAAACGCATACTTGGAGATTATGGTGGTGGTCGGATCAATGGTCAGTGAAGTGATCTCGGGAGAACAAGCAACCAAATAACACCAAATCTCACCATCTACATTGTCATTCACATACACCGCTCCATCTTTGACATACAACACTCCATTTTCATTGGTTTGGACGAATCTCTTGAGAGTTGGGATTGTGAATAGATTTTGTATATTTCCACTCATATAGTCCTTTCTCGCGGTTTGGGCATAACTTCCTAAATCAATCTCTTCCAGATAGATCTCGTTCTGATTTACCTCTGGAGTAAGATAGATAGAGGTCCCATTGTTGATCTTTATCGATTTTAAATTTTTGCAACCTTCTATGGTCTTCAAACTGAAGGTAGTGATGTCAGGTAACTCCAATTTGTACAGTGCAGTACATCCTTGGAATGAACCTGCATTATCGGTCTTGGTCTGATATCCCAACGAGAAAACAGCATTATTAAATGAAGTTATCTTTACAGTTTCAAGCGAGGTGCAATTTTGGAATACACCATCAGATAGTTTTGTAAGGTTACTAATTTCAACATTTTTCAGACCAGAATTCATAAATGCACACTTCTGCACAATTAATTTTTCTGCCTGATCGGCTGTTGGAAATTTAAACTCGGTAAGGGCCTTACATCCATCAAAAGCGTTCGGCCAAATATTGTATGAGTTCTTCTCTGAAAGGTATATAAGATTTATCTCAGATAGTGCTTCACAACCTGAACATAATTTAGTTGGTATGAAATAATTTAATGTGGCGCCCTTAGCATTTAAATAGGGGCTAGATTCAAAATAGAAAGTCAAAGACTCCAGACCCGAATCGGAATAACAACCCTCCCCTGGTTTTAAACTCTTGTGTGCAGGAATGGATTTTAGTTCTTTACATCCCTGGAAAGCGTATTTTCCTAGTGTGCGGAATCCGTTTGCATCATCGTCCGAAGTTGCAATTGTTACACTGTTAAGTTGCACACACCCGCTGAATGCATAATCTCCAATAGAGGTGACCGTCTGAGGAATCGAAATTGATTTAAGACTGATACAATCCTTGAATGCCTCATTACTAATTGTTGTAACTCCACTTTCGATTTCAAGTTTTTCCAAAGATTTATTTTGGAAAATAGCTCCGGGTACAGACTCGACAGAGTATTCTGTGCCGTTTATAGTGACTTTACCTTTGATCAATACATTTTTGGTAGTATCATCATATGCAGTGATACTTACTTTGCTATCATTGAGTGTATATGTGACACCATCTGAAACATATGTTGTTTCTGTGGCTTCTGCAGAGGAATCGTCTGAAACGCATACCGCTGCAAAAACAAAACAGATCAACACTGTTGCAATTACTGACTTTATGTATGTAATATTACCACAACCTATATTTGGGCTGGTTACTAGGCCAGTTTAACGATCTAGTAACCATTGTATCTTGCGACCTGCAGAGGTCACAAAGATCGCCTGCATTTATTCAATTAATTGGCACTAGCCTCCGGATATCCAGGGAACGGTACAGTAGCAGTAGCGCTGGTAGATACTCTGAACAAAAGTCCGATATAACTCTCGGAAACGCTCGTTATGTACCCCATAGTGGTGTTGTTGAACACCCAAGCATTGCCTACGGCATGATACTGTGTCCAATAGGTCCAATCACTACCAGAACCTTGGTATGTTCCAAGATCCAGGATAGTATTGATCCACCCGCTACTGCTAGCAGAACAATTCCACCCATACTGATCACAGTACCATTTGAACGCAGACATTGCATTCCAGGCATCAGTTCCAGTATACTGACTCTGTTTAACTTCAATCCAGAACCCATTATAAAAATCATCAATTTTGTGACCATCAGTGAATCCTGTTGTCTGTACAGTAGCGGTAGTCGGAATAGCTGACTTATCGATCTTCACATAGTAGTGAAAAGTTGTAGCTGTTGCACTGGATGTTGCGTAAACCACAACAATAGCCGAAGCGGTATAACACTCCCCAGATGCTTCGTCATTAATCGTTGCCACAATCTTTACAGAGGAAACCGATTTAGACTCTTCTAGAGAAGCAGCAGATACTGTGGTCGAAGCCCCTTGTGAAGGAGAAATCGTTACACAAGTAGTCCCATCATCAATATCAACAACGCTCCACGTTGCTGAATCAGCACTCAGGCCATCAGGTACCGTTTCAACTGTGAACACCACAGAAGTGGGTGTTCCACTGACATAAATCACAGCGCTGTCCTTGTCAAGAGACATTGTATCTGAATTGCTCGTCAGCCCCTCCGACTGCTCAGCAAAACTCATCGGAACGGCACAAATTATCAAAATGGTCGCAACGATTCCAGCAATTATCGAATTTTTCAAATTTAAATCCTCCCTTTCGTTTATTGGTAGAACAATCTATTACAGATAATCACTTGCAACAAACTGTTAGAACTACATAATATTTCAAGGATATAAAGATTGGGAATATCATCCAAAATTGGATTTATTGTAATATCTTACACCAACTCCAAATCAAGCCTTCTGCACAACCCGGTTTATAAAAGCACACAATACTCAAAAATGTGCAGACCGATTTTCACACCATAGATAAATTGAAAACCCTACTCCTGTTACAACGAGGAAGCACACAAAAAATATGCTCATATGCACATCCTTGTGGCCCCTAATGCAACATTCAATGCAATTAATGCGGCAGAAAATACGATTTGCAACGAATCCCACCCTGGAGTTACCAGTGTTGTCATCACTTCCCAACAGATTTCTATGAAGATCAGAGAGGTATTGAAAAAATACCGGAACTCAAGGTCATCGGTATTACTAGGCTAAGAAATTTCCTGGCCAACGAATAAACGTTCGAAGTTTTCAAACATTTGTATATATGACTTTCCCTCAAAATACCCTTATGTTTTGAAACTGTTAACAATACAGCAGGCGCGCGAGAAATGACAAATGATCATTGCAGACGTAAACGAACAGTCTTTCGCATTAACAGGATTTACTCAGACCGTTTTCCCCTTCGATTTTATCAATCTTGACATTCAGACTGTATATTGAAGATCATCTTCTCTCAAAAACATCCCGACATTAGTTAAGTTTTCGTTTTATATCATAACGAACTACTGCAATCGAATAGACATGGTCTGAGAGGTGATTTTTTGTCCGGGAGGAACGGTGCATTTGTAGCATTTTTGAACAGGAACAGAACCGTGATCACAATGGGTCTCTTGGCTCTTGTCATCGCTGGCACTGCAGACCTCTTCGCCGGAATCCTCCAAGATCAGATCGACCAGGAAAAGTTCCTTTTCACTGGTATGATGGTTCTCCTCTATTCCGCTATCGGAATGCGGGGCAACATCTTCGGAGCCATGGGAAGTCGTATCGGTACCGCCATGAACATGGGTACATTCGAGATGAGTTTCCGTAAAGGTACCGTGCTCCGGGCAAATGTGGAATCTACGATCGTATTGACCCTGATAATGTCCATTGCCATGGGGTTCACGTCATGGACCACGGCCACATTGTTCTTCGGTGGAACCCGTACCCTTTGGGACTTCCTGTTCATCTCCACCGTCGGAGGAATGATCGCAGGATTTATCGTCCTGGGATTCAATATTCTCATCGCATACATTGGAAATAAGAAAGAATGGGATGTTGACAATATCACCTCGCCAATCATCGGTGCCATTGGGGATATTGTTACGATGCCTATGATCTTCTGTATCACCTGGGTCATGTTCATTATCGAAGACAGCTTCGATCAAAGTGAATTGGTCATGGAGATCATATCCTTGATACTTATTCTGGTGATGATCGTGTTCACATACCACATTATCCATCGTAAGGTCAACAAGAGAGACTTCTCGGGTGAGGCGAAACGTGTGATCATACAATCACTTCCGGTGCTTCCCATTTGTTTGATACTTGAGATCGGTGTGGGTATTGTCATCCAACGCCAACAGGATTCCCTCGTGATGTACAGTGTCTTGCTGATCATGCTTCCAGCCTTCCTGAACCAAGGCAACGCACTCTCCGGAATGCTCACTTCCAGACTCTCCTCGATGCTACATCTTGGTACATTGAACCCCGCCATGGTTCCTCGGAAACCTGCCCTTGAAAACTTCGGGATCATGTATTTCTGCGCAGTTGTGACATTCTTCTACATCGGACTGGTATCGTTCGGATCTGCGGTACTGTTAGGTGGTAACGATAATCTGGGTCTTTTTACAAGCATATGTATAATCATGATCGCCGGCCTACTCGCCACCACCATCCTCAACTTCTTATCATACTACGTGGCCATACTAGCCACCCGGTTCGGATTGGACCCTGACGATCATTGTATCCCGATCACCTCTTCCACGATGGACCTTCTCGGTTCATTGACCCTCATGACGGTCATCGGATTCTTCATCTGAACCTCCAGGTCCGCCTATCCTTATTATATAAGAATGGATATCCCAACCTGGATATCATGATCAGCAGAGATGAAGTCTTGGCAAATCTCGGCCACTATGACAAGAAGAACGCAAGGATAGGCGTTCTGGGATCCCATTCTGCTCTCGACACCTGTGACGGTGCCCACTCAGAAGGATTCAAGACCCTTGCTGTCTGTCAGAAAGGTAGGGAAGCGACATTCGACAGATACTTCAGGACCCAGACCGACGGAAGCGGGAAGCAACTCTGTGGCTTCGTCGACGATACCCTCGTCCTCGACAAATTCGTTGACGTCATGAAACCTGAAAACCAGAAATATCTCATGGACACCAACACCCTTTGGGTCCCGAACAGGTCCTTCACATCCTACGTGGACATCGACGCCGTGGAGAACGACTTTAAAGTTCCGATGGTCGGAAGCAGGAATCTTCTCCGCTCTGAAGAGAGGGGTGGACCCCAGGACTATTATTGGATCCTTGAAAAGGCCAACCTGCCTTATCCCAAAAAAGTCGAGAAGCCAGAGGATATCGACGGACTTACCATCGTAAAGGTGCACCACGCACAGAAAAAGCTGGAAAGGGGATTCTTTACCGCCAAATCACCTGAACAGTTCTACCAGAAGTCTCAAGAACTCATCGAACAGGGCGTGCTGACCCCGGATTTCCTTCAACATGCAAGGATGGAGCAGTATATCATCGGCCCCGTCTTCAACCTTGACTTCTTCTACGACCCTATCAAAGAAAAAGGAGAGAAGGTCGAACTCCTCGGTATCGACTGGAGGTTCGAGTCTTCACTTGACGGATATGCTAGACTTCCCGGCAAACAACAGGTAGAACTGGAAGAAGACGGCATCATTCCCGAGTACACCGTGTGCGGACACAACTCCGCCACTCTCCGTGAGTCATTGCTCGACAAAGCGTTCGAAATGGCTGAGAAATACGTTAAAGCTACCCAGACCCACTATGACCCAGGTATCGTCGGACCGTTCTGTCTCCAGACCTGTGTCGACAAGGATCTGCACTTCTACATCTATGATGTTGCGCCCAGGATCGGGGGCGGAACCAATGTTCATATGAATGTCGGTCACCCCTATGGAAACTCTCTTTACGGTACCAATATGAGCACTGGAAGAAGGCTTTCGAGAATGATTCGTGAAGGAATAGATCAGGATAGATTAGAGGAGATTATATCATGAATTACGCTAAAATCAACAACAAATATCTTGCAGCGTTGCTCGCTGTATTCATGGCACTGGCCGCATTTGCTGTCATTGCCGATAGTTCCAATGCTTCCGATGCCAGCACGACAGCGATCAAAGATGTCTCTGCCGACGGATTTATGGATGATAAGGTCGGCACACTTCACATCAAAGTCAACTGCACCGAAGAGTCGGATGATATCACGGTCACAGTAATTGACAACAACAACGAGATCCTGACCAAAGAATTCGAAGTAAAGAATGGTGAGACCACATTAGATGTCCAATTCAAACTTTCTGAGGGTGGTCATGATCTCTCTGTCAAGATCGTCTGTAAGGATAAATCCGAAGTATATTCTGCCCGCCATGTGGATGTGAAAAAGAGTGTCTGGTCCAACATAACCACATACCTCGCGATCGTGGCACTCGCCATCATTGTGATCATCATTGCTGTTGTGTACATGCGTGCCAACCCCAGGAACAAACCCACCACCACATTCACCGAGCTTGAAAAGCAAAAGAATGCATCCCAGGGCGAGGAATCTGCTCAGTCCGCAAACAAATCCACTGAGAAGATCAAATACGAAAGTTCCAGGAGAAAGTAAACCCTTTTAATCCCCTTCGGGGGATATTACACATAATGTGTTCATTTAAGGCACATGTCGTGATTGATTTTTTATAATCCTTATCAGATTGTCTAGTATGGCGTCTGACTCATTTAGACTTCAGTTTCTTCAGTCCCTCTCGGCATTGATCATCTCTGCCTTCGGACTTGTAGCAGCACTTGCTTGGAATGAGACCATTAAAATGGCCATTGCCAAACTCTTTGACACTTCAACCGACAACCTAAACATTTGGGGACTTTTCATTTATGCCCTCCTTGTTACGATCATCGCTGTTGCTGCGACCATGATCATCACCAGGGCCACCAACAAGCTCAAAATCAAAATGGGCATTGAAGACGAAGAGAAAGAAGAGTAAGTAGATACTTACTTCCAACAAACCCTTTACCTTTTACATTTTAATGCCAGGTCTTTGATCCTATTTTCTCCTAGATCGGCCAATGTTGATCAAGATATAAGATTGGAAACGAAGATCAATGCAATACAGATCGGAGCGATCCACTTGATTATGATGGGGTACAACGTTTTAAACCTGAACTCTCCAGATTTTTCCACTTCATCTATAATTACCTTGCATCCGACAATATGCCCGATGAGGACTGCAGTGACAAAGGCCACAATCGGCATAAGGAATGAGTTGGTGATCATATCCAAGACATCTAAGATCGTGAGGTCCCCCAAACGAATGAAACTCAGAGGCCCGTAACCTAAACTGATGACTATACCTGCTATGAGAATTGGTATGAAAAGCAATATGACCGCTCTGTGTCTGGAAATTCCCATTTTATCGATCATGGTTGCAACGATAGCCTCGGCAACGGACATTGCAGAGGTCCAAGCAGCAAAGAAAAGAAGAATGAAAAAGGCCACAGCAATTATCGACCCTCCGGCCATATTTTCAAAGATCTTAGGTAATGCATCAAACACCAGGGTCGCACCGGCCTGCATTGAATCCTTCCCATACATTGAGAAGACAAGGGGTACGATCAACATACCACAGATGATGGGGACGACAATATCGATGATACCCACACTTACAGCACACTTTTGAATATCCTCATCAGACCTCATATAGGATCCGAAAGTGATCATGATACCCATGGCAAGTGACAAAGAGAAAAAGACCTGCCCAAGAGCGGCAGTTACCGTCTTTGAATTCACATCGGACAGATTGAATGAAAAGTAATACTTGAGTCCGTCCATCATACCCGGTTGGGCCAGAACATAAATCGTCAACAAGACGATCATGATCAAGAAAACCGGCATGAAGAACTTGGTGACCCTCTCTAGCCCTTTCGTCACACCCAGCCAGATAACCACCATAGTGGATACAAAAAACACTATGAACATAAGTACAGCGGTCCAAGAACCAACAAAATTCCCAAAGAATCCAGGTTCGTTTGCCGTACCGCCGGTAATGTAGGTGAAAAGATACATCGAGATCCATCCCCCGACCACACTATAGTACGGCAGGATCAAAGTAGGGATGATCACCGCCAATATTCCGATCCATTTTGCATGGGGATGAAGCGCAGCATATGCGTCGATCGGAGATTTACGAGTCATACGACCGAGAGCGACCTCTGTCAACAGAAGTACCACTCCGAACAGTAGAACTATGAGAGTGTACAATACAAGGAAAGTTCCACCACCGTGCTGTGCGGCCAAGGTGGGGAAACGCCAAATAGTCCCTAGTCCGACAGCAGAACCTGCGGCAACAAGGATAAACCCAGCCCTTCCGCCGAAGGTACTACGCTCTGACATATTGGGTCTGAACACTCCTATCCTATATTATATATCTCAAACAATATGTGAAATATATTCTATAAACATCAGTTAAAAATGTTAATTTAACTCGATTTTGGGTCAAACATTGAAAAAATCGTTCAAAATTTCAACTTCGGATCTTTGAGATCTATCAGAGCCACTTCACGGGCATCCATAAAGAATCCGATCTTTTTATGAAGCATGATCGACGGAACGTTATTTGGTTGAATCATGCTGTGGGCCACATCGGCACCTGCGGCCTTTCCTGCCCTTAAGGTCTCACGGAGAAGTCTGTATCCGATCGCATTCCTACGGACCATAGGGTCCACACCCATATTCTCGATCCATACAAGATTATCGCAATCAGCAATGTGGTGAAGCATCTGAGCGAAAATGAAACCGTAGATCTCGCCATCCTCCTCCGCCACAAAGCTCAGACCGCTTTCCAAATATGGTTTGAAATGCCTGGGGCTGCTCGCCCCAAGATTATCCTTCCAATCCTCGGAGAGCTCATCCCACTTGGTCTCCATGATCTCGGAGAAATACTCCTTGATACACGAAAGCTCCAACTCACGGACCTTACGCATGTCCTTCAGTTTCATGGGACGGAACTCCATATTCACATCTCCTCGGGAGATTCGAGACCGAGACACCACAATGCATTTTTGAGAACCACACGGGTGGCCTCTACAAGGGTGATGCGGGCATCCCGGCTCTTGCCGTCCTTCAAAACGGGGACCGTGGCATAGAACTGGTTGAAAATGGCCGCAACCTCGTGTGCATAGGCAGGAAGCATATTGACCCTCTTGGTCTCATCGATGACCTGAAGCACTTCCTGGAATTTTGCAAGCGTCTTCGCAAGTTTGATCTCATAGGGGTCGGTCAGCAATGAACCGTCCTTGCACCAAGAATGCTCTCCGGCCTTCCTCAGGATACTGCAACACCTTGCATAGACATACTGGAGGTAAGGTCCGCTGTTCCCGTCGAAGGTGAGCGCATCCTCCCACTTGAAGACGAGTTGCTTGTCGGCACCTACCCGGACGATGTTGTACCTGACAGCACCCACTCCGATGGCACGTGCGATCGCACGCATTTTATCCTCAGGAATGTCATTACGACGTTTCTTGATCTCTTCGTAAGCACGATCGACAGCTTCGTCAATAAGATCGTCTAGGTATACGACGACACCTTTACGGGTAGACATCCTTCCTTCAGGCAAGGACACGAATGCGTAGAAAAGCGCTTCGGGTTTCACATCATAGCCCATGATCTGCAATGCAGAGCAAAGTTGCTGTGAACCGAGCTTCTGGTCCTCGCCGAGAACATCTATGACCCTGTCAGAACGAGAGAATTTGTCAAGATGATAGGCAAGGTCCCTGGTCGTGTACAACGTGGTTCCATCCGAACGGGTGAACGTGAACTTGGTGTTCTTTCCGTGGATACCGAAATCCTTGAGGTCCACAAACGACGCACCATCCTCGGTCTTTCCAGAGTAGGGTGTGTTCTGAAGTTTTTTCACAATTTCCTTTGCGTCACCGTTGGTGATGAACTGGGACTCCCAAGTATATCTGTCAAGTGTGACATTGATCGAGGCCAAGGTCTCGTTGATGCCTCCGAGCATGGTCTCTGCGACCTTTTTCACATATTCAGTGACCTCTTTGTCTCCGGCCTCGAACCTCTCGAGAAGCCCGGCGATCTGTGCCTCCATTTCAGGATTGTCATGGATCTTCTTGGTAGCAACACGGTAATTGAAGACCAGGCGGTGATCGACCTTATCCCGATCATCCGCTTTCTCCGTCTCCTCGATCTCCTTCTGAACCTCTTCGGGTGTTACATTGGCCACACCCCAGGACATCATGACGACCTGCTTTCCAACATCATTGACATAATACTCGGTGGTGACATCGTGACCCCTCATCCTGAGACATCTCGCTAGAGTATCTCCGATGA
The DNA here is from genome assembly GCA_963635855.1 of Faecalibacterium sp. CAG:74. Taxonomy (GTDB): domain Archaea; phylum Thermoplasmatota; class Thermoplasmata; order Methanomassiliicoccales; family Methanomethylophilaceae; genus Methanomethylophilus. Next base: position 3,292 of record CAVHHN010000022.1, on the reverse strand, counting down.
TCGGATTCCTGGCACGTCCCACATGTATAGGCCCGGTAGGGTTGGTGGAAGTATGCTCGACATTGACCCTGATACCGGTGGGGACGCCTTTTCCAAAGGATTCTCCCTGTTCGACGACCTCTGTGAGAAGATCGGTGACTAAAGCCTCGGTATCGATGGTGAAATTGAGATATCCGTTGGAGGCGGTGACATCGGAGATAAGCCCACAAGGAGCCTTGATCGACTCTGCGATCTTCTCCGCGATAGCTACAGGTGCCATCTTCAACGGCTTGGCAAAAGTAAAACAGGGAATGGCAAGGTCTGCGTTATCTGGCACTTCTTCAACGATCTTCAGGTCGGAAGGTGCACCCAAGGCATCAAGGGCCTTACGAACAGCGTCCCTGCACTCGGTAACAAACTTTTCTTTGACGATCATGTCCATCACTCCAACCTATATCTAAGAAGAGCGGCTATACCACCGAACGCCTTCAGAAGCATTCCTCCCTCTTCAGAATCAGGGGTGATAAGCTGCATGTCAGAACCGTATTCATCTGCCATCTCGAAGAAATTATCGATAAGGTCCTTGGTCTCAAGGACCTTGGAGTTCGCTCCGCAATCTGGACATTTGATCGGTTGTTCTGGATCGTCCACGGTTATCTCGAACTCATGTCCGGCGGAACACTGACACTTGCAACGGGACTTCCTAAGTTGACTTGAGATAAGGAAAGTATCAACGGCACCCATTACAGCACAGCGACGGACATCATCTTCTCCATAAGCGTCGAGACCGCCCTCGGTCTTCCTGATCTCGCGGAACAACCTCTGCATCATTTCCCTCTCCTGGGACAATTGCAGATCGGCGATAGATGCCTGTGCGTTGTCGACAAGTTCCTTCAACCCGGACTCGTCGGTATACCCTGTATCGATGAGAGGTTTGATGACCCTTCTCTGAAGCTCGTGATGTAGGTACTCCTCATTGTAGAAGAAATCCTTTGTAGGCGAGTGTCCACCGATGATGATACCTTCCATGTCCATGACCTTGTCAAGGAAACAGGTGGTACAGTTATCGGCGATCTTCTTGTAGAACTCGTGAGCAGCGATCTCGATCAACCTTTCGAAACGGACCGAAGACTGCCCTCCCTGGTGGTGCTTCGAAGGAACCATCGATTCGAAATGCTTGAGGACCTGGATCCTGGTTCCGGCCAACATTCCGATGGTCGCCTCTTTCCTATCCATTACCAAAAGCCCATAGAATTTCTTATCCACAAGCATTCCGTCGAGAGGTTCAGTGAAGAATGCCGAATCACACCTGTACAGGAATGCGGTGATGGCCTCCGGAGGATCGATGACATATTGCACCATCTTGGTCTGATCCCCTGCACGGGGGACCTCACCACAGAAGATGACGATACCTTTCTCCGGTACCTTGTTGAACGTCTTCAGACGCGCCATGATGGAATCAATGGCACTCGTGACATTCTTGAGTGTGGTCTTAGACTTGATGTTCTGCGCCTGGCCTTGCTCATCTCTGAGATAAGCCATCGCATCCGAGATCTGTTTTCCCGGCGGAACGTACACCGAAATCAATTCGGTGCCTCTTCCTCGATATCCTCTGATTTCTTCCATGGCCTTTTTAAAATCGTAGCGGGCCCTGTTTGCTGAATTATCCGTTGCCATAGTATGACCTTCAACAATGATTTTATCCTTAACTTACATGCGTATAAAAAAGGTGCTACTCACGAGTCAAGATACAGTGGTCATATCCGTCGGTGGATCCATCCTTATTCCCGACCAGAACGATTCCGTATACATCGGAAAACTAGCGAACATGCTGAAGGAAGCTTCCAAGACCGCCAGGATCTGTGTCGTGGTCGGCGGAGGAAAGATCGCCCGCTATTACACAACAACGGGGAGAGAACTCGGTGGCAACGAGGACCAGCTCGACCTGTTAGGTATTGGGTGTACAAGGCTCAACGCAGGTCTTTTGGCACTTGCGTTGGGTGATATCTCCTCTACCGAAATCCCTATCGATGTGAAGGCCGCAGCAAAAATGTTCCAGAAAGGAGGAATTGTGGTCATGGGAGGTACCGAACCCGGTCACACCACCGATGCCGTCGCCACCATGCTCGCCAAGGAACTTGGAGCAAAACTCGTCATCAATGCTACCTCGGTGGATGCAGTATATTCGGACGATCCAAGAAAGAATCCGAACGCAGTAAGATATGATTCACTGACCATCGAACGTCTGGAAGAACTCGTCTACAGCGATCATGGTGCCGGAAAATCCAGTGTGTTCGACCCGCTCGGTGTGAAGATCGCCAAAGAAGAATGTATCGACATAGCAATGGTCGACGGAAGAAACCTGCGTGAACTTGAGAACGTCATCCTTGGAAGACCGTTCTCTGGAACGTATATCACATCTCAACCAAAGGCTCGAAGTCATCTGATTGCAGAAGTTCACATCCCACTGACTCGGCCAACGTTCTGAGTTTCGTGGCCTGTGATCCTTTCATCGATTTACGATGAATATATCCGAGCTTCGTGGCACTCGCAGCCATCGCCTTCTTGATCGATGAGGCGATGTCCTCATCATCAAAACCTTCCAACTGATAATTCGGGATCATATGTCCGAAATTTACTTTATGCGATAGTGCCAGCTCGGTGAATCTTGGAGTATAATGTCCGCCACCTATCCCGATCACGTTGATGGCCTCGTTCTTTTCTCTCACAAGATTAAGGACCTTGGCTTGGACCTCAGCTGCATCCTCTCTGCCCCAGCAACTCTCGTCACTACCGATCTCCAGGAAGATCGAAGGAGTATCCAGGTACGGCCCATGATGAGTGGCCTCGAAACATATCTGATACTCTGGTATGGAGCAGATCGCCTTTATGGTGCGTAGCATATCGCTCATGATCATCGGACAGGATGGTACTAATTTTCCGGCCTCACCACCATAAAGAGCATCATGGTAATTGCCGATAGGATGCACGGTCAATGCTGGGATCCCGCTGCTGGCACTGTGGACCGAAGGAAAGATGACAATGTCAGGATGGAATCCTATCTCGGCCGCGTAACGATCGATATGTTCGGCATGGATATGCTGATGTTGAAGATAGACGACCATATCATCTCCATTGGAAACATACCGTCTGCCTTCGGAATCGGTACCCGCATCCGACCATTCGCCAAAAGACAGGAACCTATCGACTATGTTCCTAGATGCAATATCTTTCTCGTACCTCACTATCAATCTGCGCATATTGTCACTCTGAAACTTTTCTAGATATTATCGCCGGCCTCATTGAAACCATA
>CAVHHN010000021.1:0-22280 GCA_963635855.1 Faecalibacterium sp. CAG:74 | reverse complement strand
CTTCAACGATCAAACAGGAATTGGACACCCACTATGCCAAGTTCTCTTCATTACTATTGGCTGGCGAAGCAAACTACCACGTCATCTTTGCCGCCATTGTTTTCAGCCGGGAAGGAAGATATGAGATCTCCATCGACCGTGAATCAGGTGACGGAAGACATGATATCATTATGAAAAGCAAATTCCCTGGATATCCGAACATTGTAGTGGAGATCAAGAAGGCAAATTCCGAAGACAGCGAAACCGCCGTTGATAATCTGGCTCATAATGCATTGGAACAGATCCACAAGAAAGATTATTGCAGAGGTCTGAAAGGAAAGACCTTACTATACGGTATCGCGTTCAAAGCAAAAACAGCCACCGTTCTCCTCAAAGAAACCTGCCTATAATCAACAAAATCACCTACTCTGAAATGCAATCTGGGTCAGATAACATCAGAGAGAAATATGTTCTGTACACTGTAGTTACATTCAATGTTTCGAATTCGAACAGATTGAAATTAGGTTGGATGTTGAAGATGATTTCAATGGGGTCGTCGGATGTCCGCAGAGATAGTCCTGCGGACAAAATCCAACTCAGAGGAATTTTTTGAGGAACATGAGATCTTGGATCTTACCTTCGATCTTGATTTTCTTGGTAAGGTAGGCCCTCATAGGTCTTAGGTCGCCGTCAATGAGTTTCTGAAGATTTTCCGGGGTGCTGATGATGGTCACATCTGCATCTGCAGTGGCCTCGTTCTTGAAATCGAACATCTCTGCGTTCTCGAGCTTGAATGAGTACTTCTCGGTCTCCAGGTCTATGTTGAAGGTTTTCGTGAGGTGTTTGATCTCATCCCTGGTCTTTTCGTCTTTGCTCATTTTGCTGTTGAACTTGTCGATGAGTCCTTTGATCTGTTCTTCCATGGTCATGGTATCACCAATCGCTGATCTTGGTCATGTATCTGTTGGACAGCATCTGCTTCACAGGTTTCCAAGATCTGCGTGTATGTGGGGGAGCACAACCGTTATCCTTAATCCATTTTTCTATGAAGTTCACTGTGACAGGGTCACTTGGGTAGCCGGAACCGATGTCACAGTCGAATTCTTTGCGGAGATCATCCAACATCCGATCGCGGGTGACCTTGGCCATTATGGATGCCGCAGAAACAACAGGATAAAGGGCATCCGCCTTGTGGGCGGCCACGACCTTTCTTCCATCGAGTTTCACTGACATTATCCTGCCGAATCTGTCTGTGTCCACATCAGGGCAATCCGCATACACCACCTCGGAGGAGTGAGTGGAAACAGCCTTCACAAAAAGTTCCAGTTCGATCATATTGAGTGACTGGGTCTTCATCTTTGAATCAATTTCCTCAGCCGAAATGGGCACCGTGCACCATAAAGTTGCATCCGCTATTGCATCGAACATCCTGTCCCTGGTGGAAGGGGTCAGCATCTTGGAATCCTTCACACCGATGTCACGAAGGACCGCATCATTCTCACAGAACACCGCACCGACGACCAAAGGGCCGAACATCGGACCTCTTCCTGCTTCGTCCACACCGCTAATCATTATCGGCCGGATATCTCAGGACTGTATAATTTGTTCGTCGGATCAGGTGTTAACTCAAATAATGGTTATGATATAGGATTTAAGTAATCCTCATCATTCAGTCACTCATGGCATTGAAGTGTGACGTACAGTACGGAAAAGGATCCTCTGGATTCAAACTGACCAAGGTCGGTGTTTCTGGCGTTCGCAAACCCGTGATGATCAGCAGGCCCGGACTGACAAGTCCCCTCAACAGTGTCGTCAGTTGTTCTTTCGATATCTTTGTGGACCTGCCTGCATCTCAGAGGGGTTCGCATCTCTCCAGGAACGTCGAGGTTTTGAGATCTGTTGCGGATGAATCTATCAGCAAACCATTCAGTGGGATAGAGAACCTTGCGGTGGAGATGGTCGAGAAACTCCTCATAAAACACGAGTATGCGGCCAATGCATATGTCAACGTCGTTGCAGACTATTACAAAACCAACAAGACCCCCTCTGGAAGGGAAACGCTGGAACTTTACAAGATCCACGCTGGTGCCCATGGGATCAGAGGAGGAGAGGTCCGCAAGATGATCGGTGTCGAGGTCATTGGTATGACCGCCTGTCCTTGTGCACAGGAGACCGTCGGTGAACTTCTTAATGTCGAGAATCCTGGATTCCCGATGATGTCCCATAATCAAAGGAATGTCTGTACCATCACCCTTACAACTGACACATCCCAGAATATCGAAGTCGACGATCTTATCGGTCTTGCTGAGAGGTCCGTGTCCACTCCGACCTTTGAACTTTTGAAGAGGGAAGATGAAGGAAAGGTCGTTATAAATGCCCATTCCAACACCCGCTTTGTCGAAGATGTTGTCAGGAACGGTCTCACATTGGTCACTCATAATTACAAGGACCTTCCAGACGATGTCGAGGTCAAGGTGATCAGCGATTCTGAGGAATCGATCCACAAACACAATGCGTATGCCGAGAGGACCGCAACTCTCGGAGAGCTCAGGGAAGAGCTCGCACAGAACATTCCTGCTTTGTGATGCCTGTGGGGATATCCCCCAGGTTTACTCATTAGAAGGTTTCAGGTTTTTCTCAAGTACACCGATACTCTCGATAAGAATATCGCTGGGACATTCGAGTGAGTCGATGTAACCGTTCCAATAGACGACCAGTCCCGGTCCGAAAAGTTGGGTATATGGGATCAACTGTTTGGTGCAGTTGTATTTGAATTCGGCCGTATCTCCGAAGGATGCTTTGCTTTCGATCCAGTAGATCCGGGTACCGTTCAGGTCCATAGGCTGATCGAGGAGACAATCCGGTGTCTTGATTCCCGGATTGCCATCATCTTTGCGTTCATCGTATTCGGTCTTATATCCTACGTTTTGTTCATCGAGCCATTTCCAAAGCAGGCTCTCGCCCCATTTTCCTCTTTCTGTGGCTTTATCGACACCTTCCGGGGAGAAGACAGTGTCCTTTTCGGAAGCTTCCCTGAGTTCGTCAGCGGTCACTTCACTGTCGAGAAGGCTTGGGTCCCGCGCATACTCCCAGAATGTCTTCCTGCTTGTTCCGTTCTCTTGGAAGATCATCATCGCGGTCAGGATCGGGGGGTAGTTATATGCATCCGCGACCTCGCAGAAGGATTGTCCCGATTTCCACTTTTTGAGCATGTTCTTGGTGTTCCGTTTGATGAACGGATGTTTTCTCCGAACACTTCTGTTGACCTTCTGGGTATAAATGGTCTCGAGCATGCGGAGGTCATAACCCTCCTCATTGAAGGTCATAATATCTTTCGGAGTTCTGAGACCTTTGTAAAGTTTATTGTATTCTTCTTGTTCCATTGGATCACAGGTTTTTGACCAGGTCTTCAACTGCTGCGAACACAACATCCCTTACCTGGGATGTAGGGGGGCAGTAGGCATTTTCAGAAATAGTAAGGAATTCCTCTGCGGTGAGTCTGCTGATGATGGCAGATGTCAACCAATCTATACGGCCGGTGGCATCTTCTCCAGAGATGATCTGGGCACCGATAAGGCGGTGGGTTGTCTTATCGGCCACTACCTTCACGATAAGTTCTTTGGCGCCAGGATAGTATCTTGCACGGGAAAGTCCAGTGGCCTTCCCGGTGACGGTCTCAGCACCATACCAGGATGCGAGTCCGAGAGACATACCGGTTCCGGCAATCTGTTTTTCACCGATGACACTGACCCAGGGGCTGGCAACCGGTCCGAATTCGAGCTTCTTACCGGCAGCATTGGCACCTGCGATTTTTCCTTGCTTGACAGCAGATGAACCGAGTTGGCTCATGGTAGGTCCGGAGTATATCGCGGATTGGCATTGGAGGACATCTCCGCAGATGAAGATATCAGGGCAGAGTCTGCCTTTCTTGTATGCTTGGAGGGTAGGTGCTGCGCAGATGGCCCCGAGCTGACCGATATCAAGACCGATCTGTTTGGCAAGGTCTGTGTTTGCACGGACGCCAGTGGCGAAGATGACCATATCGCAGGGGATTTCCTGCCCTCCGGCGTTGACGGCCTTTACCTTATCGGTACCGATGACTCCTTGGACAGGGGTCTTCATCATGAATTTGACACCGTTGGCCTCGAGATATTTCTGGATGTTCTCGGCCATATCTGAATCAGCGATACGGGGGATGACCTGGTCCATCATTTCGATGACAGTGACCTTTTTACCGATGTTCACAAGGGACAGTGCAAGCTCGAGACCGATGACCCCAGCTCCCGCAATGACGACATTTTGGGAATGTTTGAGGTATGCTTCGATCTCCTGCCCCCCTTTGACGGTCCTGACGGTGAACACGCCTTCGAGGTCGGTACCTTCTATCGGGGGGATGAAAACCTTTCCACCGGTAGCGAGGACGAGTGCATCATATTCGTATGTTTTTCCGCCAGCTGTCACAGTTCTGACCGCAGGGGCTCCACGGGGAGTGTCGTTGACAACGGACTCGACCTTGGTTTCGGTGTGGATCGTGATATTCCTGCTCTTGGAGTACCATGCTGGGTCGTGCATGATCATCGCATCCCAGGTGGATTTTCCTTCAAGGACCCACGGGATCATACAGGGAGAATAGGCCACGTCCCGGTCTTCTGTGAAGACCGTGATCTCAGCATCAGGGGCATTGGCCCTTGCGGCTGATGCGGCCGACATTCCAGCGGCGCCGGAACCGATGATTATTATCTTTTTTGACATTGTATCTGGGATGCTGTATCATTGCTGCTTATTAATGGTTGCGCGTGGGCGTACGATAGGTTTAATTGTAGGCCCTGTGTGAGGGCGTTGATGAAAAGCAAAAGAATGCCCAATGAGCTGGAGGCCTGTTGGACAGAGAAGGACATGGCGGACGGGAAGGTCGTAGATGCGCTGGTACTTATCATGCGCACGAACGGATGCTCGTGGACCAGGGCCGGTAACGGTGGTTGCACCATGTGCGGATACAGGACCGCATCACTCAACGGGGTCACCGAGGCGGACCTGAACGCTCAGATCGATCAGGCCCTGACCAGATTCAAGGGACAGCCGTTCGTGAAGATCTACACTTCTGGCAGTTTCTTCGATGAAAATGAGATCCCTGCATCGGTACGTGACCGGATCTTCCGTGAATTCGCCACATGTGCCAGACTTCTTGTAGAGAGTAGGCCTGAATACATAACCGACGACCTTGTAAAGGGTCTTCCGAAGAATATGACAGTGGCCCTCGGTCTTGAAACCTCCAATGAGGAGATCCTCTGTAAATGCATCAACAAAGGTTTTACCGCGGCACAAAGCAAGGCGGCCGGTGAAAAACTGAAGGCCGCCGGACTGACCGTCAGGACCTATCTATTGTTGAAACCACCGTTCCTGACCGAAAAGGACGGGATGGAGGATGCTATCTCTTCTGCACGTTTCGCGGATGTATTTTCAGACGAGATCTCCATCAATCCGTTGAACATCCAACACGGGACCTACGTGGAGCGTCTGTGGAGGAAAGGAGATTTCAGATCGCCCTGGATCTGGTCTTTGATAGAGGTCATGAAAAAATTATCTGGCACTGTCAGTTCAAGGATTATTTCGTCACCTTCTGGAGGGGGATCTCAGAGAGGGGTCCACAACTGTGGAAATTGTGACGCTGAGGCCCTTGCCGCCGTTGAGCGTTTTTCGTTCAGTCAGAACCCTGCCGACCTGAACGTTCAGTGCGAATGTAGATTAACCTGGGAGCATTATCTATCCGCAGAAGGATATCTCGGGACCGCGGCCGACATCGACCGTGCCCTAGAGAGCGACCTTACCATAAGGATGTGAGATCATGAGCGATACTAACGATATGACCGAGTTTGACATCAAGAGAGGATTTTACGAGAAGATCGAAGGAGCAAAGCTTGGAGAGATCATGAACGAGATCTTCGGTAACGTGACCGAGAAGGACGGAATGTACATCTCCCATTATGGTGTCATGTCCGAGATCTGTGCCAAGGTCGCATCAAAGACCCAGATGCTGTTGAAGACCGTCAATATCGAGGATGTTAAATCCCTTTCCGACGAGGAGATCCTCAACTCGAAGAGGAAGCTCAACACGTTCCTCGAGACGGCCACCGGTTTCACCGCCAAACAGCGTATGGACCGTGCCAAGAAAAAGGCCAAAGAAGGTAAGCTCTGAGCGACCTTCCAAACCCTTTCCATTATTATTATAACAGCCAGCGACTTTTATATATAACCTGGCTATACAAGATTTTAGATTGGACATACTCTATGTCCGACCAGACACATCGGGCAATGCATCTGCAACCCACGCTTGTCACCTGCCTTCACGGCTTTCTGGTGGCGAATATGGTGTCACGGTCGGTTCATGAAGGCGTTCGTCTATAAAGCGCGAGGTTAGCGAAGAGACCCTCGCAGGTATGTGTGAAATATGCCGCAAAGAAGACGCCCAAAGAAGGGATCCAGGGCATTCGGCCCTAGGAAGAGAGCAAAATCGCAGACGCCGAGGTTGGATTCTTGGCCTGAGATCAGCGGAGCACCCAAGATTCAGGGATTCGCTGGCTACAAGGCAGGAATGACCCACGCGTTCGTTGTTGACAAGAAAGCCAAGAGCACGACCTCCGGAATGGAAGTTCAGACCCCCGTCACTGTTGTCGAGGTCCCTCCCATGAAGATCGCCGCCGTCAGGTTCTACGAGAACACGATTCTCGGACTCAAGACCGCAGGCGAGGTCTGGGCAGCAGATGTCGACCCCCTGCTTGACAGAAGGGTCAACGTCCCCAAGAGGGGAGAGCCCGACTTCTCCAGGTTCGACGGACTCGATGTCGAAGATGTCCGTGTTCTTGCATACACCCAGCCCAAGCTTATCTCAGGTGTTCCCAAGAAGGTCCCTGACCTAATGGAACTCAGGATCGGCGGAGGCTCCATGAGCGACAGGGTCGCATACGCCAAAGGCATTCTCGGAAAAGAGGTCGCCATCAATGACTTCGCCCCCGAGGGAGCTATCATCGACGTCATCGCGATCACCAAAGGTAAGGGATTCCAGGGAGCCACCAAGAGGTGGGGTATCAAGTTGCTTTCCCACAGGAACAGCAAACACCGCCGTGGAATCGGTAACCTTGGTCCTAAGAGGCCTGGATATGTCAGGTCCACTGTACCTCTCGGAGGTCAGATGGGATACCACCAGAGGACCGAACTCAACAAGAAGATCGTCAAGATCGGAACTGATGGAAAAGAGATCAGCCCCAAGGGAGGATTCACCAATTACGGTGAGGTCAGGAACACCTACGTTCTGATCAAGGGATCCGTGCCCGGACCTACCAAGAGGCTTATCAGATTCAGGGACGGAACCAGGATTCCTGCCAAAGCCGACACCAGTGTCGCCGAGGTCACCTACGTTTCGATCGAATCCAAGCAGGGAGCATGATTTAAATGACCACAACCAACGTTTACTCTGTAAAAGGAGAGGTCTCTGGTACCATCGAGGTTCCCGCAGCGTTCAATACCGCTTACAGGCCTGACATCATCAAGAAGGCCATCCTTGCCGCAGCCGCTAACAGCAGGCAGGCATACGGTCCCAACCCCCTTTCTGGTATGAGGCACTCTGTCAGCACCTGGGGAAAAGGTCGCGGTGTCGCACGTGTTCAGCGTCTTCACGATGGAAGGAGAGCAACCCAGTCCCCTAACAACGTTTCCGGTAGGAGGGCACACCCCCCGAAGGTCGAGAAGATCTGGGAACAGAAAGTCAACAAGAAGGAACTTAAGATCGCCCGTATGTCCGCGCTCGCAGCGACCGGCTGTGCCGACTGCGTCAAATCCCGTGGACACAAGTTCGACGATAAGGTCACCTTCCCCATTGTTGTTGATGACGCATTCAATGACGTCAAGACCGCTGCTGAGGTCATGGCCGCATTCGACGCGATCGGAATCGGATACGATGTAGATCGTGCAAAGGACGGAACCAAGATCCGTGCAGGAAAAGGAAAGATGAGGAACAGGAAGTACAGGACCCCTGTATCTGTTCTTATTGTAATAGCAGATGAAGACAGGAACGCAGCCGTATTCAAGGGCGCAAACAACCTGCCCGGCGTCGAGGTCGAAGAGATCAGCACGCTCAACACCAGCCTGCTCGCTCCCGGAGGAGATGCAGGAAGGCTCACTGTCTACACCAAGTCCGCCATCGCAAAGATCGGAGAGTGGACCGAATGAAGCAGAGTGACATACTCATTAGGCCGTTCGTCACTGAGAAAGCGCTCAACCTCATGGCAGGTACCGCAGCTCAGAACTTCAAGGACGGAAACAAGATCGAGTTCATCGTGAACAGGGACGCTGACAAGGCCGACATCAAACTCGCCTTCGAAGAGCGTTTCGAGGTCAAGGTTGAGCGCGTCTGGACCAGGATTCAGAAAGACGGCAAACATGCCATCATCAAACTCGCGGACGGATACTCTGCAGAGGATGTCGGTATGAGGGTCGGAGTGTTCTGAGGTGAAAATATGGGAAAAAGATTGATACCGCAGAGGAGAGCCCGCGGAGGTTCTCATTACCGCTCCCCCTCTCACAGGCACGTGGATGATGTGAGGATCCCTCACTATGAGGCCCAGGGAACGATCAAAGACCTCATCCAGGCTCCCGGAAGGACATCCCCGCTCGCAGTCATCGACTTCGAGGGGAAGAAGAGCTACCAGCTCGCGGTCGAGGGTACCAGGGTCGGACAGACCATCTCCCTCGGCGGAGACTGTGTCAGGGCAGGAAACATCCTCACCCTTGCGAACATCCCTGAGGGTACCCTCGTCCACAACATCGAGGGACAGCCCGGAGATGGAGGAAAGTTCGTCAAGACCGCAGGAACCTCAGCACTTGTCGTCAGCAGGGGAAAGGTCGTTGTCCTTTCCTTGCCGTCTGGTGTACTGAAGGAATTCAACCCCAACTGCCGTGCTGTCATCGGTGTGGTCGCTGGTGGAGGAAGGATCGACAAGCCCCTCGGAAAGGCAGGAAAGAACTACCTGACCCTGAGGTCTAGATCCGTTGCAAACAAGAAGACCAAAGGAGTAGCAATGAATGCTGTAGACCACCCCAACGGAGGAGGAAGTCACCCGCACGTCGGTGGTCCGAACTGCCATGGAAGGAACGCACCTCCGGGACAGAAAGCCGGTTTCATTGCACCTAAGAAGAAAGTTAAGAGGAAGTGAGCTCAATGGCAAAGAAAATCATGGGATCCGCGAAAGCTTCCAGGAGGAAATCCAGGAAGAAAGCGTCCGCAATTCAGGCTAGGAGAAAGAAGGAGTTCATGTTCCGCGGATACAACCTGGAACAGCTCCGTGCCATGCCTTTCGAAGATGTCCTCGAGCTTCTGCCTTCCAGGTCCAGGAGAACCTATCTCCGCGGACTGAACTATGAGCAGCAGCTCGTCTTCGACAAATTGAACGGCGAATGTACCGATGTGGTCAGGACCCACCGCAGGGACCTCCCCATCCTCCCCACATTTGTCGGAAAGACAGTTGCAGTATACAATGGAAAAGAGTTCGTCGAGGTCACGATCAAACCTGAAATGATCGGATGCTACCTCGGTGAATTTGTTATGAACAGGAAAGAACCTGCGCACTCCGGACCCGGTGTCGGTGCTACTAGGTCTTCGAAGTTCATGCCGCTCAAGTGAGGTGAATGGATATGGTCAACAAAGGTTACACAATTGTTTCAGATCCTGACACCACCGCTAAGGCCATCAGCAAGGAACAGCCCATCTCCCCCAAATTCGCACGTGAAGTCGCATGTGCGGTCAGGGGAATGGCCGTTCCTCAGGCCCAGGCTTTCCTTGAGAGCGTCATCGCCAAGGAAACCCCTGTCAAACTTAGGAGATACAACAAGCGTGTCTCCCACAAACAGGGAGTCGGCCCCGGCAGGTACCCTGTAAAGGTCTCCAAGGCAATCCTTGCGACCCTTAACAGCGCAGCCTCCAACGCAGACTTCAAAGGATTGGATTCCGCCAGCATGGTCATTTCGACCATCACTGTTGCCAGGGGCCAGGTCATTCCCGGCCACATGCCCAGGGCACAGGGTCGTGCGACCGAGTGGAACCAGGACACTGTCAACATCGAGATAATCCTCTCGGAGGTAGAGTGAAATGGCATCAGAGAGAAAATTCGTCGCAGAAAATGTCCGCAGGGTTCTGCTCAAGGAATACCTCATGAAAGAGGTCTCCCGTGCAGGATTCGGTGGTCTGGATGTTCAGAGGACCCCTCTGGGAACCCGTATCATCCTCGCCACTGAGAGGCCCGGACTCGTCATCGGACGCCGCGGTCAGACCATCAAGACCCTGACCACGGTCATCGAGGAGCGCTTTGGATTCGAGAACCCTCAGATCGAGGTCAACGAGGTCAAAGACGTCTCCCTTAACGCACAGATCATGGCCGAGAAGCTCGCCTTCTCCCTTGAGAGGGGTTGGCACTTCCGCAGGGCCGGACACGCCACCCTGAGAAGGGTCATGGATTCCGGAGCCCGCGGATGTTACATCATCCTCGCAGGAAAGCTGAGCGGACAGAGGCACAGGACAGAGAAGTTCAAAGAGGGTTCCATCAAATACTGTGGAGACCCCAAAATCCAGTTCGTCCAGCACGGATTCGCTGTTGCCACCCTCAAGATGGGTGTCATCGGTGTCACTGTCGAGATCATGGACAAGGACTCTGTCCTGCCTGCAGAGATCGAGGTCGCCAGCAAAGAGGTCGCAGCCGCAAAACTGCCCGATCTCTTCAAGGTCGAGACCGTCAGCCAGGTCAAGGAGGAATGAGATTGGCAGCACTCAAGATCGCCGATATCAGGAACATGTCCGCTGAAGAGCGCAATGAGAAGCTCAAAGAGCTCCGCAATGAGCTTATGCACGAGAGGGGAGTCTCCGCCATGGGTGGAGCCCCCACCAGCCCCGGCATCATCCGTTCCATCAGGACCAGCATCGCCCGCATTCTGACCGTACAGAAGGAGGAGGAGAAGCTCTGATGTCCGAGATCTGCCCTAAATGCGGCCTGCCGAAAGAACTGTGCATGTGCGAGGAGATCGCACGTGAGCAACAGAGTGTAAGGATCTCTATCGACAGCCGCAGGTACGGAAAGACCGTCACCGTCATCGACGGTATCGACGGTAACGACATCGACATCGCCGACCTCGCCAAAACGCTGAAAAGCAGATGCGCGGCCGGTGGCACCTGTAAAGACGGACGTATAGAACTTCAGGGCGACCACAAGAAAAAGGTGAAACTCGTCCTGGAAGAAATGGGATTCCGCACCGAAGTAAGGTAAGCAGATGAACCAATGCGATATCCTGAGATCTGAACTCATAGGCCTCGACGTGATTGTGCTGTCAGCGCCGTTCTCCGGAATCTCCGGCAGAGTGGTCGACGAAACAAAGAACACGTTCACCATCGAATCGGCCGGAACTGAGAGAATGGTACCCAAGTCGGGCAACGAGTTCAGATTCACGTATCACAATGAGCAGATAGACATTGAAGGAAGCAAGATCCTTCACCGACCTGAAGATAGAATGAAAAAGGTTAGGTGAGAATACTATGACAGCAAAAGTAAATAACATCGGAATCGAGGTCGCCGCTCCTGAGGGCGAATGCAGCGACCCCAACTGTCCTTTCCACGGATCAATCTCTGTGAGGGGACAGATCATCGACGGTGTCGTCGACAGCATCAAGATGAACAGGACCATCATCGTCAAACGCGATTATCTCCAGTTCGTCAAGAAATATGAAAGGTACGAGAAAAGGTCCGCAAGGTACGCCGTTCACGCCGCACCCTGCCTCAACCTTAAAGCGGGTGACTCTGTGAAGATCATGGAGTGCCGCCCCATCTCCAAGACCGTGTCCTTTGTGGCGGTCGAGAAGAAGGAGTGATGTGGATGAAGGGAATCGCAGGAACACAGACCCGCGGACTTCAGCAGCAGTCCGAACTCACCGTCATCGACAACACCGGTGCAAAAGTGATCGAGATCATCACCGTCCCCAGCTACCACGGTGTAGCAAGGAGGAGCCCCAAAGCGGGTATCGGAGACATGGTCATCGCATCCGTGAAGAAAGGTACTCCCGCCATGAGGCGTCAGATCGTCTTCGCGGTCATCGTCCGTCAGAGGCGTCCTTACAGGCGTCCCGATGGAACGATGGTCTTCTTTGAGGACAATGCCGCCGTTCTCGTCACTGACACCGGTGAGACCAAAGGAACCGACATCAAAGGCCCCGTTGCAAGGGAAGCCGCCGACAGGTGGCCCAGGATCGCAGCGACCGCCAGCACGATCGTTTGAGGTGAAATGAATGGTAAGCAGTAAAGCAAGGGTTCAGAGGAAAGCACAGGCTAACGCCCCTGCCCACGTAAAGAGAAAAATGCTCTCCGCACACCTCAGCAAGGAACTTGCCGAGAAATACGGAGTTCGCTCCGCCAGGGTTTGCGCAGGCGACACTGTCGTCGTCCTCCGTGGCGACGAGGACCTCCGCGGGTCCGAGGGAAAGGTCATCGACGTGTTCACTAAGACCGGACGCGTCACCATTGATGGCGTGACCATCAAACAGGTAGACGGAACTGCCGTGGCGCGTCCTATCCACGCGTCGAACCTCGTCATCACCAAGCTGAATCTCGAGGATTCCTTAAGGGCTCAAGCCCTCGGAAAGAAGAAGGAGGCTGCAGAATGAGCGACCACATGAAGAGACTCACAATGCCCAAGACCTGGCCCATCCCTAAGAAGGTCCACCTTTGGGCGACCAAGCAGACCGCAGGTGCACACAGCATCGGCGAGTCCATGCCCGCATCCATGATCCTCAGGGACATGCTCAAGGTATGTGACACTGCCAAAGAAGCAAAGAAGATCATCGCTGCACACGACCTTGTCGTCAACGGCAGGGCTGTCAAGGACGCCAAGGCACCCATCGGACTGATGGATGTCGTTTCACTCCCCAAATCCGGAGCGAACTACCGCGTTCAGCTGACCAAGAAAGGAAAGCTCACCTTGATCCCCATCTCTGAAGAGGATGCAAAATGGATCCTCTGCAGGATCGAGAACAAGACCACGGTCGCAGGTGGCAAATGTCAGCTCAACCTCAGTGGCGGAAGGAACGTTCTTCTCGACAAAAACGAGTACAAGACCGGCGATACCGTCAAGCTCAACCTTGCGGACAACAAGATCCTCGGTTGCTACCCCCTCGAGCAGGATGCGGTCGTCCTCATCATCAACGGGCGTCACATCGGAAATGTCGAGACCGTGGAGAAATACACCGTCGTCAACAGGCCTACCGAGAACACCGTTCTCTTCAAGAACAACACCGAGACCGTGAAGAAGAACATCTTCGTCATCGGAACCGGTAAATCCGAGATCGCGGAGGCTTCCGAATGAGCGGGACCGAGAACCCTATGAGGGCGCTCCGTATCGAGAAGGTCACCGTCAACATCGGTGTCGGCGAAGCAGGTGAGAAACTCGTCAAGGCTCAGAAGGTCCTTGAGATGGTCACCAAACAGACCTCTGTTCAGACCATGTCCAAGACCGTCAACAGGGATCTCGGGATCCGTGTCGGCATGCCTCTCGGATGTAAGGTCACCCTCAGGGGAGAAGCTGCTGAGGAATTCCTCAGACAGGCCCTTTCCATCAGGGAGAACAAGATCTACTCCTACTCCTTCGACAAGGAAGGGAACATGTCCTTCGGTATCTCCGACTACACCGATTTCGATGGTATGAAATACGACCCCGAAATAGGCATCTTCGGAATGGACGTGAATGTTGTGATCCGCAGGCGCGGCGGTTGCCGTGTCGAGAGGAGAGCACTTCTTCGCAGGAGACTTCCCAAACAACACCGCATCCAGAGGGATGAGGCCATCCAGTACATGACGGATAAATTCAATCTTGAGGTGGTTCAGTGAAACCTAAGAAACAGTTCGGAAGACAGGTCGGCTGCGACCGCTGTGGACGCAGGCGCGGAATCATCAGGAAATACGGAATGCACCTTTGCCGTCAGTGCTTCAGGGACATGGCCCCGGAGCTCGGATTCAAGAAATATTCGTGAGGTGAACAAAAATGCAGAGCGATCCACTCAACGACGCAATGTGCGTGATCAAGAACGCTTCCCTCAACGGAAAGGCGGAATGCGAAATCGCACCTTCGTCCAAACTCATCGGCCGTGTGCTCAAAGTGATGCAGGACTACGGATACATCAACCAGTTCGAGTACGTCGAAGACGGAAAGGCCGGTAAATTCCGCGTCCTCCTCAAAGGAGCCATCAACGACTGTGGTGTAATCAAGCCCAGGTATTCGGTGAAACTTACCGACATCGAGAAATACGAAGCGAGGTACCTCCCCGCACAGGATTTCGGTGTTCTCATTTTCACCACCACCGACGGCGTGGTTGCACAGGCCCGTGCCAAAGAACTTGGCATCGGCGGAAAACTACTTGCCTACGTGTACTGAGGAATGAATAATGACATTTGCAGGGATAATCGAAAGCCGCATCGCCATACCCGATGGGGTCACCGTCTCTATGGACGGGAACACCTTCAAGGTCAAAGGACCTAAAGGTGAATTGAGCAGAAACTTCTCGCACCCCCGCGTAAATGTAGCTATCGACAATGATCACGTTGTCGTGAGCTGCGAATACCCGAGAATCAAAGACAAAGCAATGGTGGGAACCTTCCATGCACATATGAGGAATATGTTCAAGGGGGTCACCGAGGGATACACATACACGTTGAAGATCGTCTTCAACCACTTCCCTCTCAAAGTTGCTGTCAACAAGAAGGAGAAGAGGGTCGAGGTCAACAACTATATGGGAGGCCACGCCACCCGCTTCGCCAACATTATCGGAGACGTCGACGTCAAGATCTCCGGAACTGACGTCACAGTCACCGGCATCAACATAGAGGATGTCGGTCAGACCGCCGCCAACATCGAGAGATCGACCATGAGGGGCGGTTTCGATAAGAGGGTGTTCGAGGACGGAATTTACATCGTCCACAAATCTCACAAGGTGAAAGAATGAGCATCAAAGAGTTCAAGGACCTTCCTGGCTTCAAGGAAGCCAATGTCGCAGAGCTCGAATCCCTCGGGATCACCTCTGTCGAGCAACTGAAGGACGCCGTAAACGACGAGACCGAATCCAAGAAGATCATCAAGGCCCTTTCTGGAGTCGGACCCAAGACCCTTGGGGTATGGAAGGAGGAACTCAACAATGAGTCCACCAAATCCCCGAAGGCCGAGTCCGCCCCCGTTGCCGAGGTCGTCGAGGCCGGCGCATATACAGTCGAACCCAAAGCCGAGCTCTCTGAAGAGCAGGTCGACGCACTCGCAAAGAGGGCCATCATTTCTGGAAAGCGCCCTGCCTTCAAGAGGCAGGAGTGGTTCAGATACCAGAAACTCGGTGAGTCCTGGAGGAGGCCCAGAGGTATTCACTCCAAGATGAGGAGGGGAATGAAGAGGAGGCCACCGATGGTCGAGATCGGTTATGGTGGACCTTCACTTGTGAGGGGACTTCACCCCTCGGGATTCGAAGAGGTCATGGTCTACAATGTGGACGGCCTCGAGACCATCAACCCGAAGACCCAGGCGGCCCGTATCGGCGGAACCGTCGGGGTCAAGAAGAGAATCGCTATCGAAAACAGGGCAAAAGAACTCGGTATCCGTGTGCTGAACAAGCTGCCTACCGAAGCCAACAGGAGGGTATGAAAATGTCCGACCTTAAAAACCAGAAGAGGCTGGCTGCCGAGATTCTTAAATGCGGTGAGAACAGGGTCTGGATCGACCCCACCAAAGAGGAGGACGTCCAGGACTGCATCACCCGCGGAGATATCCGCAATGCCATTGAGTCTGGCATGATCAAGGCCAAACCCAAGGCAGGCACGTCCAAAGGTAGGATAAGACACGCAGCCAAACAGAAAGCCAGCGGTAAGCGCAAAGGACCTGGAAGCAGGAAAGGAACAGCAAACGCACGCGTTCCCTCCAAGCGCGCTTGGATCGCGACGATCAGACCTATCCGTGATGAGCTCAAACAGCTCAGGGAGAACGGCAAGATCTCGCCTTCCGTATACAGGCTCTACTACAGGAAGGCCAAGGGAGGTCTCTACACCTCTCGTAGGAACCTGAAGCAGCACATGGTCGCCGATGGCAACTTGAAAGAGGAGGAGATCTGATGGCTACAGGACCTAGATACAAAGTTGCGTTCCGCAGAAGAAGAGAAAGCCGCACTAACTACTACACCAGGAAGAAGCTCCTTGCGAGCCACGAGACCAGGGCTGTAGTTAGAAGGTCCAACAAGAACATCACCGTCCAGTTCGTGGATTTCACCATGTCTGGCGATGTAGTGGTTACAGCAGCCGACACCAAGGCATTCGCCAAGCTCGGATGGAAGCATTCCTGCTCCTCCATCCCCGCAGCGTACCTTGTCGGTTATGCCGCTGGCCTTAAGGCCAAGAAGGAAGGGGTCGAGTATGCTGTGCTTGACCTCGGTATGCAGAATCCCCAGCACGGTGGAGTCCTCTTCGCCGTCGCCAAGGGAATGATCGATGCCGGACTTGAGGTCCCTTGCAGCGAGGATGTCCTCCCCGCTGACGACAGGATCGTCGGAAAACACATCGATGATAAGATCGAAGCTGACGTAAGCAGTATGAAAAACAAACTGGAGGCTGAGTAAATATGGTTGACTGGTCACCAAAAACAAGGCTTGGACATATGGTCCTCAACGGCGATGTCACCACAATGAGCGATGCTCTGGCAACCAAACTGCCTCTGCGTGAGCCCGAGATCGTTGACATTCTCCTTCCTGATCTTCAGGATGAGGTCATCGACATGAAAATGGTCCAGAGGATGACCGATTCCGGAAGGAGGGTCAGGTTCGCTGTGACCTGCATCGTTGGAAACGGAGACGGTTTCATCGGTGTCGGAAGGGCAAAAGGAAAAGAGGTCGGACCTACTATCAAGAAGGCCATCGACAACGCCAAACTGAACATCATCGAGGTCAAAAGGGGCTGCGGTTCCTGGGAATGCGGTTGCGGTACCGTCCACTCACTGCCTTTCGAGGTAATCGGACGTTCCGGATCCGTCACCGTCTATCTCCGTCCCGCGCCTCGCGGTATCGGACTTGCAGTCGGTGATGTCGCAAAGAAGTTGCTGACCCTCGCCGGAATCCACGATTCCTGGGGATTCGCACGCGGTAACACCAAGACCAAGGTCAACTACTGTGAGGCGACATTCGACGCCCTCAGGCAGACCTCTGTCGTCAGGGTCACCGACGATCAGGCCGAGAAGCTCAACATCGTTGCCGGACCCATCGGACTCAAAGAGAACGATGTCGACGTCGACTCCATGGAGGAGTGAAAATGGCAGCATATGTTGTGATCCGTGTGCTTGGACAGGCCGATGTCAACTACAACATCGCCCACACCATGCACCTCCTCGGTCTCAACAGGGTCAACCACGCCACCGTGGTCCCTGTCAATGACTCTTACAAAGGAATGCTTCAGGTCGTCAAGGACTACTGCACCTTCGGTCTCATCGATGAGGAGACCCTCGCCGAGATGATCAAGGCCCGCGGAAAGGTCACCGGAGATGCACCCGTCACCGACGAGTACGTCAAGGAGAAGACCGAGTTCTCGACCATCGAAGACCTGGCCAAGGCCATCGTCGCCGGTGAGTACAAACTCAAAGACGTCGAAGGTTTGAAACCTGTCTTCCGCCTACACCCTCCCATCAAGGGATACGAGGGCAACAAACACGCCTTCGTCGAGGGTGGAGCTCTCGGAAACAGGGGCGAAAAGATAAACGACCTCGTCAAGAGGATGCTCTGAGGTGTCATAAATGCCTAGCAGAACTAAGAAATTCAGGGGATCCAGGACCCACGGTCGCGGTAAGAAATCCGGTCGTGGTGCAGGTATCATCGGTGGACGCGGAAACGCGGGTATCGGTAAGACCGGCAAGATCTGGATGCTCAAAAATGACAGGAAACACTACGGGCACTACGGCTTCAAGAGGCCTCAGTGTCTCGTCAAAGCCAACAGCACCATAAACGTCTCCGAGCTTCAAAAGAGCGTGGACCGTTTCGTTGCTTTGGGCTTTGCTACGAAAGACGGCGAGAAATACACAGTCAATCTGACTGATGCCGGAATTGACAAACTTCTGGGAAGCGGAAACGTCGATATCGCTATCGATGTCACCGTCGAAGAGGTCTCTGTCAAGGCTAAAGAGAAGATCGAAGCTGCCGGCGGTTCTATCGCTGAGTAATTCCGAAAGGAGTAATTCAAATGGATGATGCAAAACCAAGCCTGTTGTACAAGGTAAAACCCATCGGAGACAGGCTTCCCGCGGTCAAGCGTCCCGAAGGACACGTTCACTTCAGGACCAAGATCATGTGGGTCGCGGTCATCCTGATCCTGTACTTCGTAATGTCGAACGTTTATCTCTGGGGATTGGACCAAAAGTCCTCTCTGGATATATTCGCTCAGTACAGGACCATCATGGCCGGAGCGTCAGGAACGATCCTCCAATTGGGTATTGGTCCGATCGTTACTGCGTCGATTATCATGCAGCTGTTCGTCGGTGCTAAGATTATTAAGCTCGACCTCAGCAATAAGAAAGATAAAGCTTGTTATCAGTCTGTGATGAAAGTTCTCGTCCTGGTTATGATCCTGGTCGAGTCCATTCCTCAGGTATACGGATATCTCGTTCCTTCGTCTGCGTTCACCACACAGTTCGGTTCCTTCGGAGCCAAGGGAATGATCATCCTTCAGTTGTTCATCGGTTCCTATCTGGTGTTCCTCTTCGATGAGGTCATCTCCAAATGGGGTATCGGTAGCGGTATATCTCTGTTCATCGCGGCCGGAGTGGCACAGGCGGTCTTCACGGGAACCCTTAACTGGTATCCGTACACGGAAGGGTCGGCATATTCATTGTCGAATTTGCCTGCCGGAACGATCCCCAAGACCATTTACATTCTGTTCCACACCAACTCTTCCGAGATGGCGTCCGGCGGATACGAAATGATCCTGCTGGGACAACCGAATCCGCTGATCGCGCTCATAGGTACTTTGGTCATCTTCCTGGTGGTCGTGTATCTAGAGTCCAGTCGTATCGAGCTTCCGTTGTCGCATGGAAATGCAAGAGGTGCCAGAGGCAGATATCCGATCAAGCTGATGTATTCAAGTAACATCCCTGTTATCTTGATGTCCGCACTGTTGGCAAACATCAGTATGATCTGTCTGTTGTTCTACACCAATGACTTCCTTAGCTCCATTCCTCTCCTTGGAGGTAATGATGCGATCGGAGTCTACGAGAGCAATTCGACGACGGCGTCCGGCGGTATCGCATGGTATCTATCGACACCACAGGGTCTGACCGATTGGCTGTTGCCGATTTTGAACCCAGCGTCGTATGGTAATAGTCATACGGTGGTGCAGAATCTATGTCACGTTGCGGTATATATGACCGTGATGGTCATCGGTTCCATCATGTTCGCTAAGTTCTGGGTCGAGACCACAAACCTCGGACCTGAGGCTGTCGCCAAGAACATCCAGAAGAGCGGAATGCAGATCCCTGGTTTCAGGAGAGATCCCCGTGTACTGACAAAGGTCTTGGAAAGGTATATTCCAACCATCACCATCTTGTCGGGTGCGTTGATCGGTCTGTTGGCCGCTGTAGCAGATATGATAGGAACCACGGGTAACGCGACCGGTACCGGTCTGTTGCTTACGGTCGGAATCATCATCAAGTTCTACGAGTCTCTCGGACGTGAACAGATGATGGAGATGAACCCGATGATGAGAGGGTTCTTCGGTGGTGAATGATAATGGCAAACCCTGGAAGTGCTGAACAGATGAGGGCACAGCAGCAGACAATGCAGCCTATGCCCAGAGGAACCATGGTCGGAATGCTCGGCGTTCTGGTCATAATGATGATCGTCATGATCTGGAGGGTGGAGATCGGTCAGGCTTTGAACCACGTGTTCAAGTACATCGATTTCGGCGGGAAATATCCCGTCCTGACCCTCATGATCGCTGGTATCATCATGATCACCCTC
The DNA here is from genome assembly GCA_963635855.1 of Faecalibacterium sp. CAG:74. Classification (GTDB taxonomy): domain Archaea; phylum Thermoplasmatota; class Thermoplasmata; order Methanomassiliicoccales; family Methanomethylophilaceae; genus Methanomethylophilus. The sequence goes on along the minus strand of CAVHHN010000021.1, from coordinate 2,248 downwards.
AGCACTGTGATCCGGAGTTTCCTATCTGATCCCATATCTCAGGCCAAAGCCCAGCAGATACAGAGCGAGTTCAATACCGAGATGCGCAATGCCCGTCTCGAGAACAATCTGTACAAAATGAAGAAACTACAGGAGATCCAGCCACAGATGATGCAGGCCTCCATGGAACAGAGCACTCAGATGATGAAACTGATGCCCATCACCATGTTGTTCGTCATCCCTATCTATGCTTGGATCTTCTACTTCGTTACCTTTACCATGGGGGGAGAAACCTCCCCCCTGATCATCAACATGCCTTGGGGAACCGCGAATCTCATGGACAACATGATCGGATTCATGCCCCAGTGGATTGTGATCTACACTCTTATCAGCCTCCCTATCGGACAGCTTGAGAACAAGTTGATCAACTACTACTTGTTCAAGAAACGTCTGAGCGTCATCGATGCGGGAGATGTATGAGAATAACCATCAGTGGCCCTCCTGGTTCCGGGAAGACCACTGTCTGTGGCAAGCTGTCCGAGACACTCGGTGTTCCTGCCGTGGTCTTCGGACAGGTGTTCCGGCAGCTCGCCGCAGAAAAAGGGCTCACTCTCGTCGAGTTCGGTAAACTCGCTGAGACCGATCCCAGTATCGATGCGGCTATCGATGCTAAGATTGTTGAGACTGCCCGTAACACTTCTGATATAATTTTAGAGTCCCGTCTCTCCGCATATATGCTCACCCGCAACAAGATCCCCGCGTTGCGCGTATACCTTGATGCGAGTCCGGAGGTACGTTTTGCCAGGATTGGCATCCGTGAGGAGAAAGAGGTTCAGCACGCTATTCAGGAAACGAACGAGCGTCAGGCCTCGGAAGCCAAGAGATACAAGATGTATTACGACATCGATATCGAAGATCGTAGCGTCTATGATCTCATCATCAATACTGATACACTGACCCCTGAAGAGGTTCTTCAGAAGATCCTTGATGCAGTGCGTGCATGAGTATGTTGATAAAAGATCCGGATACGGTTCCCGATAAGTGGGGTGTCAGACCTTCCGACCGTTCTCTGGGCGAGCTATTGCGTGGGGGGGTCATCGCTTTGGATAAACCGCCGGGCCCTACTTCGCATCAGGTCACCGCATGGGCGAGGGATGCCCTCCATCTTGAGAAGATCGGTCACGGGGGTACTTTGGACCCTTATGTAAGCGGTGTACTTCCGATCTGTTTTGGTAAAGCTGTCCGCTTGACCGACATTGTTCTTTCTTCGGATAAAGAATATGTTTGTTTGATGAAACTTCATGCAGATCGTTCCGAGGAACGTATCCGCGAGGTCATGGGTCGTTTTGTCGGGAAGATCTATCAGTTGCCGCCTGTCAGGTCCGCAGTGAAAAGGCAGGTCCGTATCCGTACCATCAAAGAGATTGAGATCTTGGATATCGATGGGAGGGATGTTCTTTTCCGCATCTCCTGTGATGCTGGAACATATGTCAGGACATTATGCATTGACATCGGTGAGATGCTTCTTTGTGGGGCATCCATGACGGAACTAAGACGCACACGTTCAGGGAAAATGAGGGAGGCCGATGCGGCCACTCTTCAGGACCTCACTGACTCTTACATCTTTTGGCAACAGGATGGTCGCGGAGATTGGCTTCGTAGTATTATCCGTCCGATGGAGGTCTTGGTAGATCCATTGCCGAAGATCATCGTCAAGCCCACGGCGGTCGATGCGATATGTCATGGTGCAGACCTTTCTGTCAAAGGGATCCATCTGATAGATCCAGATATTCGGCGTAATGCATTGGTGGCCTTGATGACCCTTCGCGGAGAATTGGTCGCTTTGGGTAAGATGCAGATGTCCACTGACAAGATCATGGATTCTGATTTTGGTGTCGCGGTCAGGACAGGGAGGGTCTTCATGGATGTCGGACATTACCCCAAGATGTGGAAGTATTCTACAGATCTCGAAGATCTTGCTCAGTGAACTATTTCCCCTATACAGCCTGACGATATCACTTGATCTTTCAACAGATAGTGCACTATGTTATCACGGATCTTTGGGGAAAGGGTGCTGAAGATTTCTACTTGATTCAAACTTTTTGGTATTGTCGGTTTTATTGTGCTGGGTATGTATCGTAGGGTGATCTAGTTGCGAGATATTAACTCTGAAATTTAACCCATGACGAAACTCTGTATATTCCAAATACCTCTAGTAACGAATTCCCAATTTGATATACTATACTTTTAAACATCAATCAATTGCTTT
>CAVHHN010000020.1:0-22303 GCA_963635855.1 Faecalibacterium sp. CAG:74 | reverse complement strand
GACTATAAAAGAGGCGTTATTGATACCTTTAATGACTTAGAAAGAAGGGTCCCGTTGAAACCACACCTCAATAACTGATCTTAGGGTCGGTCTGTTCATTTTCAAATTAGATCCTTTTGGATTCCTGAGAGGTGTTCTGAACAGTTACAAATCAAGAAAAGGTTAGACGACAGCAGAAGAAATGTGCTCAGCTTACTGTGGCAGCGTTCAACGTTTCGAATGTGATCAGGTTGAAATAGGTTGGATGTCGACAGCATGATTTCAATGGAACCGTAAAGGAGGGTTGTTATTATATCCTATAAGTCAATGGACCTTCATAGACGGGGCATTCCCCTGAAACTGTTTTTCCAATGACGGGATAATCATGGCTGATGTCAACGACACAAGAAGAATTATCGATGTTAACGAACTCCGCGTCACCGACGTACCCATTGTGGGTGGAAAAGGTGCCAACCTCGGAGAGCTTACCTCTTCCGGATTCCCGGTTCCCAATGCTTTCGTTCTCACCACTGTTTCTTACGACTATTTCATTTCCACCAGCGGGATCATGAACAAGATCCTCGCCCTTCTGAAAGGTATCGACCGTACTTCGGACGACAGTCTGGATTCTGCATCAAAACAGATCAGGGCCCTCTTCGATTCCGCGGTTATTCCCAAAGACCTCCAGACCGAGATAAAATCGAATTATAAACTCCTCCTCGGAGGAAAGAAAGGATTCGTGGCCGTTAGGTCCTCTGCCACCGCCGAAGATCTTCCTGACGCATCTTTCGCCGGACAACAGGAGACCTACCTTAACGTCAAGGACGAGAAGGACCTCTTCGACAAGATCAAGAAATGTTGGTCCTCCCTTTTCACTTCCAGGGCCATTTACTACAGGGAGGCCCAGGGATACTCCCATGAGGATGTCAAACTTGCTGTCGTCGTACAGAAAATGGTGAACTCCGAATTTGCAGGTATCATGTTCACTGTCGATCCCCACAACGGTGCCAAGAACATCATTGTCGAGGGAGGATATGGCCTCGGTGAGGCCATGGTGGGTGGAGAGGTCACCCCCGACCACTACGTGATCGACAAGGCCAAGATGTCCATCAGTGACAGGAAAATCTTCAAACAGACCTGGAAATATGTCCGCGGACCCAAAGGCGGTGCGGTCAAACAGGATGTCCCTGAAGAATTCCAGACCGTTCAGAAACTTCCAGATGCCCGTGTGCTCGAGATCGCCGAGATCGGAAGACAGGTGGAGATCCATTATGATAAACCCATGGACATGGAATGGTGTATCGAAGAAGGCAAAGTGTATCTTGTACAGGCCAGACCTATCACCGCCATCGGAACCGCCGATACAACCCCTGCTGCCGTCGTCGATGGAGGGGAGGTCGTCCTCACCGGTCTCGGAGCCAGTCCGGGAATGACAACCGGTACGGTCTGCATCTACCAGGATGGTATGTCCCTCGATGTCATCAAGGACGGAGATGTCCTCGTCACCAAAATGACCATGCCTGACATGGTCCCTGCCATGAGCAGGTCCGTCGCCATCGTCACCGACGAAGGAGGAATGACCTGTCATGCGGCCATCATCTCCAGGGAACTTGGAACCCCCTGCGTCGTCGGTACCGCCACTGCGACATCCGCACTCAAGAACGGTGAGATCGTCACTGTCGATGGATCCACTGGAACTGTATATCGCGGTGAGATCAAGAAGAAAGTGAAAGAAGAGGGGGAGGTTTCCAAAGCAGCACCTGTGTTCGCAGAGCCCGTTCCCATCACCGGCACCAAGGTCATGTGCAACATGTCCATGCCCACCAAGGCAGAAGAGGTCGCTCAGCTCCCCTGCGATGGGGTCGGCCTTCTCAGGTCCGAGTTCCTCTTCACAAACTACATCGGTGAACACCCCTGTGCGGTCATCGCCGATGGAAGGTCCCAAGAACTCATCGACAAGCTTGCAGACGGCGTCGCCAAGGTGGCTAGGGCATTCTATCCCCGCCCCATCACCCTCAGGACCTCTGATTTCAAGACCAATGAATACCGCGATATGAAAGGCGGTGCGAATTACGAACCCACCGAGGACAACCCCATGATCGGTTGGAGAGGATGTTCCAGGTACGTCTCCGAGAACTACCGCGAAGCATTCCTCTGCGAACTGAAGGCCATCAAGAAGGTCAGGGACGATATGGGACTCAAGAACGTCAACATCATGTTGCCGTTCGTCAGGACCATCAGCGAGGTCGAACAGATCACTGAGATGATGGCATCGGTCGGCCTCAGGCGCGGACTGGACCTCAAACTTTATTTCATGGCCGAGGTCCCCGTGAACATTTTCATGGCAGAGGAGTTCTGCAAATACTGCGATTGGTTCTCCATCGGATCCAATGACCTTACTCAGCTCACGATGGGATGTGACAGAGATTCCGATATCCTTGGAAAGATGGGATACTTCGATGAAAGGAATCCTGGAGTCAAGGCGGCCATATCGCAACTCATCAAGGTCGCTCACAAGAACGGAAAGCATGTCAGTATATGCGGACAGGCTCCATCGGTCTACCCCGAATTCTGTGAATTCCTTGTAGGTGAAGGGATCGATTGTATCTCTCTCAACCCTGACACGTTCATCAGGACCAAGAAGATCATCGCCTCGGCAGAGCAGAGGGTTCTCCTCAAAGCTGCCAGAGAAACACTTTCAAAAAGCGAATGAAGCTGTGGTCAGAGGGAGTTTTGCTCCCTCTGGTACTTTTTATTTTTACAGTGTAATTACTTTGAAATGTGATCGTTTCACACTTCCTTTTCAGGACCCATATTTTGGCAAGTGTTAACCCGATCAGGGGTGCCACGAACCAGATGGCCTGAATACTGACGGGAGATCGATACACCACACATTCCCGAAATGACCGCAAAAACCATCAGTTCGAAAAGATGTACACAGAACAAATGCAGGGTTATTCTACCCCATCGAACGGAGAGTTATATGCTCCAATTGTACATTTCTATTTGTAGTAAACACTGTAAAAAAAATTATAGTTAAATATATAGAAACAATATGATGCACTAAGAGAACTAATGATACCATGGGAAACGAATTGATATTCTGGTCTGTCTATCGGCGTCTTACATCCTTCATACAGGACAACATCAAAAGTGGTGGAGCGGACTGTACGTACTTGGATATGGTCGTCATGGACCTTATTGTGTTCCACGAGGAATGCACGCCTTCTGTGATCTCTGAAAAGCTCGGTGTCGCAAAATCTGCGGTCACGGTACGTCTGAAACGTCTGGAGGACAGGGGTTATGTCACCCGTAAGACCAATGAAAGGGACCACAGATCCTACGTACTGGCACTTACTGAAAAAGGTATAATGCTTTACACCCCGCTCAACGAACTTTTCAAGATCTTTGATGCAAATCTGAGGGCCGAGTTCAGCGAAGAAGAGTTGGAACTCGGACGCAGAATGATCAGATGCGCTGTCAAGATGTGAACAGTTCAAACACTTTCCTTTGACTGTTTTTTAGAAACGGTCTTTTTGGCAGAAGACTTCTTTCCAGAAGTCTTCTTTGCCGAATTTTTATTCGCAGACTTCTTTGATGAAGATTTGGCAGTGGTTTTTTTGCTTGTGCTCTTTTTTGATGTGGTAGAGGTTACAGTTCTGCGAGGCCCTGAAGGTATAGGGCTCGGAACACCGGGTCCGGGGTTTTCCTCCATACGTTCCATTAGAATATGGTTGATGTTGCCCGCTATCTCCTGTGGAAGAAGCATCGTGGTGATCTCCATGAAAGGATGTTTCGAACCTTCGATGATCTTGACATCGTTCAGTGTACGTAACCCCCACCTTTCAGCAGTAACCTCGAGGCCCAGAGTGACATCGAGATCGCTTGGTTCAAGGATGATACAGTTGAACGTGTTCATACCCAGCCTGTGGGCCGCCATGATACGATGGTGACCATCCACGACAAGGTATCCCTTATGTCTTTTGATGACTATGATCGGCTCATTAAGGCCCCTCTTGATCTCGTACTGCCTACCCACGAGCTCGTCCATATAGACCTCTTTCTGAGTGGGGATCATCTCAGAGATCGGGACCTCTCCATTGTGGACCCTCATGGTGACGTGGTTCTGTTTTTCCATGAAATTCTTCACGTTCATGACCTTTCCAGGACGGGATTTCTCGATCTGGGACCTTACAACGTCGATGTTGGAAATGATGCCTACGATCTTCTTGTTTTCATCAACTACGGGAAGATTTCTAAGACCGTATCTGAACAGGATGCGGGTGGCATCGTCGATGGACATCGAGGGGATGGCACATAAGGTACCTCTGGTCATCACAGAACGTAGTTTTGCCTTCGGCATGTCAGTGTAACGGAGAAGTTCCTTTGCGGTCACATATCCCAAAAGAAAACCGTTCTCTACCACAGGGAAACCGTGGAAGTTGGAATTGAGAAGCTTGTCGATGACCTCCTGAACGGTCATGTTCGGAGTGACGTACTGGACGTCGCGAACCATGTACTCGCCGACTGTTGCGCTAGGCATATGGGGGAATAGATCACCTGCCTTAAATAATTGTAAGAGTGGGTGCCTGTATTGTTTTAGAAAGAAAAGAACCTTACAGCCTATAGTCTGAATACCAATACTTAAACAATTGATGAAAGAAGTGGCCTGAATAGGCCACGGCATCACGAGAGAAGACTCGATCGCATGCATCCGCATGCTCATTCGTCTGCTCTCGTGTGCTTTTGTAGTAAAATTGTTTTGGTATTATTCTTCAGTACGCCTCAATACGGAAATAAATTGTGCCACGATAGTTACTATTGTAACACTTAGTGTAATGGCCAGCTGGGGCTTCTCCCTCCATATGATCAAAGTCAATAATCCATAAATCACTCCCAACCATCGTACCAACTTGATAATCAAAACAAAAAGTCCAATTGGTACATAAATAGGCCCCGTTATCGAAATATATGTCGGTGATGGAGCAATTAGCGAATGCACTCCATTGTATGTATACCCAACCATGGCACGTCACCGTTTCTAGAGAGGTACAACCCGTAAATGCATGGTGATAAATTGTGCCCATTGATTTTGGTAGTTCAACCTCAGATAATGAGGTACAACCAGAGAAAGCATATGTTTCAATAGTTGTCAAGGGGTCTTCAGACTTGAAAGACCTAAGTGAAGTGCATCCAGAGAACGCACAGTGTTCAATCCGCTCTATCGAGTTATGAGTGATGACTGTAGTGAGAGAAGTACAGTCAGCAAATGTGCTCTCATTGATATATTTGAGACTAGGAGGAAGATCCACCTTTATGAGTGATGTACATTTACGGAACACCATGGTACCTATGGATGTCAACGAACTTGTAGTATTGAACTTCACCTCGGTAAGACCTGTACAAAGCGCAAATGCACTGTCACCAATGCCTGTGACGGAATCAGAGATCGTAATGGAATAAAGAGAGGTACATTGGTAGAATGCCTGATCTCCGATATATTCGAGCGTTTCAGGGAATTCGAAAGAAACAAGCGATGTGCATTGCTCGAACGCACCGTTGCCTATTACCGTGATTTCACCATCGAACTTCACCGATGTGAGAGAGGAACAACCATCAAACAAATGGGCGGCCACAGTATTGACATTCACTGGGAGTGTGGCAGATTCAAGGCGGGGACACCCAGAGAACGCAGAAGCACCAATGGACATAACGGAATCCGGCAGGGTCAAAGTCCGAAGACCTGATTTAGAGAAGGCGCATGCGTCAATAGAAATTATAGAACTGCTGAGTTCAAGATGGTCGAGACTTGTACATCCAGCGAACATATGGGACGTGATCATGGTGATATTCTCGGAGAGCGTGAAGGATCTAAGGGAAGTGCACCCGTAGAACAAGTAAGTTCCTATCGACGTTACCGAGTCTGGGATAGTGATGCTTAAAAGTGCAGTACATCCAGAAAATGCATAATCGGCAATGGTCGTGACCGAGTCTGGAATGGTAATGGATTGAAGGAATGAACATCCGAGGAAGGTATAAGGCGCAATATACTGGACCTTATCTGGAATGGTCATGGAATTGAGCGAAATGCATTCTGCGAATGCGTTATCTCCGATATACGTGACGGTATCAGGGAGTTGCAAAGAGCGCAGAGATGCGCATGCGAAAAATGCGTATTTTCCAATGTGTTCGAGGGAATTCCCAAGACATACAATTGTGAGTGCATAACAACCTGAGAATGCAAGATCTCCGATTGTGGTGACGGAATTGGGAATGACGATCGAGTAAAGACGGGAACAATTAATGAATGCCGAATATGGAATATCTGTCACAGAATCAGAAAGATCGATAACATTGATCGATCCACAACCAGAGAATGCATACTGCCCCAGGTGTGTGACGGATTTGATGTTCACAGAGGTCAGAGATCCGCAGTTGTAGAATGCATAATCTCCAATGGTCAGAACGGAATCCGGAAGGACCAAGGTATAAAGGGACTTACAATTGAAGAAAGCCCTATACCCGATCGAAGGGGCATTGCCTAACAGGGTTAATGAAAGGAGAGAAGTACAGTTGTAAAACGCTTCATCACCGATGAACTGGACAGAATTTCCTACATCCAAGTAAGATAGAGCAGAACAGTTCTTGAACACAGCCTTTCCGATCGACGAAGTAGCATTCGGAATTGAAACATATTGAAGAGAAGAACAATTCTCGAACACACTGTCGCCAAAGAAGATCTCGGATACATTGCAGAGCACTGTGGTGAGTGAGGTACAGTTGTAAAACGCATAATTACCAAGCGATAATGAGCTGGTTTCGACCGAGATTCCTTTGAGGGAGGTCAATCCGAGGAATGCGCGATCTCCGATAGTCTTCACACCATCGGATATGACGATATTGGTCAAAGTAGACCTGCTGAGATACCATGGAGCATATCCCAAATAGGAGGGATCGGACACGTTCATACCATATGGATACCAGGTTCCGGATCCAGCAGTGAACGTTATTTTTACAATGTTCACACAGCCATAGAAAATAGGCAAGGCGACGGTTCCAACACTGTTAAGACTGACCGGAATACTGAGTTCTTTGAGACCGGAACAACAGTTGAATGCATAATTACCAAGCGAAGTGACGGAATCAGGTATTACCACAGATGTGAGAGAGGTACAGTCACTGAACGCATACATTCCGATAGACCTAACATGATCTCCAATGGTCAGATATGAAAGCGTTCCACAAGATCTGAATGCGTATTCTCCGATATATTGAACAGAATCGGGAACGATGATAGAGCGGAGAGAGGTACAGTTACAGAATAACCCGTCGGCTATGCCCGAAAGATTATTACTGAGTCTAATGGAAGTAAGAGATGTGCAGTTAAGGAATGAATACAATCCTATCTGCGTGACGGTATCGGGTATGGTCACGGAAGTAAGTGCATAACATCTAGCGAACGCATAATCGCCGATAGTGGTGACGGAATCGGGAACAATGAAAGAAGTGAAGGAGAAATCTTCGAATACGAAATTGCCGATGCTCAAGACACCGTCCTGAATTTCGATGGCCACATGTTCAGCGTTGATGTACCAAGGGGTCATAAAATGAGAGTTTCCCATTGAATTCAGAGAGTAATCGAACCAATTGCCGGTTCCTACAGTGAAGACGATCTTCTCGATGTTCACACAACCTCCGAAGATCGGATTCAAAGCATAACCGACACTGTTGAGGCTCACAGGGATCGTAAGAGCCTTCAGGCCGGTACAACCCCTGAACGCACCGTTGCCTAGGGAAGTAACGGAATCAGGTATTATCACAGAAGTAAGAGAAGTACAGTTATAGAACGCACCTTCGCCGATCGAGATCACGGTATCTGGCATAGTGAAATACGAAAGGGAACTGCAACCGTAGAACGCCCTGTCACCAATGGTCTGAAGTGAACTGTTGAAAACTGCGTAAGTTAGGGTCGAACAATTTGCGAAAGCACTGTTTCCGATCGAATCAATAGATTTGGAAACGCTTATCGAAACAAGAGAAAGACAATTCTCGAAGGCAGATTCACCGATCTTGATATCCGACGCACTCAAAATGACAGCAGGTATTTGACTACAATTACGGAATGCATAATCTCCTACTGAGACCACAGTTTTCATGGCAGAGAGATACCTGATGGCTTCGCACCCATCAAAGGCGTGTGCACAGATAGAGGTGATACCATCAGAAAGGATAACTGTGGTCAGGGTGGAGCTGCTGAGCTGCCAAGGGGTGAGTCCGAAATAGCCATATTGCTGTGAATAGTCTGCGCTATAATCAAACCAAGACCCGGTTCCTGCAGTGAACGTTATCTTTTCGATGTTAACACAACCTCTGAAATTAGGCCAATAATTGGATCCGACACAGTCAAGACTCACTGGGAGAGTAAGTTCCTTTAAAGCGGAACAATCCCTGAAGACATTCCTGTCCAAAGTGACGACAGAATCTGGAATGACCAGAGATGTAAGGGAGGTACATTCAGCGAACGCTTCATATCCGATATATGTCACAGTATCGGGGATTACGAAAGAGGTCAGAGAAGAACATCCAGAAAAGGCAAAACCAGCTATAGATGTCACAGGTCCTCTGAACTCCACGGAAACGAGGGAGGAACAGTTATTGAACGTATTACCATCTATTGCAGTGATCGAACTGCCGAGGACCACAGTGGTGAGGGCTGTACAACTATTGAATGCATTATTACGTAAAGTGGTCACGGAATCTGGAAGGGTGATCGAAGTGAGGGAGGTACAATGCTCGAACGCACCTATTCCAACGTACTCCACAGACCCTGGGATGGTTATGGTGGTGAAGGCGCATCCCGCAAATGCAGTATCACCGATCGAAGTGAGGGCGTTCGGCAGATTGATAGTTTTAAGGGCGAAACATTTGTAGAATGCACCGAGTCCGATTGAAGTAAGATGATCTGGGAGATCAATGGATTCGAGGGAACTACACCCGTTGAATGCGAATTTTCCAATGGATGTGACAGAATCACAAATAGATACCCCGATAAGGGCAGAACACTTATCGAACGCATAGTCCCCGATATGGGTGACGGAACCTTGAACTTTGATATACTTGATAGAGGCTTGATACTTGGCCCAGGAAGGTGAATAAGAATCTTCCATTGGCCCCGTTCCATCGATCGTCAGAGTGCCTGTGTCGGGATCGAAGTTCCATGTGGTCTCCCCAACAGGATTATAGAATGCTGTAGAACTGGAAGAGTCCCCGGAAGGATGCATGGTTGTGCAGGCGTATATTGAGGTAGCGGAAACCGCAACCAATACTAGGGTCAGTATCAATATTTTTTTCAGATTGTTCATTTCCCTCACCTTGAATCACTTATAAGCTGAGGCTTATAGTTCTAGATATGTAAATTGATTTATTAGTTATATACTTATGTATTAACTTAGTTTGTGTGTTTTAGAAAGAGGATGATCTTACAGCAGATGGTCTGAATTCTGATGCTTAAACAACTTACGAAAGAGGTGGTGTGGACAAGCCACAGTGCCACGAGAGAAGACCCAATCGCATGCATCCGCATGCTCACTCGTCTACTCTCGTGTGCTTCTGTTGTAAAATTACTTATTCTTCGTTATCACCCAAGATAAAGGTATATTGTGCCGCAACGTGGAGCGGTTGGATCATAGATCAGCTTATAATGACCTACAGCACAATACTCAGAAAAACTACTATAATAATACTCGCCGGTGTAAATATCTTTACTACGTCCCCAAAATTCATAATCAAAGGGACTGGTCCAATTGCTAACTAAATGGCACCCGCTATCGTAATATACATCAGGAACAGGGCAACTAGTGAATGCACTCCATCCAATAGTTACATAACCATGGCACGTCAGCGTTTCGAGAGAAGTACAACCTGCAAACGCATGATCCCAAACTGAGTTAACCGATTTCGAGAGTTCGACCTCGGATAATGAGGTACAACCAGAAAAAGCATATGATTCAATGGTTGCCAGAGGATCTTCAAAATTGAAAGACCGAAGTGATGTGCATCCAAGGAATGCACGATTTCCGATCCACTCTATCGAGTTATGAGTGATGACAGTGGTAAGAGAGGTACAGTCAGCAAATGTGTTCGCATTGATATAATTGATACTAGGAGGAAGATCTACCTTTACAAGTGATGCACATTTACGGAACACACTAGTACCGATGGATGTCAGTGAACTGGTATTATTGAACTTCACCTCAGTAAGACCTGTACAACGCTCAAATGCACTGTTTCCAATACCTGTGACGGAATCAGAGATCGTAATGGAATAAAGAGAGGTACATTGGTAGAATGCCTGATCACCGATATATTCGAGCGTTTCAGGGAATTCGAAAGAAACAAGTGAGGTGCAATGCTCGAACGCACTGTTACCTATTACTGTGAGTTTACCATCGAACTTCACCGAAGTAAGTGACGTACAATCCTTGAATAAATAGTTGCTTACAGTAGTGACATTCACTGGGAGAGTGACGGATTCAAGGTAGGGACATCCAGCGAACGCACGTTCCGCAATAGATATAACAGAATCCGGCAGGGTCAATATCCGAAGACCTGACCTATAGAAAGCAAAGGGGCTGATAGTTGTTATAGAACTACTGAGTTCAAGATGGTCAAGACTTGTACATCCAGCGAACATATAAGGTGTGATCGTGGTGATATTCTCAGGGAGTGTGAAGGACCTAAGGGATGTACATCCGTAGAACAAGTAATTTCCAATTGACGTAACAGAATCGGGGATGATGATGTTCCTAAGAGAGGTACATGCAGAAAATGCATAATCGGCAATGGTCGTGACCGAGTCTGGAATTGTGATGGATTGGAGTAATGAACACCCATGGAATGTATATGGCCCAATATACTGGACCTTACCTGGAATGGTCATGGAATTGAGCGAAATGCATTCTGCAAATGCGTTATCTCCGATAAACGAGACAGTATCAGGAAGTTGCAAAGAATATAGTGATGCGCATGCGAAAAATGCGTATTTTCCAATGTGTTCGATAGAATTCCCAAGATATACAATTGTGAGTGCATAACAACCTGAGAATGCAAAATCTCCAATTGTAGTGACCGAATTGGGAATGACGATCGAGTAAAGACGGGCACAGTTAATGAATGCGGAATAGGGAATTTCTGTCACAGATTCAGAAAGATCAATAACGTTGATCGATCCACAACCAGAGAATGCATACTGCCCCAAATATGTGACGGATTTGATGTTCACAGAGGTCAGAGATCCGCAATTGTAGAAGGCATAATCTCCAATGGTCAGAACGGAATCCGGAAGGACCAAGGTATAAAGGGACTTACAGTTGAGGAAAGACTTATACCCGATCGAAGGAGCATTGCCTAACAGTGTTAATGAAAGGAGAGAAGTACAGTTGTAAAACGCTTCGTCACCGATGAACTGGACTGAATTTCCTGCATCCAAGTAAGACAAAGCAGAACAGTTCTTGAACACAGCCTTTCCGATCGAGGAAGTAGCATTCGGAATTGAAACATATTGGAGAGAGGAACAATTCTCGAACACACTGTCACCAAAGAAGATCTCGGATACGTTGAAAGCCGCAGTGGTAAGTGAAGTACAGTTGTAGAACACGTAACTCCCAAGCGATAATGAGCTGGTTTCGACCGAGATTCCTTTGAGGGAGGTCAATCCGAGGAATGCGCGATCTCCGATAGTCTTCACACCATCGGATATGACGATATTGGTCAAAGTAGACCTGCTGAGATACCATGGAGCATATCCCAAATAGGAGGGATCGGACACGTTCATACCATATGGATACCAGGTTCCGGATCCAGCAGTGAACGTTATTTTTACAATGTTCACACAGCCATAGAAAATAGGCAAGGCGACGGTTCCAACACTGTTAAGACTGACCGGAATACTGAGTTCTTTGAGGCCGGAACAACAGTTGAATGCATAATTACCAAGCGAAGTGACGGAATCAGGTATGGTCACGGAAGTGAGAGAAGTACAGTCACTGAACGCATACACACCGATAGATCCGACATGATCTCCAATGACCAGATATGAAAGCGATCCACAATATCTGAATGCGTATTCTCCGATGTATTGAACAGAATCGGGAATGATGATAGAGCGGAGAGAGGTACAATTATAGAATAACCCGTCGGCTATGCCCGAAAGATTATCACTAAGTCTGATAGAAGTAAGGGAAGTGCAGTCAAAAAATGAATACAATCCTATCTTCGTGACAGAATCAGACATAGTCACAGAAGTAAGTTGATAACATTTAGAAAACGCATAATCTCCGATAGAGATGACCGATTCGGGAACAATGAAAGAAGTGAACGAGAAACCGTAGAATACATAATTTCCGATGCTCAAGACACCTTCCTGGATTTCGATGGCCACATGTTCAGCATTGATGTACCAAGGGGTCAATAAATGAGAATTTTCCATTGAATTCAAAGAGTAATCGAACCAATTGGCGGTCCCTATAGTGAAGATTATCTTCTCTATGTTCACGCAACCTCCGAAGATCGGATTCAGAGCATGACCAACGCTGTTGAGGCTCACAGGGATCGTAAGGGCCTTCAGTCCGGTACAACCTCTGAACGCACCGTTGCCCAGAGAGGTGACAGAATCAGGTATAGACACAGATGTAAGGGAACTACAGTTATAGAACGCACCTTCGCCGATCGAGATCACAGTATCTGGCATAGTGAAATACGAAAGGGAACTGCACCCATAGAACGCCCTGTCACCAATGGTCTGAAGGGAACTGTTTAGAATGAAATATGTAAGGGTCGAACAGTTTGCAAAAGCACTGTTTCCGATCGAATCGATGGAACCAGAAAAGCTTATTGACAAAAGGGAAAGACAATTCTCGAAAGCAGATTCACCGATTTTGATATCTGATTCATTCAGAATGACCGCAGGTATATGCTTACAATCACGGAAAGCATAATCTCCTACTGAGGTCACAGTTTTCATGGCAGAAAGAGTGCTGATGGCTTCGCACCCATCGAATGCGTGCACACCGATGGAGGTGATACCATCAGATAGGATCACAGTTGTCAGAGCGGATTTACTGAACTGCCAGGGGGTATATCCGAAATATTGCCCCTGTGAACTGTCTGCGCTATACCCATACCAAGATCCTGATCCAGCAGTGAAAGTTATCTTTTCGATATTCACACAACCAGAGAATACTGGACGGACATTGGATACGACACAGTCAAGACTCGCAGGAACAGTGAGTTCCCTTATACCGGAACAATCTTTGAATGCGCTATAACCAATAGATGCAATTGTATCTGGGATAGTTACAGAAGAAATGGAACTACACCCGCTGAACGCTTCATATCCGATAGACGTTACAGTATCATGAATTGCAATGGATGTCAGGGAAGAACAATTAAGAAATGCACAGGCTCCGATGGAAGTTATTTGTCCTCTGAGCTCTACAAAAACAAGAGAATTGCAATTTGAGAACGTATTGGCAGTTATAGAAGTTATCGAACTGCCAAGAACCGCAGCAGTGAGGGAGGTACAATTCTTGAACACATTAGTGCCGAAAGTGGTCACTGAATCTGGGATGATGATCGAAGTGAGGGAGGTACAATGGTTGAATGCATATGTTCCAAGGTACTCTAATGAATCTGGGAGAGCAATAGTGGAGATAGAACATCCCTGGAAAGCACAATCACCGATCGAAGTTACAGTATCTGGAATAGTGATGGATTTGAGAGAGGTACATCTATCGAAGGAATTGGCTCCGATCGTGGTGAGGAGATTTGGAAGAATGATGGATTCAAGAGAAGTACATCTGCCGAAGGCATGATTTCCAATTGAGGTTATAGAATTCCCAAGATCTATGGTGGCAAGAGCGGAACACCCATAAAATGCACAATTTCCTATATGTGTGACGGAGCCTTTAATGACGACCTCCGTTATAGATGACTGATACTTGTACCATGGAGCAGAAAAAGAATAATCCTCCATGGGCCCAGTTCCATCTATTGTCAAAGTGCCAGTATCAGGATTGAAATCCCATGAGATGTCCCCAACAGTACTACTGAAAACTGTGGGCTCGGATGAGTCTCCGGAAGGTTGCGTGGTTGTGCAAGCATATATTGCGGTAGCGGAAACCGCAGTCAATACTAGAGCCAATATCAATATTTTTTTCAGATTGTCCATTTCCCTCACCTTGAATCGTATAGGTCAAGGCCTATAGTACTAGGTATATGAATTGATTTATTAGTTATATATGTATGTATTATTTTTATGCGAACATCAAGAACCGAGAAAGTAACGAGTAGGTGGGGTGGTCCCCACCTATGATCACCTGTCTTGAAATTCACTGCCTCCTTAAACAGTGATCACCATTGGAAACAAAGGTATATCCAGATAATTCCTCAGGAGTTATATCCGAAATACGCTGCCCTTCAGAATCAAAGAATGTCATACCCTCGAATACATCCGTACCAAGATACTCAATGGTTCCTTGAACACAAAGGAATTTAAGTGGGCATTTGGAGAATGCATAGTTTCCGAGCGAGGTCACAGAAGCTGGCAAGGTCACAGAAGAAAGAGATAAGCAGCGGTAGAATGCACGATCTCCGATAGTTGTGAGAGACTGACCAAAGTCAACATTGCTGAGCAACACACAATCGAAAAATGCACTGATACCTATCGAGGTGAGAGACTTGCCGAGAGAAAGATCGGTCATACTCTTACAACCATAGAATGCATAAGCTCCGAGTGTCAGGGTCGTATCTGGGATATTAACAACGGTCAGTGATACACAACCACTGAAAGCACTGTTTCCAATAGACTGGATATTTTTACCGAAAGTGACGGTGACAAGAGAGGAGCAAGCCCGGAATGCACAATCCCCGACCACGGTTACAGAATCGGGGATGGATATAGCGGTCAAACTACTACTATTGAATGTAAAGGTTCCGATAGACGTGACACCATCAGGTATGACGATGGTAGCTAGATGATTTAAACACCAGGGGGTAGAACTTCCGCAATCACTGTCATGATAGTTGAACCCGACCCCAGTACCGACAGTAAGGGTGATCGTTGCGATATTGGTACAACCATAAAAGGCCGGATCTACCTTGGAACTGACACTGTCGAGGCTTATCGGGAGCGTGAGTTCTGAGATATTCTCACAGTTCTTGAACGCAGAACTTCCGATCGAGACCACAGATTCAGGCAAGACGATGGCTGTAAGAGAAGTACATGAACAGAATGCAGAGTCACCGATAGATGTGAGGCCATCACCAAAGATCACCTCAGGGAGGTTGGTACAACCATTGAATGCATAATCACCAATGGAGACCACGGTTGTCAATTTGGATACAGACTTAAGTGCCACACACCCATCAAAAGCATGAATTCCTATGGACAACACACCCTCGGGGATAATGACCTCTGTCAGAGTGGACCTGCTTAACTGCCACGGACATAATCCATAATAGGAATCCTGCGAGTCATCGGAACCATACGCATACCAGGTTCCGGACCCTACAGTGAAAGTGATCTTTTCGATCTTGTCGCAACCATAGAAAATGGAACTGGCGTTATCTCCGACACAGTTAAGACTGACAGGGACCGAGAGTTCCCTGAGGCCTGTACATAACATGAATGCGGAATCACCGAGATATGTGACGGCATCGGGGATGGCTATGGAAGAAATAGAGCTACATCCAAGGAATGCAGATTCTCCAATGGAAGTGACATTATCGGGGATGGTTATTGAAGTAATGGCCGTACAATAATAGAAGGCATATTCTCCAATGGAAGTGACATTATCGGGGATGGTTATTGAGGTCAAGGCAGTACATCCACAGAACAGATAATCTCCGATGGTCGTATTTGTACTGAATAAAGTAACTGATTTGAGAGAAGTACAGTACTGGAATACACCAGCACCGTAGACAGGGGACGCAGGCAGAGTAGGCATCGCGGAAAGAGCACTACAGCCGCTGAACGCATAGTCACCGATATCCGATACAGAATCAAACCCGAACAATGATTTCAAGGCGGTACAATCCTCGAAAGCATGAGCTCCGATAGAGGTAACACTGCCAGTGATGACGATTGTGTTCAGGACGGCTTTACTGAAATGCCAAGGAGTGTAATTGAAACGTGATTCATCATGATCGGTCACACCGTATTTGTACCAGGCCCCGGTCCCTGTGAATGTTATCTTGGTGATATTGACACATCCAGAGAACGCAGGAGCGTTGTTGGATACAACGGAGTTGAGACCGACAGGAATTGTAAGTTCTTTCAATTTGTTGCAATCCTCGAATGCAGATTCACCAATGCTGATTAGAGTATCCGGAAGGACAAGAGTAGTCAAACTAACGCAACTGACGAATGCTTCACTTCCGATAGTGTTAACAGATGCAAGGTTCACAGCAGAAA
Organism: Faecalibacterium sp. CAG:74; assembly: GCA_963635855.1. Lineage (GTDB taxonomy): Archaea > Thermoplasmatota > Thermoplasmata > Methanomassiliicoccales > Methanomethylophilaceae > Methanomethylophilus. The sequence continues at coordinate 5,853 of CAVHHN010000020.1, read as the reverse complement.
GAGATCTGCAACCATAGAACGCCCTGTCACCTATCGATCTGGTCTGGTCGGGAAGCACGGCGATGTTGAGGTAGAGACAGTAATTGAATGCATCATCACCGATGACCTGAACTGACCTACCGAAGGTAACACTTTTGAGGAAAATACAATGACTGAATGCGGAATTTCCGATGACTTCGACCGAATTGCCGATAATAACGAAAGTAAGGTCATCACATTTCTCAAAAGCGTGATCACCGATCGATGTGGTGGTATCCGGGATCTTGAGAGAAGTGATGGAAATTTTGGAAAATGCATATGCACCAATGCTTTTGATGGAATTACCGAGGTTCAAAGTAGTTAACTTGGTGCAACTGTAGAACGCATAATCACCAACAGTGATGACAGAATCAGTGAGAGTAAGGGAAGCGATTGAGGTTCTATAGAACGCGTAGTCGCCAATAGTGACAAGAGAATCGGGGAGCTCAAGGGAAGAAAGAATAGTGCCACAAAATGCATAATTTCCTATGAGTTCGAGTGATTTACCAAGGGTCACGCTGTTGAGCATAGAGCTGTTGTAAAACGCATGGTCACTGATAGTGATGGTGGAATCCGGGATCGAAACTTCAGAAACACGTGTACTGGAAAATGCATAAGATCCGATGGATTCGAGTGATTTACCAAGGGTCACGCTGTTGAGCATAGAACAGAGGTAGAATGCATGATCACCGATACTGATGGTAGAATCCGGAATCGAAACTTCAGAGAGGTGTGTGCCGGAAAATGCATAAGATCCGATGGATTCGAGCGATTTACCAAGGGTCACGCTGTTGAGCGTGGAAATGTTGTAAAACGCATGGTCGCCAATGGTAACAATAGAATCCGGGATCGAAACTTCAGAAATATACGTATTGAAAAATGCATAAGAGCTGATGGTTTTGACGGATCCACCGAGATTCACAGTAGAAAGGGACCCACAGTCTGAGAAAGCATGGTCCCCTATCAATGTGACAGCCCCACCGATATTGACTGTCTCGAGGGAAGTACACCCAGAAAACGCATAAGCTCCGACAGAGGTTATAGAATTATCTAAAGTGACCGTTTTAATAGAGGACTTATACGCGATCCAAGGAACAGTAGCTGTACTATAGTCGTTCATAGGTCCGCTACCATATAGTGACAAAGTACCGGTACTGGAATCAAACCACCAAACAATATCCCCTGCAGGAACATTGAATGTTTGTGAAGCGTTGTTGTGTTCGTTCGAATGATCCGAAAGAACAGATGCAGAAACCAACAAAGATGCAGAAACTGCAACCAATGCCAGGATCACAATCACAATTTTCTTCATATTTCACAACCTCCGTCAAATTTCTTGATCAATAGATTGATCAATGTTGAGTTTCACCATATGACCGGGGTTATAGGGGTCACTGCTGAAGTCACATTCAGAAAGTGTCTCAGGAGTGATCGGAATTTCAACTCCGTTATAGGTCCAGAATGTAAGGCCTTCGAATGCCCCTTCGCCTATCGATGAAAGTTTTCCCTTGATGTAAAGGGCATGTAAATTACAACCGAAGAAGGCAGCATTTCCGATCACTGCAACAGATTTTCCGATCCTTACAAGTGAAAGGGATGCACAACCATCGAACGCATGGTCTCCAATGTTCTTCACGCCGTCCAAAATAGTAACTGACAGCAAAGACCCACTGATCATCCAAGGAGTAAGTCCATAGTAGGAGTAATTAGTGTTGTAAGGGCCGTATGTACACCAGTCACCATTTCCTGCGGTGAAGGTGAACGATTTAATGTTCACACAACCCTCGAAGGCGGGAGATTCGTTGGAAGCAACACAATCTAGACTTGCGGGGATGGTGAGATTCACCAGACCGGTGCAACCCTTGAATGCGCTCATCCCTAGGGAAGTTACGGAATCTGGAATGACCAAAGAGCCAAGAGAAGTACACCCGCTGAATGACTTAACTCCGATCGAAGCCAAAGATTTTCCGAGAGTTACTGACGTGAGAGAAGTACAATTCTCAAAGGCAGAACTTCCGATCGTGAGCAAAGAATCAGGCAAGGTGATGGAGGCAATAGATGATGAACAAAATGCAGAACTGCCAATAGATGTGAGGTCATCACCAAAGATCACCTCAGTAAGGCTGGTGCAACCATTGAATGCAGAATCACCAATGAAAACCACAGTTGTCAATTTGGATACAGACCTAAGTGCCACACATCCATCAAAAGCATGAGCACCAATGGACAACACACCCTCGGGGATAATGACCGCTGTCAGAGTGGACCTGCTTAACTGCCACGGGCATAATCCGTAATAAGAAACCTGCGAGTCGTCGACACCATATGCATACCAGGTTCCAGACCCTACGGTGAAGGTGATCTTTTCGATCTTGTCGCAACCGTAGAAAATAGAATTGTCGTTATCTCCAACACAGTTAAGACTGACAGGAACCGAAAGTTCCCTAAGGCCTGTGCATGACATGAATGCGGAATCGCCGAGGCGTGTGACCGTATCAGGGATGGTGATGCTTTCTAAAGAAGTACAACCAGCGAAGGCCTTGGCCGCGATCGTGATCAAGGATTTTCCGAGAGTTACTGACGTGAGAGAGGTACAATTCTCAAAGGCGGAGCTTTCGATGACCTTAATATTGTCAGGGACCACTATTGAAGTAAGTGCTGTACAATCAGAGAATGCGTTTTCAGCAATAATACTCAAGGATTTGCCGAACGTAATGGAAGATAATGACGTACATCCTGCGAAGGCATGGTCCCCTAATGAAACGATGTTGTCGCTGATATCAAAGGTAGTGAGAGAAGTACATCCCATGAACATATGGCTTCCGATCGAAGTTATTGTAGGAGGGAGGTTCACCGAAGTAAGGTTACAACAGTCTTGGAATATACCGTTTCCGAGATGGGTCACAGACCCAGGTATGATCACTTCTGAGAACCTGCAATTACAGAATGCGTAGTCTCCAATAACTTCAACAGAGTTTCCTATAGTGATAAAATTAAGGCCTGTACAGTCCGCAAACGCACCATTTCCAATATATTTGACCGTATCAGGTATCGTGACATCATACAAACCCTCGCAAGAAATAAACGCTTCATCCCCGATACTGACAAGATTTTTACCGAAAGTGATGGAAGTAAGTTTGAAACAATGATCGAAAGTTCTGTTCGCAATAGAGGTGATCGAATCAGGAAGAACCACGGCCCCAAGATTGAAGCATGAAATAAATGCGCCTTCACCAATGAAAGTCACGCCGTCGGGAATGGTCACAGTTTCTATGAAGCACCATAACTTGAATGCATATTTTCCAATCGATGTGAGTGTTGATGGAAGATTCAATTCCGCAGCGAGTAAACAAAAGCTCAATCCATAATCGCCGATGGTCACTATACCTTCAGAGAGCGTTATGGTCGTCAGATTGGCCAGACTGTAGGCCCATGGTGTATGTATATGGGAGTTCTCCTCATCCTCTCCACCATAGGAGAACCCGATACCGGTTCCAGGGGTGAATACGAACTTCGTGATCGCGATCGTGTTCTGAAATGCTGGGTGATCATTGGACACAACTGCGTTAAGTGAGATCGGAATAGTAAGTTCAGTGATCTTTATACAATCCTTGAACGCCGCAATTCCAAGAGAGGTCAGTGTTTCAGGAATAACGACAGCATGTAGAACAATGCAACGCTCGAACGCATACTCATCGATAGAAAGGAGATTTTTCGGAAGATCCGCTGTGTAAAGTTCGATACAATAGGCAAAAGCGTGAGCCCCGATGGTCAAGACAGAGTCAGGGATCTCAACTGAAGACAACTTGATACATTGGAAGAACACATAGTTCCCGATGAACGGAAGACCATCTGGAAGTTTCATGGATGTAAGGGCGATGCAATTGCAGAATGCATAATCCCCGATAGAATCAACCGAATCAGGGATGGTGAACGAGGTAATTGCAATACAATCATAGAACACATAGGATCCGATGGATTTGAGTGTGGAAGGAGCCTTGATGGTCTCAAGGAAATAACAATCACTGAAAGCATGATCACCGATCGAGGTAACGCCTTCCTCTATAATCGCGGTCTTCAAGAAGTATTGGCTGACCAACCAAGGAGCGTATGCATAATAGGATTCTTCATTGAGATCCGAACCATATGCATACCAAGCCCCATTTCCTGGGGTGAATGTGACCTTTTCGATGTAATAGGTGTTCTCGAACGAAGGATTTTCATTGGATCCAACAGCATTGAGACTTGCAGGAATTGTAAGTTCTTTCAAACCGATACAATTCTTGAATGCAGATATACCCAGATGCTCGGTCGCATCAGGGATGGTCAAAGATGTGAGTGCAGCGCATTGGAAGAATGCATAATCTCCAATTGAGCAAAGAGATCTCCCAAGGCTCAGGGAGGTAATGGAAGCACATCCGTAAAATGCACTGTTTCCGAGGGAGGTGACAGAGTTACCGACGATCACAGTAGCAGCGAGGAAACAGTTCTTGAAGGCACTGTTTCCAATGGTCAAGGTCGAATCAGGAATAACAATGGAATAGAGCGAATGACACTCACAGAACGCACTGTCCCCAATGGTCGTGATCGAATTGCCAAAAGATACGTTGATCAGAGATACGCACCCGTAAAATGCGTTGTTTCCTACGGTGGTTGTTGTGTCAGGAAGGTAAATGTATTGAAGAGCGGAACAAGAGAAGAAGGCATTATCTCCGACCGTGACGAGGACCTTACTAAGGGTCACGTTAGCGAGCGCAATACAGTTACTGAACGATCTGGCTCCAATCGAAAGCAACGATTCTCCAAGGTCCACAGTTGTGAATGAGGTACAGTTGTAGAATGCATCGTCACCAAGGGAACTGACAGTATCAGGAAGGGTCAGACTGACAAGTGAACTGCAACTGGTAAATGCACCAGTACCAATAGAGACAATTCCGTCAGGCAAGCTCACATACGTAAGGGAAGTGCAATAAAAGAACGCATAAGACCCAATAGTAGTGACATTTTCTCCAACTACGACCTTCTTGATCGAGGACCTGTATTCAGCCCAAGGACAATCGAACTGAGAATAATCCTTCATAGGCCCATTGCCATCTATGGTCAAAGTGCCAGTATCAGAATCAAAATTCCAAGAGACGTCTCCGACAGGTGCGCTGAAAACCTGAGGATCAGAGGATTCATCTGTGTGATCTTTAACTACAGAAGCTGTGACTGCAACAGAAGCAGCAATCGCAACCAACGCGATCAATAACACTATTGCTCTCTTCATATTATACCTTCTAGTCACACCCATATAGGGCATTAGCGACCATTACTTATAATTCTATTAATCATTTACATAATTAAATAGTTATTTACTATATTAGGGGCTATTAAATCAAAATTCACCATATTTTTACTAAATTTACGATTTTGTGTGATGATTTCACTAAATTAAGGTGTCCCAAAATATGCTTGACAACCTTAACATATTTTCCATAGGGAATCGTCACACGGTCGTGCAAAACACCTGTTCCGACCGGAAGGTTCAATAAAGTTTCTTTTTGAGGAGTTCCATTGATATCGTGCTGTCAATATCCAACCTGTTTCGATTTAATCGGATTCGAAATGTAGAATATGGCCGCAGAAAGCAGAGCATATTTTTCTCTGCGGTCGTCTAACCTTTTAGTGATTTGTAACTGTTCAGAACCCCTCCCAGGAATTCAAAAGAATCTAATTTGAAAAATGAAAAGAGCAGCCTTGAGACCATACATTAAGATATGGTTTCAATGGGGGATGCCAATAGCGTCTATTTTATAGTCGGTGAGGCGATATACAAAGCATGTCAGGAGAGGG
>CAVHHN010000019.1:0-22624 GCA_963635855.1 Faecalibacterium sp. CAG:74 | reverse complement strand
TCCGGGTCTTTATTTGATAAATGTAACTAAATAATTTTTAAAACATTTTTTCTTTCAAAAAATATGAATATATTTCATGATAAATTTTTCATTTTATCAGTTATATCTTGTTTGATATTGGTTTCATTTTGTTGTTTATATGAAGAGGATAAAGAATCTAAAGATATGATCACAGGTATTATTATCAAAACAAATGAATCAGAAAAAGGATTTGTTTTTGATATTGAAATTACGGATGGCTCTACAATACATTGTTTTTGTAAAGAATGTCCTTTATTAAGTCAAATTTATACTATCGAAGGTTCATATTCTGATGATGGTTCAATATTTTTTGTTTCAAAATTACAATATTACAGGTCATAATAAAATATGATATTTTGATTCAGATTCTATGTTTGTTGCCATAGATGATACAGATTCAATGAGAGGAAATTGTACAACCTTTCTGGCGACCGAGATCATCTATGAATTGGTTGTAAATATGGGTCTTGATCTTATTGAATATCCAAAATTAGTAAGATTAAATCCAGCTGTTCCTTGGAAAACTCGTGGTAATGGATCTCTTGTAATGTCCTTCGGAAAAGGAATGGGAAATAAGATCAAGATAGGGGAAATCAATAATGTTTCAATTTTTGTTTTTGAAAAAAGAGAGAATTGGGAACCCTTATCTTTTGAAATAAAAAATCATATTATTCCTTTGATTCAAAAATTTCACGATCCTGTCGATTCGGATCCAGGTCTTGTTATTTCAATTAAAAGACCTTCATATTCATTTTATACTGAAGGAGTGACACGTATAGTAAAACGTGATTCTATAATAAATGAAATTCAGCGTTTAAATGCAGATAAATTTGAATTGGGATGTGGTAGAGGTATTATAGGATGTATTTGTGGTATGGCTTGGATTCCTAAAGATTACACATTTGAGTTACTTACATATCGTCCTCAGGATCGTTGGGGTACTGAACGTATTTTTGATGCTGAATCTGTTAAAAAAGCTGATAAATTAATTACAACTTCTTTTAATAATATTGAAGAAAAAACAAATAAAATTGCAATATTTCCTGGAACTCCTTGTCCTGTACTTTATGGATTCAGGGGTGATGTGCCAGGTGATCTGATCAAAGGACATGAAATCATTAAAACCGAAGAGCAGAGTAGGTGGTTGATTTTTCAATCAAATCAAGGTACAGATGATCATATAATAACAAATTTTTCAAGATCTGAATTTATTCCTAATAGTTCTTATTTGATCAAAGGAACTGTTGAAAAAAGTGAACGTGTCAAAGGAGGACATACTTTTCTTACGATTCAAACAGAATTTGGATTACTCGATTGTGCTGCATATGAACCTTCCGGTGATTTTAGATATGTTCTTGATTGGTTATCTAAGGGGGATATTGTAGAAGTTATTGGAGAATTAAGAGATTCTCCGCGCACTTTGAATATTGAAAAAATTCACATTTTAAATGCAGTAGATGAATTTATGAAAATATCCAATCCTAAATGTCCGGTATGTGGAAGATGTATGACTTCAATTGGTAAAAACAAAGGATACCGTTGTAAGCAATGTAATACCAGATCTCAAGAATGTATTATGAAAAAAAATGTTCGTTGGATAGTTTCAGGATGGTATGAACCTCCTGTCACAGCAAGAAGACATTTATCCAAACCTTTGAAGAGAATGGATATTGTTCAACCTGTTGAGTTCGTCAAATGTCGTAATTAATAACCGACAATAATATATATGTTTTTAACCAACTAGAAGATAATCTACAGGAGTAGATAACTATGCAGGATGTTGTAATTCTAAGTGCATGCAGAACTCCCATCGGAAAATATGGAAAGGCTTTGAACGGTATAAAATCTACTGAACTAGGAGCTCACTGTGTCAAAGAAGCTGTTAAAAGAGCTGGTATTGAGTCTAATGATATTGAAGAATGTATTATGGGTAATGTTCTTCAGGCAGGACTTGGTCAAAATCCTGCTAGACAAGCAGCAATCGGTGCCGGTCTTCCTGTTGAGATCGGTTCGTTCACTGTAAATGCAGTTTGTGGTTCTGCAATGAAAGCCGTTATGTGCGGTGCAGATGCCATCAAAGCAGGTGAATATGATATCATTGTTGCAGGTGGAATGGAAAGTATGTCCAATGCACCTTACCTTCTGAATGGTGCCCGTTGGGGATACAGAATGAATGATCAAACTGTTACCGATTGTATGGTACACGATGGTCTCTGGGATATATTTAACAATCAACACATGGGATTTACCGGAGAGATCGTTGCTGAAAGATTCAATGTTACCAGGGAAGATGCTGATCAACTTTCCATGGAAAGTCATTTCAAAGCATACAAAGCACAACAAAATGGTAAATTCGATAAGGAAATAGTTCCATATACAATTTCTACCAAGAAAGGAGACATTGTTTTTGATAAGGATGAAGGAATTCGTCCTGACACCACCATGGAGTCTCTTGCTAAGTTAAAACCTGTATTCAAAAAGGATGGGATTGTTACTGCAGGAAACTCTTCACAATTAAGTGATGGTGCATCTGCAATGATCATTGCATCTAGGAAATGGGCTGAAGAACACGGTATTAAACCACTTGCATCAATCGTTGCATATGGTGAGCGTGGTGTTCTTCCAGAAAGGATCATGGAGGCTCCTATTCCCACCACTAGGCATGTTCTCAAGAAAGCAGGTATGACAATCGATGATATCGACCTTTTCGAACACAATGAAGCTTTTGCATCTGCATCATGTGCAGTTAAGAAAGATCTCAATGTTCCAGATGAAATTTTCAATGTGAACGGAGGTGCCGTTGCACTTGGTCATCCGATCGGATGTTCTGGAACTCGTGTTCTCACAACTCTCCTCTATGCGATGATGGACAGACAAAAGGATGTAGGTTGTGCTACCCTTTGTCTTGGTGGTGGAAACGCAGTAACCACTATTATTCGTCGTGAGTAAAACCATTTAATTCTGTGTGCAAGCACAGAATTTATTTTTATGTCAATTTACACGAACATTATTAAAGTATTGTATGTGAAACGATCAATCAAATAATCTGTTTAACATCCAATCTGCATCGAATTTTTCGATGTCTTCATATTCTTGACCATTACACACAAAAGCAATGGGTTTTCCGATTGTTTTGGCAATGGAAAGTGCGGCACCACCTTTGGCATCAGTGTCAATTTTTGTAAGAATTATAGCATCAATTCCCACGACTTCATCGAAAACCTTGGCCTGCTCAACTGCATCATTACCAGCAAGAGAATCACCAACAAAAATTTTCAAGTCCGGTTTAGCAACTTTGGCAATCTTTTTCATTTCAGCAATGAGATTATTGTTAGTTTGCATTCTACCTGCGGTATCGATCAAAACAACATCTTTCATTTTAGAACGGGCGTGTTCTATTGCATCATAAGCAACAGATGCCGGATCTGCATCTTGTGTTGATTTGATGATTTTTGTGTTGATCTTCTCTGCGTGAATATTTAACTGTTCAATGGCACCTGCTCTGAAAGTATCGCATGCCGCAAGAACTGTTGTGTAATTTTGTTGTTTTAATCTGTTGGCGATTTTAGCAATTGCAGTTGTCTTTCCAGTACCGTTGATACCGATGAACATTACAACGGTAGGTCTTTTTTGTTCTTTGAGCCATGAATCAAAATCAAATACATTGATCTGAAGAACATCACTCACTGCTTCTTTTACAGCAAGTTCGACAACTTCTTCGAGAGAATATTCACGACCGTACTTTTTACCAGCGAGATTATTACGTACTCCAACAATGATCTCCTGTACAACAGGATATGCAACATCGGATTCTAGAAGAGTTACCTCTAATTCATCAAGAATATCATCAAGAGGATCATCCTTGATCTTTTTTCCAAGGACCGAGGTACTCATCATGTCGGAAGATCTTTTTTTCTTACCTGAAACGGGTTTTTCAACTTTGGTAGGTGTAGGTGCGGGAGTTGGTTTAACTTCCGCGGGTTTTGATTCTTCCTTAACTCCCTCTTTGATCGGTTCGATCGGTTTATTTTGAGGAATTTGTGATGTTTCTTGTGGAACTTCAACTTGTTCTATAGGTTCAGGAGAAATTTCCTTCTTCTCCTCTTGTACAGTTCCTGTCGGAGGAGTTGGATGTTCTTCGACAACTGGTTCCGGTTCAGCATAAACGGATTCAGTGTTGAGATCATTACCTTTTTTGAAAATGTTTTTAAGTTTGGATTTGAGGGAATCAAACATACTCTCACTGCTTTCCAAGGCTCTGTTGTTGCCTTAAATCATATTCGTTTTGAATGGCTGCAGAGAGTTGTTCGACGTAAGCTTGTATTTCCTGCATGGCGCCGATGGTTTTCTGTATGGCTTCATTCAATTCTTTTACATTTGAATCAAGATATTCGATGGCAGTGGGAAAATCTTTTGTGACGGAAATTTTGCTTCCAACACCCACGACCACCTCTTTTTTGTCAGAAACCCGCACGTTTACCAAGCAGGATGAACCGATGGGAACCAGGATCTCCTCTCCAGGTTGGGCTTCATTCAGGGCTTCTAATGTTCTGTGAGCCCTGACTGTCTCGTCCCTGGAGTTCTGCAGGATCCTTGCCTGGCGGCTGACATTCTCGAGCTGTTTATTGTAGGTCTCGAGGGTCTGCATTGCCTGGCGAAGTTCCTCATCGTTCATTTTCAAGCACCAATTTGGTATTTCACGAGGTGACTTTCAACTTTGTCAGCAGGAATTTCTTCGATGCTGGTGACGGTGATCTGCCACCTTTTCATCTTGTGTCTGCTTCCGATCTCGGAGAGGATCTTTTCTTTTGCTGCGGCTTCATCTGTTGCAGCCAATTCGACGGAGAATGGTTGTTCTTTTCTGGGGTCAGCGAAGTGACCTTTGACAAGGAATGCTTTCATAGATATACCTGTGTGTGGCTATCTATATAATATTAATAAAGGTTGGGGTTTAAAAACTCGATCAGATTTTTATCGATTTGCAAAAAATCGTTCTGATTTTTAACTTCTCATGAGAGGAATAACATTAATCAAAAACTTTGAATTTTATGATCTGGGTCTTTATTTTGAAGTGTTCTGTAAGATCATTTTTCTTGTATTAGACCGTCAATAGGAAAATTCCCACAAAGAGCTATTTGATCGTTGTTGATAACAAAGCATCCGATGATCCCTTCAATAGAGTTAACTTCTTCAACTCCATTCTCAGGAGAGATTTTACAGAGATTTCCCAATCTGGTAGCACACGCATCTGCTAGTGCTGGGTCATGAGAAATAACGGATGCTAAGGAACAATTTCCTAATGAAACTGAGTGTCCGACCTTGTTTGATGAGGTACAGATCGAAAGCATTTCACCGCATGGTTCAAGGGTTGTTGTCAAAAGGGGAAGATCTTCTTCTCCTGAATATAATATTGTAACCACTGGGTCATTGGAGATCATGGCAATATCCCCATCATTATCAAGTATTGCATGTTCACATCCTGATGAGATCAAATGCTCCATAACATACCTATCAATGGCACCGGCCACGGCGGCCATGGGGCCCACGTTTGCCTTAATGGAAGACTCACACATCCATTTCACGACCTCTTCATCTTTAGCTGAAGGAGAATAAGGATCATAGGTCAATCCGAAGAACGGGTCAGAATCAATTTTTGTCTCAATCATTGTTCTTGCTTCGAAAATCAACTTTTCTATGCAGCGTAGAAATCCCTTCTCAACTTTTGCATCGATACAGGTCTCGCCGATGATCATGCGTCCGTGTTCAAATTCCACATTATTTTGAAGTCTATCTGGTATAATTTCGTTTGTTTGTCAGGATTGGAGATGATCTTTCTTCAAAACCTAATTAGGAATTAATTCCATTTTTGGGATAATTAAATAATATTATCCTTATTGTATAATTTATTCTACAAAAGTATAAATAAATCTCAACAATGATTCAATTTAGACCGTTTCTGGATTATTGTCAGTCGGGTGAGATTATGGAAGAGGTAACGATAACAGTATGCCCCGGATTCAACAAGACGGGAACGAAAGAACATTTTGATAAGTTGGAAATCGGTCCTGGAGACCTCATCTCAATTGTAGGTCCAACAGGCTCTGGAAAAACCGCATTGATCAACGACATCGAAGTTTTTGCACAAGGGGACACCGTCACCGGTAGACACATTTTAGTAAATGGAAAAGAACCTGATGAGTCTTTGATCCGTGATCCTTCCTGTAAACCCATTGCAATGATCACCCAGAACACCAAATGTCTTGCAGATCTCTCTGTAGAGGAGTTCTTGGAGATGCATCGGGCCACCCGCGGTACTTCTCCGAATATAATCTCAAAGACGATCGAACTTGGAAACACCTTCACAGGTGAGAAATTTGATGGAACATGGAGGGTTTCCAGTCTTTCCGGTGGACAGACCCGTTCATTGATGATCGCTGACGCTCTCTTGATATCAGATGCCCCGATAATACTTCTTGACGAGATCGAGAATGCTGGTATCTACAAAGAACAGGTCATAGGTGCACTAAGACAAATGAGAAAGGCTGTGTTGTTCGTGACACACGACCCCTACGTTTCTATGATCTCCGACCGGCGGGTTGTGATGCGGAACGGTGAGATCGTGGACATCATCGAGGCAGGACACAGTGAGGAAGATGCGATCGGACTCGTCCGTCGTCTCGATTCAGAATTATCCATCATACGTGAGCGTTTGAGGAACGGTGAGATCATCGGGAGTGTGAACTGATGGCCGATCTCCGTCTTATGGTCATCGCAGGCCCTCCGAGTGCAGGAAAGACCTCAGTGATCAGACAGATGATCCGGTATCTCAAGGAACAGGGGAATTCTCCCGCATTTCTAAAAATAGATGTTGTGAGAGCCTTCGAGGACGAAGAACTGAAGAAAGAATTCGGAATTCCCACGCGTAAAGTGTATTCTGGAGATATGTGTCCTGATCACATGAGCATCATGATCATCACCGATGCCATCGATTGGGCTGTTTCCAAAGGTGCTGATGTACTGATAATCGAAAGTGCAGGTCTGTGCCTTAGATGTACACCTTATTTCACTGATTCTTTTGGGATCTGTGTCATGTCCTCCCTTTCTGGCACCCACGCTCCTTTGAAGATGGCGCCCATGATCGATCTTTCGGATATGTGCATTGTTACCAAGATCGATCTCATTTCCCAGGCGGAGAAAGAAGTGTTCAGAGAAAGTATCCGGCAGGTCAATCCGAATATGGAGATCGTTGAGACGAATGCCATACAAGGTACTGGGTTGAGATACCTTTTCAGGCGGATGGAAGAGGTATGTAAGATACATCCTGGAGATAAGATCTCCCTCCGCGGCAATCCTCCGTTAGGAGTATGTACCATCTGCATTGGGAAAAAGGATGTCGGGTGGCAGAATCATTTCGGAGTGATCAGGAGGATCGATGATGCAGACAACATCTACCGCGGCGAATGAATTCATTCCTCCGGGGAGAAATTGTGGCGCATGTGGATGTAGAACTTGTGATGAATATCTCGAACGTGTGCACACAGGTTCTCTTGTAGTAGATGCATGCCCATTTTACAGGGAACCTTCTGAAAATACGGTTCCGTTGATCTCAGTTCAGCATCATTACAGTGGTATCGATGTGGTCGGGCAGGCATATGAATATGTTATAACTTCCATGCCTGGGGAGCCATCTGCGAGAAAAATCATTTTACCGTTTAGATCAGATTCTGTTGAGAGGATGGAGATAGTGCCAGGAGATGTGGTCGTCGGACGTCCTGCTGGTGCTGGATGCCCGGTAAATCATGTGATGAAGGTATTGGATGCCGACTCTGTTACCGGGGTGATAACCGGACACGTTCTCGGCCCCGCCTTATCTCGTGGATGTTTTGAATCCGTGAAAGAGGTCAAGATGTATCATATGTTAGGATTTGAAGGTCGCGCAATCCCTATCAGTGGTGAACCAAAATTCGGCCTTCGTCAGCATTTTCTTCCTGGATTTTGTATGATGGACCGTGCCCATACAGGACTTTGTAACATGGTTATTGACAAACCTTGGGGAATTCAAGTTAGAATTGAAGATGTGGTGATACTTTGAGTGGTAGGAAGTCGATTTCAGAAATACAAAAGAAGATCCGTTCTAAAAAGGCGATTGTATACACAGCAGCCGAATTCAAAGAACTGGTCCGTAATGGAAAGAGACCGACCATAGATGAAGTAGATGTTGTCACCGCAGGATCTTTCGGTATTGTATCCGGAACCATGGCGATCATGTGCATTCCGATATGTGGTCCGGCGGAGTTCAGACATGCTGAACACGTATGGTTGAACGGGGTTCCGGCCAACGTAGGGCCATGCCCCAATGAATCCCTTGGGATGGTGGATGTCGTTGTAAATGGCACTGCACGGCGTGACGCACTCTATGGAGGGGGTCATCTTTTCAGAGATCTGGTTGCTGGAGAGAAAATAGAAGTGACTGTGGTCACGGATGAAGGAAAGAAAATTGTCAAATCGATCTCCCTTTCCGAAATACCCTATGCTAAAATGGTCACCACACGTAGCTTTTTCAAAAATTACAATTGTTTTGCCACTGCCGAAGAAAACGTCTTTACGATATTCAAAGGCCCTCAACCCATGGAAGGGGGGTGGAAAGAAGCGACATTCAGTGGGTGTGGGGATATCAACCCTCTTCAGAACGATCCTGAGTGTAGGTTTTTGAAGACCGGTGCAGCCGTGTTTGTGAATGGTGCCCCTGGAACGGTCCTGGGCACCGGAACCCGTAGCAATTCTTCAAAACCCAATCTTTCTGTGGAAGCAGATATGCATTTGATGAAACCTGAGTATATGGGGGGGTTCAGAACCTCCATTTCTCCTGAATGTACAATCTCTGTAGGTGTGGCGTTTCCAATAGTTGATGATAAATCACTCGAAGATCTTTCCATTCTTAATGAGAACACCGAACTTCCATTATGCGACGTCCGTGATAGAAAACCGATCTGTATCGATAGGTATGCATCTGTTTGGAGTGATGACAATGTAACGGTCAATGTAAATTTGACAAATTGTTGTCATTGTCCCGAATGTAATGCTGACTTTTTTTGTCCAAGAGACGCCATGCCATCCAAGGGTATCGACAGAAATCTGTGCATGGATTGCGGACTTTGTGTTTCCGCCTGTATCGGAGGTGTGTTCTCTTGCGATCTCGGTACTGTGGGATTCCCTGATGGCCCCAAGACTGGCGTACCTATTCGTCAGAGGCAATCTAGCAGAAGTATCGGATTGAAGGTTTGTGATGACATCAAATCGAGGGTGCAGGCGGGAACTTGGTCTTTAGGTCTTTTCGATCCAGAAGATGGGAGGCTTTGAGATCTTGGCGGAAAGAAACTACACTTTGTATTGTGTGGACAGTGGCGAAGAGGTAGAAGAGAACTACACTTTGAACTGTCCGAACGGTCATAATAGTCTGTTAAGGGCAAAGTATCGCTCTAAACAGATACATGTCGGGCCCGAGAAAAATGTGTTCAGATTCAAGGATTGGCTTCCCATTTCGAAAACCTTCGAATGCAGGGCCGGCCCCGTAACATTCAAGAGCGAAGCTCTTTCAAAAGAACTCGGGCTCAAGAATCTCTGGGTTGGATTCACAGGATACTACCCAGAACGTGGTGCCTTCGCCGTCTCAGGTTCTTTCAAGGAATTGGAAGCTTTACCCACCTACGCCCGCCTTGAAGATTTTTCCGAGGATTCTGTTGTAGTGGCATCTGCAGGTAATACTGCAAGAGCCTTTGCAGAGATCGGGAATATCATCGGTAGGTCCTGCGTTATCGTGGTTCCGAAATGCGCTAAAGATAAAATGATGGTTTCCGAAGACAGGGGAAAAGCCGTTCTGCTCGTGGTGGACGGAGATTATGCAGATTCCATATCTGTGGCAGGTCGGATCTCCGCCATAAAAGGATATGTGCCAGAAGGTGGTGCGAAAAACATTGCCCGCAGGGATGGGATGGGAACGGTCCTGCTTGACGGAGCTGTCACTATCGGTCGGATCCCCGAGTATTATTTCCAGGCGGTCGGTAGCGGTACCGGGGGTATCGCTGCTTGGGAGGCTGCAATGCGTCTGGTCGAGGATGGGAGGTTCGGTAGCGATCTTCCGCACCTTGAGTTGGCTCAAAATGAACCATTCACTCCTATGCTCAAGGCGTGGTGTGCAGGAAGAAGAAACATCCTTCCTGAGGATCTGGGTCTTGCTGGTGACGTCTTCGAGGTATATGCCGACGTATTAACCAACAGAAAACCTCCGTATTCTATTGCAGGGGGCGTATTCGATGCGATGACCGCCACAAAGGGCAGATTCCATTCAATATCTAACTCCGAGGCAAGGTCCGCAGAGAAACTTTGGACCTCAATCGAAGCGGTTGTTCCAAATCCTGCAGCATCTGTAGCACTCGCATCACTTATCAAAGCTGTCGAAGAGGAGAAGATAGATCCCAATGCATGCATTCTGTTGAATATTACCGGCGGAGGTCTCGAGCGTTCAAAAGAGGACCTAGGTATGCAGACGATAAAGCCAAAAGCGATCCTCGACAAGAATGTTCCAGATGATGAACTTCTGGAGGTCCTGGAATGAATGAGGAAGAGGTCATCGAGCAGTTGAAGAAGGCACGCACTGACATTGTGTTCAGCCTTCCGTGTGATAAGAACAAGCGTTTGACAGATATGTTGCACGAAGAGTTCAAGACGATAGACATCACTCGTGAAGAGGATGCGGTCGGACTTTGTGCTGGAACTGCTATGATGGGTAAAAGAGCAGTGATCTCTATTCAAAGTTCGGGGATCGGCAATATGCTTAATGCGATGATGTCTCTCACTTCTTGCTATAAGTTGCCACTATTCATTCTTGCAAGTTGGAGAGGTACCGAAACAGAGAAGATCGAGGCCCAGGTTCCGTTCAATTCACGTATTCCTGAACTTCTTGAGGTATACAACATCGATTGTCACATCGTAAGCGATCGTGAGGACATTTCTCTTTTGAGTGAAATAATGGAAACCACCTTTTTGGAATCGAAGATCACAGTTGTACTGATCAAACCAGAAGTATGGGGCGGATCGAAACGTTTACCACAAGAATATCCCCTAAGAAAACGTGAAGGGATCACTGTGCCAGGAAGTGTTTTTGAGGAACCTGTTCTGACCCGTATCGAAGCGATTTCCGAGATCATGGCCACTGTGGGCAAAGAAGATATTGTCGTTTCCAACATCGGCGTACCCTCCAAAGAGGTATTTGCTTCGAAGGACCGGGACCTTAATTTCTACATGCTCGGAAGCTATACGCAGGCCACACCGATAGGCTTCGGCATGTCTCTGTTCACCGACCGTCATGTATTCGTGATTGACGGGGATGGAAGCATACTCGGATCTTCGTTCATGCCTGTACTTTCATCTGTACGGCCAAATAATTTGACAGTGGTCTGTTTGGATAATGGTACTTTCGGTTCCACTGGAAATCAGATCGATCCGGCATATTCTGCAGTAGATCTTTTTGCTGTTGCAAAAGCTTACGATCTTCCGATTGTGGAACGGGCTCTTGATAAGATCTCAATCACTTCAGCCATTTCAAAGCGTGAACATATAGCATTTGTGCACATACCTATCAAGGTCTTTAATTCAGATTCACCGAATATTGCATTGAAGGCTGTAGAGATCCGTGATAGATTCTGGGCCGCTTTGAATAAAACCTTGTAAGGGATAAGTGAACTGTGGGGCTAATGTGGCCCCGTTTTTCCTACCGAGTTCAATTCACTTCGTTGATAAAATCCTGATTTTCGGGGGATATATGAATTATCCAGCCCCCGAATTCAGGGGCAGGGTAAAGTCAGGCTTTGTGCCATTTGGGTGTTTTGACCAAAGTATCTCCTGCAATTTCTTCAGGAGATTTCTTTCTGAGTAAGTATTCTGCCAGAATCACCATGAGCACGCTTCCGACAAGATCTGCTCTGAGGTCATCCAGTGAATCAAAGACCCCGTATGACATATAGGCCTGCCCAGCAACGATGTCTATGTACCCTTCCATAACCTCCCAGATCCCACCAAATGCGAGAGAGATCATCAGTGTAAAACAGTGGATCCCTGCATTGGAACCTAATGTGATGTGAGAGGGAGAATACTTTTCAATGATGCACAGTGATAAGAATACAACTCCACCAACGCTCATTGTAGAAAGGACATGGCCGAAAAATCCCCACCAGTACACACTCATATACATACCCAGACAGAGTGAGATCGAGTATACGTACACATCTAGGATCAATAGCATGTTGAACCACCATGGCATTCTTACAAGGCCGGTGAGCCTGAGAACAGGGATCACCGCAAGAAGTAGTGCACAGGCGATGCAGGTCGCGATCAGGTATTCGGAGGGGTGATAATCAAGACCTGGAGCAATATCCCAGACAACGGTCAGGATCATCACGCAGAAGATCGCAAGCTCCGCTACAAGAACAACAATGCTCAAAATTTTGTCACGGTGCATTTCTTCCGGATTCATTCGCTCACCACCAAAGTTTCACGGGACATCAGATATTTTGTCTTGCGAAGTGCAATGCACATGATCACTGCTGCGATAAGTGACATGACGAGGCCCATGAACAGGTACGCCAGTTCATCCACGAACATGAACGTGGTATCTAGGTTTTCAGTGTCGAAGATGGATATGGCAATGAGCATCAGGGAGGTCAGGGCTTCACTGTTGAATACCATGAATCCGCTCACAAGGAACCTGTTCAGTGATGCATTGAAGAGGAGAACGATACATTCAGTAGCAAGATATGCCAGAGGATATGCGATGGCCCATGCGATAAAACCTTCAATATGCGCATAGGTACGTTTGTCCACGAATGGGTCCGCAGTATAGTTCAATACATAGATGAACAGTATCGCCCCTACGACCAGAGTTATCATCGAAATAATACTGATGTTTATTTTGATCTCGCATGTTCTGGATGAACGGATCAGTATTCCAGCGAACAACGCAGAACAGAGTGCGTAGGTGACAACAAGAAAATCATGATTGGCCAACCCGATGGCGGCTATTGCGAGTGATACGATAAGTTCCGCTATAAAGACCGCTTTAGAGTTCATGTGCTGTGATAGGACTCTATTTTAAAAGGTTATTCGGGGATTTTGGAATTTATGTATTCAACCATCTTCTTGGGTATCAGAGGGTTCTTTCCAGCGAGGAGATATGCAAAAATACTGAAGAGGTAAATGAGCAAGATGTTTCTGAGCAATACCACGATCACACCTAAGGCACTCAGATCCGCCTCTTCAGGCCTTAATCCAAAATTCAATGCAAAATTGAGTTGTGTCAGAATTTCTGCAACGACGAATAGTATGAGAATGAACGCAGAGTGGGATCTGTTCTTCATGAGTAAGAGGCAGAATATTATCAAGGGGATTGCCCAGACCATATATTGTCCTGAGAATACGGTGGAAAATAGCAAGAACGAAAGTAAGATCATTATCATTGCTAGTGATGCATCATGAAGATCTTCAGTCCTTCTTCTGAAAGCACAGTACGCATATGCAAAGCAACAAACTAGCATCAAGCCACCCGCAATCCACAGCATCATTGGTGCGATGCTATCTGGTAGGGCACCTACGACATTATCCGAACCGAAGCTGAATTCAAAGGAGATATTCAGATCCACGAATAGATCCACGAATAAGATAATAGATGCCATTAGCGACTCGATCTCAAGAGGCCGATCTGTGTGATATCCGAGAAATGCGAACGGATTTGTACCAAGAGATCCCAACAACCCCACGATCACGCCGGCCACTGAGATCAAAAATACAAGTGAAAGTCCAGCCCGTTTATATTCGCGCATCGAGAGCATATAGATCAGAAGTACAGGGAATACAAAGGCAGGGAACAACTTGAGGAGAGTTCCTGCAGCAAGAAGAACGAACGCGACCTCGTACCGTTTTCTAATCATCAGCGAGAGTACGATGATAAGTAGAACCGTGGGGATGATGTCGAATCTGTCTACAAGATACTCGAACATGATCATCATCAGGATCGTGTAAAGAAGCATGATCTTGAATGGATCTTTATTCAGGTCGTTCGCGATCTTTTCAGTGTAATAAAGACCTATCATGAAGATGACGAAGGTCATCGCAATGTATGCCGCCTGGTAGGTCGCAGGGGTCCATCCGATCAATCTGGGTATGAACAGAAACACATAGGTGAGAGGAGGATATTCCCAAACGTTCCAGTGTCCGTATACAAACACCTCTTCTGTGTATGGAAGTACACCCCGTGCCATCGCATCGGCATATGGGAAGTATCCATCATATACGCTGGATGGAACGTCGCCTAACCTGACAATAACGAAGAGCACTATGGATGCGATCGCATAGGCGGCTCCGAAAAGCAGGTAGTTTTTTTGGCGACCAGTTAGGCCTGAAAAGGTCATGACGTTCTTAATCATTGTACTCAAACATATTTTTTTCGTCTAATTTGTTCAATCTTTCTGCTTTCCAGCGGTTCAGCAATATCACCAATAGCCAAGCAATGGATGCCCACTGCAGTATTCCACCTATGTAATATTGCCAACTCATCAGGGACAACCCTAGGAACGGTTGCTGATATGCGTCGATCCATGCAAGTAACGCTGGGACTGAGACCAGGTTGCTGTAGTTGGCCAAGGAAAGGAGCAATGTGAAATTGGATGCTAAGGAGAATACGGTGGTGCCGACCATCATCAGAACTATCGGTCTTTTGATAGAATGGTCGTAAATTACATACCACATGATCATGAAGGGGAAGATCAGCAGGACATATTGGGGTGCGGAAGGATAAAGGAATAACACGGAAAGTGTCAGGGTGCTGAAAAAGAAGAACTCCTGGGTCAGATCCTTGTTCGAATGTGCCAAATGTTTTGCAAGAATTATTGATATTCCGACGATGGCAAGATATGCCACAATAGTGAGGTACTGGGCGTATTCAGAGGTCGAACCACCAAGCCCATTAGACACCCGGTTTGTCAGATATGCAAAACAATCACTGAGGTTGCCATTAACTATGTTCGGGATGAGCAAAACAACAGTAGCAAGAATGAACCCCGCACCAGCTTTTAGAAGATATTGTAGCGGATTTCCATTTTCAGAGTGTTTGCGGTAAGTATAAGCAATGAACACGAAGGCCAGGATCGCAGGGAATAATTTGATCAAGAATGCCAATGAGAACATCACGCCAGCAAGAAAATACTTGTCTCTGCGAAGGAAAATGATCGTAAGAAGGGTGAATACTGCCGAAAGACAGTCAAATTGTCCTCCGATGCATCCAACTGCTATGACAAACGGACAGAGGAACCAGATCGCAAAAGCATTCGTAGCTTTCTTTTTGTCATCTGTAATATCCAAAACGAGCCAATAAATGAGGTATCCGGCCAATAGGTCTCCGAGAATTATAGGGATTTTTATGAGTAAATTAAATCCGAGAGAGGAGGCAGTTGCACTGAAGTACCAACCATACCATTCTATCGAAAGTGCTCCGACCACTTGTTCTCCGAATACCGTCACACCAAAGATATTAGTGAGTTTGGAGAAAATCGCCAAAAGATAGCCCCATGGTGGGGAATAATAGTATCCGTCGAGGTCGTAAAGTCCATCTCCGCATTGAATGTTCCTGAGGACCAATGCCCATCCGCTGAAATCGAAGGTGTAGGTAAGGAGAGGTGCCAGAATAAATCTGATGACAAGTCCGATCAGGATCACGATCAAAAGCCGGTTCTTTAAGAATGCACAGATACGATCCTTATCAATATATATCTTGGAGGACAGGTCGGGACTCAAAGGTCGAACCCCCTTCCGTATACAAGGTAATTGGAACCATGGCCGAGGTAGATGTACGCTCTGACATTTTCTACGGAGGTGAATGTGATGTTCCCACTTATGGTTGTACTGAATACTTTTCCATCTTCAGAAGCTATCACTTTGGATCCGTAATATAGTCCCGATGCGATCATCTGGGACATGTCATAATTTTGTTGGTGGGTAAGGTCTCCACCAACTACACAGATCTGACCTGAACCCGATTGGACATAGGCTATACTCGAATATTTGCCGTCTGTGAAACCGAGTGATAAATGCCCAATGGAGTTGTTGAGGCGACTGGGATCGACCGAATACAATATTGAGTTACTTCCAATTCCGAGGATCTTCTGTAATTGGTTATCTGTGATGACCTTATCGACCAGTCCAGCGTTTTGATCACCTTCTGGTTGTAGCGGATTAACACAGTCAACGCCCAGGAATCTCTGGGGGCCGTCCGCGATCTGGGTGGTCGTACCGTCTTTATGAGATACATATTCGCCGATGATCCCTCCCGCCCAGAACAATGTACCGCCTGAACCGATCCAGGTCGTTAGAAGATCCACATCACCATAGACCGTATCTGGGATGGACCCAGATACCATCACCAATGCTTTTTCATCGGAGTTTTCCAGATCCTTCATAACGTCGACGAGGGTATCGGCATTAACATAGCGGACATCTGTGACGCCTCTGTTTTTTAGCTCTTTTTCCAAAAGATCCAGATAGTGATCGGGATTTAGGGCTTTGGATCCGACAGGCTGTTTTCCTGGGGAAGAGGTATGTCCATATCTTTCATCAAGGTAGAGACATATTGTCTTTTTAGACAAGAATGAACCATTGTCTAGGACAAGAATGTTGTAGGAGTCCGATCCGGTGGAGCTGATACTCCATTCCATTCCGTCAGAAGTGCGTGAAGCTTCGGCAGAATACTCTTCGTGTGTGGCATATACGAACACCTCTCCGATCAAGAGGGCCACAATCAGAATAACGGCAATGATAATGATTGGCTTTTCTGACTGCATAGACGACCCCGGAACTTTATTCAAAAGGCTGACTTCTTCGGTTCAGAATCCCAGCCGATATGTGCATATTTTCTTCCGATCAACAATGGGGCGGCGAATTCCGGGACCTCTGTCTCACCTTTCAGGGTCATATGTTCTCCGAGCATATATAATGACATATTGCGATGCATCGTGACCTTTACTGGGTCCGAGGTGTACGTATCTGGAACTGCTGATTGAAGGGGATCATATTCGGTCAGTTCATCACGGGTGATCGGAACCACTCTAAGTCCGGTCTTTCCATGTAGGGATCCAGGAAGTCTGATGAGCCTTTTGATATCTGGTGTGACCGGTTTATCGACCTCACTTGATAGTGATGTCGAAACATATTTCACCGCGCTAAGCAGAATGTTCTGTTCTGCACTGGTCAACTGAGACATATTATTGTGTGTGAACATATATTCCATATTTCCCTTCAATTTACTTTTTAGAGATTCGAGGGTAGCAATGTTGGATTTGATGACCGGATATATCGCCTTTACAACTTTCGGGTCTTCTTCGACAATGTTCTTACATACCAAGTATAACGCTTTACGTAATTTTCTGTCCCATCCTCCCGAATCCTCTGATGGGATCCTACGGATGATCTTCGTAGATGCACGGACCATCCCATTGCCTACAGAAGTGGTACCAAATGCTTGCACCTCTGGTTTAAAGACCCGGTCAAGGTCCAATCCCATACAGGAAACGTAATCGACAAGTTCTCTCCGTTCGTTTGTACCAAGTGTGTAGATGTCATTGGACCGGATGTGTGCGTGATAACCCCTTCCACCAGAGAAACAGATATGGACCTGTTTTTCATCGAATCCAAGATCGGACAGCAGGAAGTCATCCACCAAGGAGATCATTTCTTTGCGGATCTGTACCATCATCTGAGAATAGGTCATTTCTTCAGCACCGGAAAGGTGATCTGCATCAAGATCGAAGATCAGTTCGGCCCCCAACCATTCTTTTCCAGCCATATCCGGGGCAGAGGGGTGACGGTAGTATGCCGTGGAGTAATAACTATGTGCTGGCACTTTGGACATCATGAAGTTTTTCAGATCGTCAGGGCCGGTGAATGCCAAGTGCCTCTGCATCGTTTTTCCAAAGGGAATGAACCCATACTCCTTCCGAGTGAACCTGTCTGGCATTTCTGGGGTGAAAGAGCGATAATACTTTCTGAATTGCTTGAACAAAAAACGGTTGTTTGGATCAAGTTCGGTATCGAAAAATGATTTTTGTTGCTCTGGGGCCCCCGACTGCATCACCCTCCAATGAGTATACGATTTAATAAAGTGTTCTCGATAATGTCCCCATGGGATCTATCCCGGTTTACGATAATCACATTCATATGAGCCCTCACGGGCGTAATGTGGATGCACTCAAAGAATATGAATCGGCAGGTGGAACCGCACTGACCTTGGTGACCCTTCCACACCCCGAGGTGCAGATCACCAAAGGTTCTGATTTCAAGGATTCCTATGATATCACTTTGGATCTTGCAGAGAAGGCCCGTGCGGAAACGAACCTTGAGATAAACGTTGCCGTGGGACCATATCCCGTACTTCTTATTTCTCTTGCTGAAAAATACGGTCTTGATACTGCCGTGAATATCATGATGGATGGTATGGATGCCGCCGGCAAGATGGTCGAAGAAGGAAAAGCCGTAGCCATCGGAGAGATCGGAAGACCTCACTTTGAATGTCCGCCCGATATCATGGAAGCTTCCAATAAGATACTTGGCAGAGGCATGGAAATCGCAAAGGAGAACAATGTGCCTGTGATCATTCATTGTGAATCGGGGAGTACTGATACCAATCGGGATCTGGCGGAGATCGCCCGTATGGTCGGTTTCGATCCAAATCTTGTGATAAAGCATTCTTCTCCACCGTTCGTCACTCCGGAGGAGACGTTCGGAGTATTCCCTTCGATCCCTGCGTCAAAGACCAACATCAAGGAAGCACTGAGCAAGAACCCGTCCCGTTTCATGTTGGAAACCGATTACATAGACGAACCCAGCCGCCCTTCGGCAATAATGTCTGTTACCACCGTTCCGCATAAAGTTCAGTGGATGCTCAGGGCAGGTCTTGCAGACGAGGAAACGATCATACATATCTGTAAAGACATTCCCGATTGGTACTATAAGCGTTGATTCGAATACAATCTGTATGTCTGGCACTTTCTTTTATACTGCTATGGAGGTTAGGGTAGTATGGATGAAGCGAAGATAACCTGCATTTATGACGAGGGCGCCATGGAGTCGACTTTGTTCATTGGTGCGAAGGGATTTTCAGTAATGATCGAGGTAGATGGGGAAAAGACTCTTTTTGGAGTTGGTCGTAGATCTCGTTATTTATCTGCGAATCTCTACGAATCTGAAATAGATCCTGAATCCATCTCGCGTGTGGTCATATCCCATAGGCACATCGACCATTGGGGCGCTCTTCCGGGGTTACTTCGTTCTCGCAAGGCACCACTTGAGATCTATGCACCTGCTTCAGCGTGGGGTACCAAGACGATGTTGGGTGCCACCGGTATCTATCTTTCTGCCGATCACGAGGGTCAATATGTAAAGAAGGATGTTTCTGATTGGATACAGTTGAGCGAACACCTCTTCATCAGTCATCCTTTGAAATTCCATCAGGGCGAGGGGGAGGAAGTGTTTGTGGTCATCAAAGGAAAGAACGGGCCTATTCTGATTTCTGGGTGTTGCCACTGTGGATTGGACCATGCCTTTGATATGGTCAAGGATCGTTTTGGAGAATATCCAAATGCGGTCATAGGTGGTCTCCACATCGGAGAGAAGAAGGATAAATTGGCCGATATTTATGCTGAATATCTGAAGACCATCGGGTGCAAGCATCTTTATCTGAACCATTGTACCGGTGTGTTCGGAATCGGTCGGTTAAGGGTTACACTAGGCCTACATGATGTAAATGATTTTTATGTAGGACAGACAGTATCCTTTCGTGTAATATGATCGCGGAGGCGATTAGATGAGATTGATTTGGCAGTTTAGGACACTCAGCGTTTTTGTGATACTGACTCTGTTCATGGTCGCACTTGGATTTTTCATCGGGAACATATTCGACAATGGTCTGCTCGGATTTTCCGTGATGCTCATAATATCTATTTTGATCAGTTTTTACGCATACTGGTTTTCAAAACAAAGTGCACTTCGTGCCAACCGTGTGAGGCTGATCACCCGTGAGGAAAATCCACGGTTGTACAACACTGTTGAAATGCTCGCCAAAAAGGCGGGACTTCCAATGCCCGAGGTGGGAATCAGTGAATGTCCGATGCCCAACGCATTTGCTACCGGAAGGAATCCCAAGAATGCAGCGGTTGTGGCAACACGTGGATTGCTCAACATCCTGAACGATGACGAGCTCGAAGGTGTGCTGGCACATGAGATGTCCCATGTGAAGAACAGGGATATTCTGGTGATGTCCGTTGCTTCCACTGTGGTTTCAGTTCTGACCTTTGCTTCACGGATGGTCTTCTATACTGTGCTTTTCAATGGTAACAGCAGGGACGAGAACCGGGGCATCATGCTCGTCATCGGACTTGTGTGTGCAATTTTCGTACCTATCGCAGCACTTATCCTTCAATTGGCTGTTTCTCGTAACAGGGAGTATCTGGCAGATGAGACCGGGGGTCGCATGTGCGGTAAACCGCTTGCACTTGCAAGTGCACTCAATCGTCTTGAATATGGTTGCGCACAGTCCACCAATACTTACTCAGACACAGCGCACGCTGATATGTGGATCTGCAACCCGGTCCGTAAAGAATCGATTTTCAGGAACCTCTTCCGTACTCACCCTACAACCCCTGACCGTATCAAGCGTCTGGAGGCCCTTGCGGAGAAGATGGGGGATGGATCCATTCCTGAATATGATCCAAATGAGAATCCATCCCGTTCAAAACTAACTTTCAAATGACCCCTAGGTCATTCATTTGACGGGTTCCCACTTACAAAGTTCGTTGACCTGAGAAAGTGTGGAGCCCCTCTTTATTTCCGCTCTCGTGCGTGTTTCGTGTTCATGAACATCCAATGCACGATTGGCTACTTCGACAGCTTCTTCTTTGGGGACGATTATAAGTCCACTTTCGTCACCGATCACCCAGTCGCCAGTACGGACCTTTTGCCCACCGATGGTTATCTCCACTCCGATACCCCCCCACCCCTTTGCTTCTCCTGCACAGGGTACTGCACGCCTCGCGAATGCGGGGAATCCAAGTTCTTCGATGTCATCGATATCTCTGATGGATCCGTCGATGACAACTCCCCTGACGCCTTTGTTTATAGCGGAGTTAGATGCCAATTCTCCCCACACTGCCATTGGTGCTCCTCCGACGTCGATGACAATGACATCTCCCGGATTCGCCCTGTCGATGGCTTCAACAGGTTTTGCCCAATCCCCATTGCAGGTCTGTACGGTCAACGCCCTGCCGACCATTCTTGTGTTGTGTTTAATATAGGGGTGGAGGTCGAAAACAATTCCTTTTTTGTGGTATGCATCGGAGATATTGCATGTGGATACTTTCAAGAATGCCTCTTCAAGATCATTTTCTGTGTATTTCTTGGCAATGACCTCGTCCACTTTCACTCCGGACATTGCTTTTTTCAGGTTCGATGCAGCACCTTTGATGTCACCGGTCTTGGTGATTCCTCCACCGACTATGATGTCATAGGCACCCGCTTCGACATAATTTCTCACAGTTTCTGAGGTGATGCCCCCCGCCACGGCCACTGGCACGGATACTTCGGATATGATCTTCTTCAATGTGTCAATCGGGGCATCTTCCCCTCTCATCTGAGAGTCAATGCCCATGTGAAGGCAGATGTACCCAACACCGAGTTTCTCTACTTCTCTGGCGCGTTTTATTTTGTCTGGAACATTGATCATATCCACCATGATCTCTGCGCCGTATTTGCGTCCCGAAAGTACGGCCTCAGCGATCGTCGAATCATCAGCGAGACCAAGGACCGTTACAATATCTGCCCCTGCTTTGGCCATGATCTCGACTTCGAACGCACCCGTGTCCACAGTTTTAGTGTCTGCGATTATCTTGTGCTCAGGAAACGCTTTTTTGATGGTACGGACGGCTTCGGCACCCTCACTTTTGATGAGAGGTGTTCCAACTTCCACCCAGTCAGCACCTCCGTCGACAGCCTCTTGTGCAATGCCGATGCTGCGTTTCAACTGCATCATGTCCAATGCGACCTGTAAAACGGGATTCATGAGGGGTAGATTGAAGTTGTAGTATTTGAACGGGATATAGAAAAGACTGCTCAGCTCGCCCGTCACTCATCAATGATCAGCTCAATAAACGATCATCATCGCAGTAGTCACGGATTATCCACTCTGGATAAAAGTGTAACGTAGGGTTTCCATTGAAACCATGGTGTTAACATCTAACATATTTCAATCTGATCAAATTCGAAACGTTGAACGCTACCACAGTAAATAGGGCACACATCTTCTGCTGTCGTCTAACCTTTCCCTGAGTGTAACTGTTCAGAACCCCTCCTAGGAGATAAAAAATCTAATCTAAAAATGTAAAGACCGACTCTAAGATCAGTCATTAGAATATGGTTTCAACGGGCCTTCCCTTCTAAAACATCTAATGATCTCGAATAACGTCTTCTTTATAGTCATAAACACAATATACCAAGTATGGCCGAGGGCGAG
>CAVHHN010000018.1:0-24102 GCA_963635855.1 Faecalibacterium sp. CAG:74 | reverse complement strand
TCTCCAGATATTCGAAGTAATTGTACACTGTGGTCATTTGGACTTTGAACCGATCGATGAAGTCCTCCTTTGTATCCATTGTGAGGTCCTTCATGATCAAGTGGATAACGGGATAGGTATTGCGATGTGCGTCCGATTCATGGCATTTGTTTATCTTAAGTCCGTCGAACCAATTGTTTCCTTTGTATTCAAGGTTGAAGAATGCATCAAGCATGGAGAGATTAAGGGACTTACCGAAACGTCTGGGTCTTGTGAAAAGGAAGACCTCAGATCCATCTCCGAGAATATCCGATATCAATTCGGACTTATCTACGAAGTAGTATCCGCCGTCACGGATCTTTATGAAATTGTCCACTCCGATCGGAATCTTCAGTTTCTGTTTGCCCTCGGCCATATTTGGCATATTGTGTTATGGACTATAAAACAACGCCCCTGGACTATTTTTTTACAATTATCTGTCTCCCCCTGTTCAAACTATGAAATTTAACTTTAATGCTAAATGTCAGTCATACATTTCACATATTGATCTTCAATACCACACCCAATGTTCCACCAAATTCGACTGTATATGTACGTTTTACACATTGTTCACCATTGCCGTTCGAATTGATGAGTAGCGAATGTCCCTCATACATTATTTCAAGACCGTATGCATTTTGCCAAGGATAAAGGTCATTCAATATTTGTTTCAGATACGTTTCGGCCTTACCATCATCAAGAAGTAATGATGCGGATACAAGATCTGATAAAGACATCACACGATCATCGCCCGCAAATCCAAAATCTTCTGAACTCACCTTCGATCCAAAAATGATGTCACAGGATTCTGAAATATCCTGAATTTCATTTTTATCATTTGCAGAACCAGATAGTGATAAAAGAATCACCGCGATTCCGATCAGGATGATAAAAAATCCCGCATCTATTATTGCTGTGAACCCTTTACGATCCATATACGATCACCACCTCGATCGATACTGGGAGCACTTCATTACCATATGTTACTGAGAACAGTTTTCTTTCTGAACATTTCTTTCCATCAACATTTCCAAACTGTTTTTCGAAACCATCAAGTTCCGAGTTTGATGGGGGATGGGTCTTGAATAAAATGCCTGAAATATCATGGGATTCAATGAATACAATGGGATCTGAGGCAAAATGTATTGCCGCTTGTGAATCTTGAACCTCAATGCCTTGAATGTAACTCCAATCGAAGTTAACCCCCTCTTGTTGCGAGCTCGCTTGATCAGCAACCACGTATGCTACGAAGACCATCATCACTATACAGACGGTCATTGCACCCGCCATTGCCTCCATGAACCCAATATCACCATTGCGGTCGAATTTCATACATCCGCCTACGATGATGGTAGGTATAAGAAGGGAAGATTACAGTATGTCAGTCAGTACCCCTCAGGTACGCACCATAGTTGATCCCACCACACATCTCCTGCAGGTCGAACTTCTTCGAAACATTGTTTTCTCCGAATGCTTCAGCTACCGCGGCGGCTATTTTCACCGGCCTCTTACGAACATCAATACCAACCGATTCGATACCCATTTTGCCAAGTTCGCGTAAGTATGGCAGAAGCATCAGGTCAGAGGAGTTCAGGATGTGGGATAACCCTCTGGAATCACGATATACTGGAAACCGGTATCCTTTTTCATCAACAATAAAACCACTATCCATTGCATGGTCGCGAGTGCACATAAGCTCCTGTCTGCCGAAGACCATCACCTCTAAACGGCCCGGATAATAATGTGCCAGATCACGTATTTCCTCATTAGACAGTTCGGGAGAAAGTGTACTTTGCCAAAATGGCTGTTTGAGGAAGGAATTGAACTGGTTGACAAACTGGCTAGCATAGATCTTTTCATTCTTAAGTGGAATATGCTGTCCAATGGTGTTTATCATAAGGGGCCTCGATCCAGCATCGAATTTCTCCAACGGAGCAAATCTGGGGGCGAGGGTCACCACCTCGACATTTTTTGCATCACCAATCTCACGGGCTTCGTCGATGGAGTCCGAGAGTTCATAATAGATCCTGTCTGCATGATCGATGACCGCTTCAAGATTGCGGATTGAACTGACATAAAATGACATTTCGGGCAGGTCGATAGGCATTCTATTTACTGGATTGCGAACGAGATGGGTCGGTGTCCTTTCCGTATTTCCATCGAATTTGGGAACTTCTCCGATAAGATTCTTGATCACATCGATGCGGGGATCGTACGTACGATAAACCTCATATGTTCCATCTGGTACATCGAACGGTGAGGCCGTTCTCCCTACAGATGTGAGTTTGAATCCTCCGATCTTTTCATCACCGGAATAAAGGGTCAGCCCATCCCGGAGGTTGACCTTCTCGTCTAACTGATCGGTGTTGAATTTTCTTTTCGTGAACGTTGCTTTGCCAAGGTATTGTCCCCGGTTGTCAGCATATTTCTTTTGAACAGGGGAGATAACACCATTGAGGTACCCGCCCCCATATCCGCGGTTGAAAACTGTTTTTAAAAGTTCCACATCATTGGCATATTCTTCCGGATCCAGATTTTTGTTGGCAGACGAATAGACCTTGGCGGAAAGATAGGCATATGCCTGACTGCGCATCCTACCCTCGATCTTAGCGGATGTGATGCCGATAGATCCGAGTTTTTTCAACCAATCGACACCATAGATGTCGGCACAACTCAACAAAAATGATCTCTCGCCATCCTTTGTATAGCGTTTTCTGCATGGTTGCGCACACATGCCTCTGTTTCCGCTACGCCCTCCGACGAGGCTGGAAAAGAGACAACCGCCAGAGAGGGAGTAGCATAAAGCCCCCTGAACAAATACTTCGGTCTCAATAGGTGAACCCTTGACCACTTCTTTCAGTTCATCGAACGTAAGTTCACGATTGAGGACCGCCCGCGAGATGCCATTTTTATGGCACCACTCCAGACCTTCGGCAGAACAGATACCCATCTGGGTGGAAGCGTGTTTTTTGATATTGATGGTATGGATCGATTTCAAAAGGCCAAGGTCCTGGATCAAAATGGCATCAGCACCTATGTCCGCAAGAAATCTCACAAAGGAAACAGCATCCTCCATCTCTGAATCTTTAATGAGGGTGTTCACTGTAACGTAGGCTTTTACGTGGTGATCGTGAGCGTAATTTATGGCCCCTTCGAGCTGTTTGTCTGAAAAATTACCTGCGAATGCTCTCGCACCGAATGTCTTGCCACTGAGATAGACAGCATCGCAGCCTCCGAGTATCGAGGCCACAAGACCTTCCGGATTGCCAGCTGGCGAGAGGATTTCCATAGATATGGCTGATGCTAGACGGTATTAAAAGTTTACATGAAACTTTGACCTTTCAGTCCATCGAAGTGCCGTGTGGCATCAAATGAAATCTATCGATCTCAGTAAAATTTCAAAAAACATGGTGCAGAGGTAGGGATTCGAACCCTAGTATCACTAAGAACAGGATCCTAAGTCCTGCGCCTTTTCCTAGCTTGGCTACCTCTGCTCAATACCTGTCAAGTGACAAACATATTAAGCAATTCGGTTGAAAGCCCCCGACAGATATGTGTGTAGTAACTCTAAGTTGAAGTCAACGGGGTCACAGAAGGACGTCATTCAGGGAGTTAGCGTCAAAGACCAAGAACGAACAAACAAGGTGCTAGAATCATTGACAGGGTGAACGTATACAAGGAACACTGAAAAGCTCGTTAACAATTATGGAAATTAAAATTAGTCCGTATCTTGTCTACAATATGTTTATATTTTTATTAATCAAAATTACGTTTTATTAAAGAGGGTGATACCATCCTTAAGAAATCTGTAATATTGATCGTCTCGGTATTAATCGCTGTCTCCGCATCTGTTATAATATACAATGCAGAAGTGAGTGACTCTTCCTCAGGGATCATCCATCACGGTCAATGTGGAGAGAATGCTTCCTATGACATCTACTTTGATGGTTCAATGGTTATCACCGGCTCTGGTGAAATGTATTCGTACAATTCCACTCCAGCACCGTGGCATGAATACAGTGACAAAATCACCAAGTTAACCATACGTGATGGTATAACCAAACTCGGATTATCAGCGTTTAAAGATTTTGAGAATGTCTCTGAACTCACCATCCCTATCACGCTCGACAGCGTGGTCTCTGATATTTATCCTGCATTTGAGGGCTGTTCCAGCATCAAAAAGATCAACTTCACTGGTGGGGATAATGGATATGGATTCTCCTATGCCCTCAAGGAGGATATAAACTGCTGGTATCAGCACACACCTTGGCATCAAAGCAGAGATGTTTTAAAAGAAATTAATTTCGCAGATGAGGTCAAAGGGATCGGATCCAATGCGTTCCGTGAACTGCAAATAACCTCACTTGTCCTCCCAGATTCAGTAGTTGCTCTTGGGGACAGTTGTTTCGTTGACTGTTCAGAAATAACAGATTTGACCATCCCTGTAAGTTTGAATCCCTATGGCAACTATAGGTGTCCAGCATTCAAAGGTTGCTCCATCATTCAAAACATAACAATTACCAATGGGAATGGTATTCCGTTTGATTATTGGGATTTAAAAGCAGATTGGTGGACCTCGTATCATTCCGATTTGACTCCCTGGAATATGAATTGTGAGATTCCTAAGACGATTGTCATCTCTGATGATGTTACTGACTTGGGAAAGTACATGTTTCATTATTGTAATATTAGAGAAATTACTGTTCCAATAAGTTTAGATCTCACAGAATGCAAGGCATTTGACGGTTACAATCAATACTATGGTCTTAAGAAGGTGACAGTAACCAAAGGTACTGGTGCAGCTGTTGATTATTCTATACATGCCGGCGAGGGATACAGTGATCCGTATTGTACGCTAAGCCCATGGAACAATGCGCCGAACCTTGAGACAGTCATCGTCGCAGAAGGTGTCACCCACCTTGGTGATTGCACATTTTGTTGTAAGATGGAAAATCTCATTCTTCCGAATTCTCTTACTTCTCTCGGAGATTACGTATTTGCAGGCAGTTTTATCAAAAACCTGACCATTCCGATTAGCCTCAATGCAACCTGGCTTGACGATAAGCCTGCATTTCATGATGTATATTACATTGAAACGGTCAATTTTACCCCCGGTTCTGGATACGGATTTGATTATGCTGCCTACAAAGGAAGCAACTGTTGGTATCAGCACACACCTTGGTATCAATCCAGATCCACCCTCAAAGAGATCAATTTCTCTGAGGGGATCACCCACATCGGTTCAGATGCTTTCCGTGAACTGAATATAACTTCGCTGGTAATCCCCAACAGCGTGGACACTCTTGGCCCTCATGCTTTCTACAATCTAACCAATCTTACTTCGCTGTCTATTCCGGCCACCCTCAACAGTGTGGGTTTTTACAAATATCCTGCATTCGAAGGTTGTGCCAACATCAAAAAGATGAAGTTTACCGGATCTGGCGACTGGTTTGAATATGATCTTTTCGACACCCAATCATCATATTTTAGATACACTCCCTGGCAATTCAGCAAGTCAGCCTTGAATTCTGTTGAAATATTATACGGAGTGTCATCGGTCGGAAGTTTCGCATTCAAAGGTTGCACAGCCCTAAAATTCATCGACATATCCAAATCTGTTACAATACTTGGGGATAAAGCATTTGATGGACAATTCTATGACTATGATGGTGTAAAGGAGCTTAAACAAACTGTTGACAACCTTGCTGGTTTCAAATTCGAATATGATAATAGCAAATGGATAAAATGGGGGGATTCTTCATCGGTAAATCCCAACATAGACTATGGGCGCCATGGAAATACATCATCCGCTTTCAATTACCTCACTGGAACGCTTAAAATCACTGGCTCCGGAAATATGGATTCTTATTCCCGTGGAATGTCACCATGGTATGTCAACAAAGATCTTGTCACCACCCTCATCTTAGATGATGATGTATCACTGATCAGTGACTATGCGTTCGCGGATTTTACAAATCTGGTCACTGTTAAATTAGGGCATAATCTCACATACATTGAAGACTTTGCATTTGAGAACTGTACTTCACTTAAATCCATCACGATCCCCGATTCAGTCAAGACCATTGGTGACTGCGCATTCAACAACTGTACGTCCCTAGCCACTGTTAATCTTGGTATGTCGGTCAGCACTATTGGAGAATGTGCGTTTAATGGCTGTAGATTGACAGGATCCTTCACCATTCCTGATTCAGTCACTTCCATCGGTGACTGCGCATTCGGTGGCTGTACATCCATAATCACTGTCAATATTGGTAAGTCTCTATGCTCTTTCAACAAGGCTGCTTTCAATGGGTGTTCGTCAATCGCTTCATTTGTTGTTTCTGACGAGAACAGTACATTCAGTTCCGTGGACGGTGTTATTTTCAGTAAAGACAAAACCACCCTGGTCCAATATCCGGTGGCTAAAACAAATGCTTCCTATGACATACCTGATATTGTCTCTACTATCGCGTCATCTGCATTCAACGGTTGCACTTCTCTCACCACCATTTCCATCCCCGAGTCCGTCTTATACATCGAAAAAGGTGCGTTCGATTGTAAATTCTATAGTGCCAATGGTGAAAAGGAACTTGAACCAACATTTGAAAACCTTGCTGGTTACACTTTTAACAAAGTAGATGGAAAATGGATCAAAGATTCTTCCTCCTCGATAAATCATATTAGATATACTGGTTATTGTGGACAGTCATTTAGATATGTTTTCGATTACACTGATGGAATCCTGGCAATCCGGGGTTCCGGAGCGATGCCCGATTATCCGTATGACGTTTGGCCTTGGCACCCCTATAAAAATTATATTTCAACAATCCTCATCGGTGATTCTATTACAAAAATTGGGGCTTATGCGTTCAGCGATTGCCCCCAGCTTACATCCATCATAGTTCCCACATCGGTTACAACCATTGGAGATTATGCATTCAAGGGATGCACTTCTCTCAACTCAGCGATCATTCCTGATTCCGTCACAACCATTGGGGATTATGCGTTTGAAGGTTGTACCTCACTCGAATCTATTACTAGTCTCGGTTCTGTCACAACCATTGGGTCAAATGCATTTGCAGGTTGTACCTCACTTAAATCCA
This sequence comes from Faecalibacterium sp. CAG:74, assembly GCA_963635855.1. Classification (GTDB taxonomy): domain Archaea; phylum Thermoplasmatota; class Thermoplasmata; order Methanomassiliicoccales; family Methanomethylophilaceae; genus Methanomethylophilus. Next base: position 16,981 of record CAVHHN010000018.1, on the reverse strand, counting down.
TCACTAGTCTAGGTTCTGTCACAATTATCGGATCCAATGCATTTGCTGGTTGTGCATCTCTCTCTTCAGCAATTGTTCTGAACAATGTATCTTCGATAGATTCCTCTGCGTTCAGTGGCTGTACCTCTCTAACATCCATTTCCTTCAATGTAACCTTAAGCAATGTAGGCTCTTCTTTGGTCGACGGAAATTTCTATGATCTCAATGGAGAAACAGTGCTCGAACAAACCGCTGCAAACTTAGCGGGATCTTCATTTAAGAACATCGATGGCAAATGGGTCAAATATGGTTCCGCTCTCAATCTGTGTGGAAAAAATTTTGTTTATTTTGTTTATGATGACATCACAAAAACACTCAAGGTGCATGGAACAGAGGGGATATCGGACTTTAGCAGATATGGCGCTCCTTGGTATTCATTTAGAGAGTCCATCAAGCATATTATTATTGAGGATTCAATCACTGCTATCGGAAATAATGCATTCCGTGGGTGTACCGCTATAATTTCTGTGAGCATACCCGATTCCGTTAAAACCATCGGAACTTCCGCATTCGAAGGCTGTACTTCCCTTTCTGCTGTCCACCTTGGTAGTTCGGTCAACTCCATTGGAGGAAGTGCGTTCAAGGGTTGCACATCTCTTGCTTCATTCGACGTTTCTGCTGAGAACAGCATCTACAGCTCTGCGGACGGTGTTCTTTTCAATAAAGACAAATCCACCCTGATCCAATACCCCGTGGCTAAAACAGATAGTTCCTATGTAATTCCTGATTCTGTCACTACAATTGCATCTTCTGCGTTCATGGATTGTACCGATCTCGTAACTATCACTATCCCCGTTTCTGTCAAATTAATTGGATACGGTGCATTCGATGCAATTTTTTACGAATCAGGTAGTGAAATTGTACTTGAACAATCTGCTAAAAACTTGGCAGGAGCAACATTCAAAAAAGTTGATGGTAAATGGATCAAACAGAAGGAATTTGGCATATGTGGAAAAGATGCTAATTACGAATTGGATCTTACCACAGGAAATCTCAGAATAACTGGTTCCGGACAGATGGAATCTTATGCCCGCGGCCATACACCATGGTTCTCTCATAAAGATATCATCAAATCCATTGAAATATCCGATACCATCACATCGATCGGTTCCTTTGCGTTCGAAGGTTGTACTTTCCTAAAATCAATAACCATATCTGATTCCATTGAAACCATAGGGATGTCTGCATTTGCTGACTGCACCTCCCTCGCTACCGTCAATTTCGGTAGATCGGTTGCTTCAGTAGAAGATTCTGCTTTTAATGGTTGTTCATCACTTAAATCATTTGTCGTTTCCAAAGATAATCAGACATTTGCTTCGATTAATGGTGTTCTTTTCAACAAAGACCTGACCGCACTGTTAAAATATCCTATAAACAGATTAGAATCATCCTATTGCATACCTACATCCGTCACGGTCATTGCATCATATGCGTTCAAGGGTTGTGAATTCTCTATATCCATACCTATCCCCTATACTATCACTTACATCGGGAAGAATGCATTCGATGTTACTTTTTATGACACGGATGGTGAAACTGTACTTGAAACGACTGCTGATGCACTAGCTGGTTGCACCTTCTGTATGGTGGATGATAAATGGGTCAAACAGAAAGTATCTGGTGAATGCGGAGTGAATGCAAATTATGTTTTGGATCTAACTACTGGAACACTTATCATCAACGGTTCTGGAAAAATTAGATCTTATTCTAGCGAAAGCGCACCTTGGTACGCTCATAAAGATTTTGTCAGATCTATCATTATATCTGATAAAATCCAATCGATCGGGGACTTTGCGTTCGAGGACCTTTCAAAAATTGGTTATATAAATATTCCCAATTCCGTAGAATCAATTGGAGATTCTGCATTCAATGGTTGTTCCTCCCTTGCCAAGATCGACCTCGATATATACCTCAGTTCCATTGGAGAGTCTGCATTCAAGGGTTGTACGGCCCTTACCTCCATTAGTATTCCCAATTCCGTCAAATCCATTGGATTTTTTGCGTTTGATGCACTTTTTTATGACCCAGATGGCAAAACTTTACTTGAACAAACTGTAGAGAACCTGGTGGGTTCCACATTCAAAAAAGTAGATGGCAAATGGATCAAAATGAATGAATTCGGTAAATGTGGAGAAAGCGTCTCATATGAATTAAATTATTCATCTGGGACCCTTCTGATTTCTGGTTCCGGACAGATGGAATCTTATTCCAATGGCCAAGCACCATGGTTCTCCCATAAAGATTTCATCAAATCTATTGTCATGACCGGTTCTATCACATCGATCGGGGACTTTGCGTTCGAAGGTTGTACTTCTCTAAAATCCATCGCCCCCCCTGTTTCTGTCAGTACCATCGGAGTGTCCGCATTTGAAGGTTGTACATCCCTCGCCACCGTCAACCTCAGTAGATCGGTTAGTTCTATTGGAGATGATGCTTTCAAGGGATGTACCTCGCTTTCAAAATTCGTAGTTTCGGCTGAGAATTTGGACTATACTTCTTTGAACAGTGTTCTTTTCAGTAAAGATTTGCACACACTGTTCCAATATCCAGGGGATAAAGCCGACACATCCTATGAAATTCCTGCTGCAGTTAAGATCATCAAATCTTCCGCGTTCAACGGTTGTCATTCTCTCACCACCATAACCATCCCTGCATCCGTCACAACCATCGAAGATGGCGCATTTGATGAAACCTTGTATGACACAGATGGTGAAACGGTACTCGACCAAACCTTTGAAAACCTTGCAGATTCCACCTTTAACAAAATAGACGGAAAATGGATAAAACTAAAATCCACGCCAGCGGAAGATCCGAACAAAGTATCGGGCGAATGTGGAGATGGTGTGACTTATGAATTGGTCCTCTCCACAGGAACTCTGAGGATCAGTGGTTCCGGACAGATGGGGTCCTATTCCAGCGGTCAAGCACCATGGTCCTCTCACAAAGATTCTATCAAATTCATCGTCTTGAACAATTCCGTAACGTCGATCGGAGCATCTGCCTTTGAAGGTTGTACGTCCCTTATTTCTGTCACCCTTGGCATGTCCGTCAACTCCATTGGAGCAGATGCGTTCAAAGGATGTATGGGCCTTGCCACATTTACTGTATCTGCGAATAATGGCACTTACACATCGTTAAAGGGTGTTCTTTTCAGCAAAGATCTGAAAACCCTGGTCCAATACCCTGTGGCCAAAGCAGGTATCTCATATGCGATACCTGATTTTGTTACGACCATCAACTCCTCAGCATTCAGCGGTTGCACCTCCCTTACATCCCTCACAATCCCCGATTCCGTCACAACCATCGAAGATGGTGCATTCGACGGAATCTTCTATGGCACTGATGGTGTAAAGGAACTCGAACCGACCGCTGCAAAACTGGCTGGTCACACATTCAACAATGTTGAAGGTAAATGGATCAAACAGAAAGAATCCGGTTATTGCGGTAAGGATGTTACTTACGAATTCGATGAGTCCAAAGGGACCCTTACTATCGGTGGTTCCGGAAAGATGGGTTCTTTTTCAAGTGGTAATGCACCTTGGTTCTCATACAAAGATTCCATCACATCGGTCACCATAGCTGATTCTGTCACATCCATTGGTGACTTTGCCTTCGAAGGCATCGCTTCCATCAAGTCCATAACCATCCCCGATTCCGTCACAACCATCGGAGCATCCGCATTTGATGGTTGCACTCAACTCGCCAGCATCAAACTCGGCAATTATGTAAATGTGATCGAAAAGTCTGCGTTCAATGGATGTTCATCACTTGCTTCGTTCGTTGTTTCTGACGAGAACAGTACATATTTTTCGGTCGACGGGGTTCTTTTCAGCAAGGATAAGTTCACTTTGATACAATACCCGGTGGCCAAAGCAGATATTTCTTACGAAATACCTAACGCCGTCACAACCATCGTATCCTCAGCGTTCAAAGGTTGCACTTCCCTCACATCCATCACCATCCCTGATACCGTAAAAATCATCGAAACCGGTGCTTTCGATATTATCTTCTACGACACAGACGGTGAAAATGCTCTGGATAATGAAGATCTGGTTGGGTCCATATTCAATTATGTTGACGGCAAATGGATCAAACAGGCACCCGCCCCCTCGGAAGATCCCAACAAAATATCCGGCGAATGCGGAGAAGGGGTCAGTTTCGAATTAGATCTTTCCACAGGAACGCTGACCATCAACGGTTCTGGAAAGATAGGATCTTATTCCAGCGGTCAAGCACCTTGGTCATCTCACAAAGATTCTATTAAATTCATCGAAATTGCTGGTTCCATCAAATCCCTCGGTGACTTTGCCTTCGAAGGAATTACCACCATCAACTCCATCACCATCCCTGATACCGTCGAGTTGATCGGCGCATCCGCATTCGCAGATTGTACCAAACTTGCTACCGTCAACTTCGGTAAGTCTGTCAAATCTGTTAGCGGCTATGCATTCAAAGGTTGCACAGCTCTTGCATCATATGTCGTTTCCGATGAGAACAGCACCTACAGTTCCGTTGATGGTGTACTTTTCAACAAAGAAAAGACCACTTTGATCCAATACCCAGTGGCCAAAACAGATTCTTCTTATGAATTACCAGCATCGGTAAAGATCATTGCATCCTCTGCGTTCAATGGCTGCGGATCTCTCACATCCCTGGCCTTCCCAGATTCGATCAAAACCATTGAAGATGGTGCATTTGATATGATCTTCTACAACTCAGACTGTGAGAAGGTTCTCGAACCAACCGTCGAAAACCTGGTCGGGTGCACTTACAATAAAGTTGACGGTAAATGGACCAAACAGGCACCCACCCCATCTGAAGATCCCTCCGAAGATCTTGCCAAATGTGGAGATAACGCCACATTCGAATTCGATTCCAACTCTGGAACCCTTACGATTAACGGTTCCGGAACAATGTTTGACTATGCCGATGGTACCATCCCCTGGGATTCTTTTAAAGGGGCAATCAGGTCTGTTGTCATCGGTGAATCAGTGACATCTATCAGCTCATATGCATTCAGTGACTGTACGTCATTGACCTCCGTGACCATTCCCGATTCAGTCACCTCGATCGGAGTATCTGCATTCAGAAACTGTACTGGTCTGAAAGAACTGAGCCTTCCTGCCAGTCTGGACACTGTACGTTCCAATGACAATCCGATCTTCGAAGGTTGTGTCAATATCGAAAAGTTCACATTCACCGCAGGGGACGGAACCTGGTACAGCTATGATACCAGCAGTTCTCAATCCGTTTCATTGAGAAACAACTCGAGGATACTCAATGATAATTCCCTCATAAAATCCTCAGAACTCCCTAATTACAAATACACGCCGTGGCAACTTAGCAGATCCGCCTTGACCTCTGTGGTCATATCCGACGGAGTCACCTCGATCGGGGATTCTGCGTTCAAAGACTGCACTGCCATCAATTCCCTGTCGATTAGCAATACGGTCACCACTATCGGTGACTCTGCATTCACAGATTGTACCGCACTCACCTCTATCGCCATCCCTGACTCCGTAAGCTCTATCGGGGAGTCTGCATTCAAAGACTGTTCTTCCCTCACATCGGTCTCCCTTCCAGATTCTGTCAGTTCTATCGGAGAAAGCGTGTTCAACGGATGTGGTTCCCTTACCACATTAAAATTGAGTGAGAACAGTTCGACATACTGTTCCTTAAACGGTGTGCTATACAACAAGGACATGACAGAGTTGATCTGGTATCCTGCTGGAAACACCAACACTTCCTTTAAGGTACCTGATGGCGTCAAATCCATCGGAGCTCATGCATTCCAGGAGAACACCCACCTAACATCTATAACCATCCCCAAATCAGTGATCTCTATCGCAGATTCTGCATTCTCTGGTAAATTCTACGACACCGATGGATCTGAACTCTCACAAACTACTACAGGCCTGTCAGGTTCGACTTTTAACATGGTCGATGGCAAATGGATCAAACAGACCTCTGCTCCACACCCATCACTGGTGACACCTTCTCCCAAGTCCGACACCGATGACGAAACGTTGGCGTTGGTTTTCATCCTCGTAATTGTATTTGTCATTATCCTGTCATTGACCAATGTGGTTGTGAGGAAGAGGCGCATCTGAAAATATATTCTGCTGTCCAATTGTAACCTGCCTTGCATCTCCAAATCGAGCGATGCGAAATACCGATCGAATATTGGGGATCGTCATACCTATTCGATTTACGCTTACTTATTATTAGTAGCAGGATATACACGTTAAGAAGGAATCGCATGTCAGACTTATTGTCAAATTCAAAACACGAACTTCTGCTTGGTAACGAGGCCATTACCAGAGGTTTGTTTGAGGCTGGGGTCAAGTTTGCCTCTACCTATCCCGGTACCCCCTCATCAGAGGTTGGAAATCTTCTCGAAGAATATTCCGAACGCGCTGGAATGTACTTTGAATTCTCTTCGAATGAAAAAGTGGCAGTCGAAGTCTCTGCTGCGGCCGCATCTTCTGGTGTCAGGTCATTCGTTTTTATGAAACATGTCGGACTCAATGTTGCCGCAGATCCCCTGATGACCCTTGCATATGCAGGTGTTCGTGCGGGAATGTTGATCATGTCTGCAGATGATCCCTCGGCCCATAGTTCTCAGAACGAACAGGACAACCGCTACTACTCAACTCTCGCATTGATCCCGATGGTGGAGCCTTCCGATCCCCAGGAGGCCAAAGATTTCATAGCTGAAGCATATAAAATCTCTGAAAAATTAGGACTTCCTCTCCTATTCAGGACCACTACCAGGGTCAATCATGCCCGTTCCGTTGTCGAATTCGGTCCGATCGACACTTCGACACCTTTGAAAGGACATTTTGATAAAGATGATGCCAAATTTGTGAACATCCCTGCCTATGCGGTCCATAATCGTGTCAGATTGCTAGAGAAAAACAAAATGGCTATGGAACTTTCCGAAAAGTCTGTTCTTAATCGTATCGAGGGTGAAGGAGATATCGGGGTCATAACCTCTGGTGTCGCTTACAATTACGTCAAAGAATTTGTTTCCGGCGTTTCCATCTTAAAGATCGGTTTTACCAACCCCCTGCCGGAGAAAAAGATCGCTGAGTTCATCAAGGGAAAGAAGGCATTAATCGTCGTCGAAGAACTTGAACCGTTCCTTGAGGACCAAGTACTCCGTATCTGCGCACAGAATAGATTGATGGTCCCGGTTCACGGTAAACGTGACGGCACCCTTCCGAGGGAATGGGAGTACTCCCCTGACGTCATCCACAGGCTCTCCGGGCTGGTCACAGTGAAAGAACCTTCAGTGCCCATGAAACGGTCTGAACTGCCCCTTCCTGGGCGTCCCCCGTCCCTTTGTACCGGCTGTCCCCATCGTGGTATGTATGCAGCCACCAAAAGGGCAGTGGGCAATACTCCCGTCGTTTATTGTTCAGATATCGGGTGTTATACACTCGGCGTTCAGCCTCCGTTCCGTACTGCGGATTATATCATCTGTATGGGTGGAGGTGCTGGTGCTGCGGGTGGATTCGATCAGGTCACCGATCAAAAAGCGATTGCATTCATTGGAGATTCAACCTTTTTCCATGCCGGTGTGCAACCTCTTACATCTGCTTTGTTCAACCATCACAGCATCGTGATGGTCATCTTGGACAACCGCACCACTGCGATGACAGGACATCAACCCAATCCCGGTACCGGAAGATGTTTCGGAGGTATCAACACAGACCCCCTGGACATCGAAACCCTGGTCAAAGGCATCGGAGTTCAGTTCGTCAGGACCGTTGACCCTTACAACGTCCTTGAATGCGTGAAAACCATGAAAGAGGCCATCGACTTCGATGGAGTTGCGGTCGTTATTTCCAAATGCCCCTGCCCTCTGCTTCTTAAGAAAGAGAAACGGCTTGTTAAAAAGTCATGCTCGGTCAATCAAGATGCTTGTATCCATTGTTATACCTGCGTCAGGATGATCGCATGCCCAGCTTTGATCAAAAAAGGTGAAAATGTGGTAGTGGACCCCACCCAATGCATCGGTTGCGGCATGTGTAGAAATGTCTGCCCCACCAAATGTATCGAGGTGAAACAATGAAGTATACAGTTCAGATCGTCGGTGTCGGTGGGCAAGGTGTCCTTCTCGCTTCGATGGTTTTGGGAAATGCTGCCATGAACAAGGGTTACAAGGTCATGATGAGCGAAGTTCACGGTATGGCCCAAAGAGGAGGTACCGTCCGGTCCACAGTTCGTTTCGGCGATGATGTTTACAGCCCCCTTGAAGAGACCGGTGGTGCCGACATGATCCTTTCCTTTGAACCTGTAGAAACGGTCAGAGCGCTCACTCTTGGAAATAGGGATTCCGTTGTGATCATGAATCTGGACCCCGTGCTTCCTGGTAATGTCGCTGCTGGTTTTGAACAATATCCCGATATGGATGCACTGGTGAAAGAGGTCAAGGATAGAAATGGCCACACTATTACTCTCGAAGCTACCAAGATCGCTCTTGAGGCAGGAAATGCTGTGGTCGCCAACGCTGTTTTAATCGGTGCTGTTGCAGCAGTTGATGGATTCCCCATAGGCCGCGACCTTCTGAAAGAGGTTCTTCTTGAGAAAGTGCCTCCAAAAGCCAAGGATCTTAATGCCAAGGCCTTCGATCTAGGATTTGAATCTATTAAAAAATCATGATTAAAAATGTAGTTTAATGTATAAATATATACATTAAACTACATTAATATACATTAATGATAAATAGTTTAAGCGGTTTCAGGACTTATAAAGGTGTGACAATATGCTGATGCCATCATTGCAAGAAGTCGAGGCTTACGGGAAGGAAGGAAAATACTCTCTCTGCCCGGTCTGTCTTGAGATCCTGTCCGATTTCACCACCCCTATTGAGGTGATGCGGATATTGATGAACGAAGATGAGCACTGTTTCTTGCTTGAAAGTGCTGACTCTTCCAAAAGATGGGGACGCTACACCTTTCTCGGCTTTGAACCGAAAATGCTCATCACTGCTTCCAACGGCATCATGAAAGTGGGAAATAGAGAGTTCAAGACCGACGATCCCGCAATGGAAATAAGAAAGATCCTCGAACAATACAAGAGTCCTTGCGTTCCTGGGTTGCCGTCATTCACCGGTGGGCTTGTAGGCTATTTCTCTTACGATTATCTCAAATATTCCGAGCCATCGCTCCATCTTGATGCCGAAGATTCGGAGGGATTCAAGGACATCGACCTTATGCTGTTCGATAAGGTCATTGTATTCGATAATTTTGCACAGAAACTATTGTTGATCGCGAACATCCCCTTGGAAGGGATAGATCTCAATTATTCCATGGCCGAAAAGGAGCTCCGTCGTTTAGAGACCTTGATCAAGACCGGACAGAAAAAGACCGGTCTCAAAGGACATATGACCTCAGAGATCAAACCACTTTTCGATAAAGAGAAGTTCTGTTCTATGATCGAACGGGCAAAACACCACATCTATGAAGGGGATATCTTCCAGATCGTCCTTTCCAATAGACTCGAAGCGAATTTCGAGGGTAGCCTGTTCGATACATACCGTGTGCTTCGCACCATCAATCCCTCCCCGTACATGTTCTTTTTCTCAGGAACCGATGTGGAAGTGGCCGGCGCTTCTCCAGAGACCCTGGTAAAACTCGAGGGTGGGGTGCTTCATACATTCCCGTTGGCAGGAACCAGACCTCGTGGCATGACGGAATCGGAGGATATCGAACTGGAAAAGGACCTTCTTTCAGATGAAAAGGAACTGGCCGAGCACAATATGCTTGTGGACCTCGGAAGGAACGATATCGGTAAGATCAGCCGTTTCGGCTCTGTCAAAGTTGAAAAATTCCATTGCATCGAGCGTTTTTCACATGTCATGCACATTGGTTCTACTGTTAGAGGTGAGATCCGCGACGATAAAGATGCCCTCGATGCGGTCGGAGCCGTACTGCCTGCCGGTACATTGTCCGGTGCACCCAAGATCAGAGCATGCCAATTGATAAACGATCTTGAGAATAACAAAAGAGGGATCTACGGCGGCGGAATCGGATATATCGCATTCTCCGGCAATTTGGACCTCTGTATTGCAATTCGTATCGCATATCTGAAAAACGGAAAAGTGTTCATCAGAAGCGGTGCCGGGATTGTGGCGGATTCCGTTCCTGAAAAAGAATTCCAGGAATGTCTCAACAAGGCCGCAGCCGTTGTGAATGCCCTAAAAAAAGCGGAAGGTGAGTGAATGATAATCCTCATCGACAATTACGATAGCTTTTCGTACAATCTTTATCAGTTACTTGGTACCATCGACCCTGACATCAAAGTGGTCCGTAACGATTCTGTCACCGTAGAGCAGTTAAGGGCGATGAAACCTGAAGCGATCATCGTCTCCCCCGGCCCCGGCAGGCCGTCCGATGCCGGCATCTGCGAGGAGGTCATCAAGGAACTCGGCCCTAGCATACCCATTCTCGGAGTGTGTCTTGGACATCAGGCCATCTGCGAAGCATATGGTGCCACTGTGACCTATGCAAAGAAATTGATGCATGGAAAACAAAGTAAGGTCGAATTGGTTTCCGACCCGGTATTTGACGGGGTCGAACAGGGCACCCCTGTGGCACGTTATCACTCTCTCGCAGTGAAATCCGATACGCTTCCAGGATGCTTGAAAGCCATCGCTTTCGCAGATGATGGCGAAATAATGGCCGTTAAACATAAGGAATATCCCACCTATGGACTTCAATTCCACCCGGAATCAGTAATGACGCCGGAAGGAATGAAGATCCTGAACAATTTCATTCAGATCGCAAAGAGGTTTGAGCAATGATTTCGGAAGCCATCATAAAAATCGTCGATAAACAGAATCTCACCTATGATGAAGCGTACCAGGTCATGAACGAAATCATGGCCGGTAAGACCACACCCACTCAAAATGCCGCCTTCCTTGCCGCTCTTTCCACCAAGAGCACCAAGGCAGAGACAGAAGAAGAGATTGCAGGTTGTTCTGCCTCCATGAGGGACAATGCCACTAAATTGGATCATCCATTTCAGACCTTAGATATCGTCGGTACAGGCGGAGACCATTCCAATACCTTCAACATCTCCACCGCTTCCTCATTTGTCATCGCAGCTGCTGGGATCAAGGTCGCAAAGCACGGAAATCGTGCAGCATCTTCCAGATCTGGGGCTGCCGATGTGCTCGAAAGTCTAGGTATCAATATCGATCAACCACCCCAGAAAGCACTCAAACTTCTGAACGACCCCGGAATATGTTTCCTGTTCGCTCAGAAATACCATGGGTCTATGAAATACGTCGGACCGCTCAGGAAAGAGTTGGGGTTCAGGACCGTTTTCAATATCCTCGGCCCCCTCACCAATCCGTCTAAACCGACCTATCAGGTTCTGGGCGTATACGATGAGTATCTCGTCAATCCCCTTGCCCATGTCTTACATAATCTGGGTGTGAAAAAAGGAATGGTCGTGTACGGGCAGGACCGTATGGACGAGATCTCATGCAGTGCACCGACCACCGTTTGTGATTTCGAGGGTGATGATTTCGATCTGTACACCATGACACCTCCTGATTTTGGGATTCCGTTCTGTTCCAAAAAAGACCTTGAAGGCGGAACTCCTGATGATAATGCTAAGATCATCGTTGATATCCTTCATGGCAAGAAATCCCCGAAATACAACGCTGTCCTTCTCAATGCTGGGGCCGGATTGTATGTCGGTAAAGCTGTGAAAGATATCAGAGATGGAGTGGAACTTGCCGACAAGCTCCTTGAAGATGGTACTGCTCTCAAGCTACTGGAAAATTACAAGGTTGCTTCCAATCAATGACGGCAGATATCTTAGAGACCCTTGCTGTATCCGCCCACGAGCGTGTCGCTTCTGCAAAGAAGGCCCTTTCATTGGATAAGATAAGGGAATTCGCGTTCGATAGAAAGATCGATACGGACTATCCTTTCGAAAAAGCTTTGGATACCGACAGGTTCGAGTTCATTTGCGAATGTAAAAAGGCATCACCTTCAAAAGGTCTCATCGCTCCCGATTTTCCTTATCTCCAGATCGCCGAAGAATATCAGGATGCAGGTGCAGCCTGCATATCTGTACTTACCGAGCCTACCAAGTTCCTGGGCGAAGACAGATACCTCAAGGAGATCTCTGGAAAAGTGCACATTCCCTGTCTTAGAAAAGATTTCATTGTCGATGAATACATGATCTACCAAGCAAAATTGCTAGGTGCTTCAGCAGTTTTGCTGATCTGTGCGATCCTTGATGAGAAACGTTTGCATGAATATTCCGACCTTTCTCGGGAACTTGGTATGTCGGTATTGTGTGAGGCGCATGATAAGAAGGAGGTTGAGATGGCAGTATCCTCAGGTGCCAAAGTGATCGGGGTCAACAATCGCGATCTCCGGACATTCAATGTCGATCTGCAGAATTGCATCAAACTGAGGGATCTTGTCCCCGATGACAGGACCTATGTTGCTGAGAGTGGGATAAAGACCGCCGAGGATGTTGCGAAGTTATATGATGCTGGGATCGACGCAGCTCTTGTAGGTGAGTCGCTAATGCGTTCAGCTGACAAAAGAAAGGCACTTGCAGAATTAAGGGGCGAACTATGACCCAGATAAAATTCTGCGGCATGATGCGTCAGGAAGACATTTCTGCAACCAATGAGGTCGGTCCCGATTATATCGGATTCGTATTTGCCAAAGAAAGTTCAAGGTTCATCACCCCCGATTCTGCCAAGGCTCTGACCGTTGATCTTTCCCAGGACATCCCTGTTTTCGGGGTTTTTCGTGGAGTTTCTTTCGAAGATATTGTAGATATCGCAAAAATGGACTTTATCGATGCGATCCAGCTTCATGGTGACGAATCCAACCGTTTCATCAGAATGCTTCGCACATATACAGGACTTTCAATAGTCAAGGCATTCACAGTTGGCCCTGAATTCAACCCTGAAGAGGCCTATGCTTCTGAAGCGGATATGATCCTTTTGGATTCCGGTGCCGGAACGGGAAAGACATTTGATTGGGAATTTTTGAAGGATTTCGACCGTGAATACATCCTCGCCGGTGGTCTGGATCCGGTCAATATCGGCGAAGCCATCGCAAAATTGCATCCTGCGGTTGTAGATACCAGTTCGGGCATCGAGACCGATCACAAGAAAGATCTTGAAAAAATGAAACAATTCAAAGCGGCCGTCGCCAAGGCCGACTCACTATTGTAATGAGGTACACATATGACAAACCCAAACGGAAGATTCGGGGATTATGGTGGGCAGTATATGCCGGAGACATTGATGAATGCGGTCATTGAACTTGAAGAAGCATACAACAAGTTCAAGGACGACCCCCAGTTCCAATCCGAACTCACGGCCCTGCTCAATGACTATGCCAACAGGCCAAGCAGACTCTATTTTGCAAAAAAGATGACCGAAGACCTCGGCGGTGCCAAGATCTACCTCAAGAGAGAGGACCTGAACCACACCGGGGCGCATAAGATCAACAATGTGCTCGGACAGGCCCTTTTGGCCAAAAAGATGGGAAAGACCAGACTCATCGCCGAGACCGGGGCAGGACAGCACGGTGTGGCCACAGCTACCGCCGCGGCACTGCTCGGAATGGAATGTGTCGTTTATATGGGTACAGAGGATATGGAACGCCAGGCACTCAACGTTTACCGCATGCGCCTATTGGGTGCTGAAGTAAGAGGCGTTCCGACTGGTACAGGTACTTTGAAAGACGCTGTTTCCGAATGTATGCGTGAATGGACGAACCGTATCGACGATACGCATTACTGTTTGGGTTCTGTCATGGGCCCCCATCCATTTCCGACCATTGTCCGCGATTTCCAATCAGTCATCGGTAAAGAGATCCGTCAGCAGATCCTCGAAAAAGAAGGTAGGCTCCCCGACATGCTCATCGCATGCGTTGGCGGCGGTTCCAATGCCATCGGTACGTTTTATGACTTCATCAAGGACGAAAACGTGGCCCTGGTGGGCGCCGAAGCCGCAGGGAAGGGTATTGATACCCCTCTGACCGCTGCGACGATAAATACGGGCTCTGTGGGCATTTTCCACGGGATGAAATCCTACTTCTGTCAGGACAAATACGGACAGATCGCTCCCGTTTACTCCATATCAGCAGGTCTTGATTATCCAGGGATCGGCCCAGAGCATGCTTGGTTATCGGATATAGGGCGTGCGAAGTATGTCGGTATCAGTGATGACGAAGCTGTCGAAGCCTTCGAATACCTTTCCCGTACCGAAGGTATCATCCCTGCTATCGAATCCGCGCATGCCATCGCTTATGCCATGAAGATCGCACCCAAGATGGATAAAGACAAGATAATCGTCGTGACGGTCTCCGGCAGGGGAGATAAGGATGTGGCTGCGATCGCCAGATACAGGGGGCACGATCTCCATGAGCGATCTTGCCAAAGCATTCGATCATGGTAAAGCATTCATCGGCTTTGTCACCTGCGGGGATCCGGACCTTGAGACCACAGGAAGGATCATCAAGGAAATGGTCAAGAACGGATGCGATCTCATTGAATTGGGAATACCCTTTTCCGATCCGACCGCCGAGGGGCCGGTCATCATGAATGCTGATGAGAGGGCACTTTCCAACGGGGTCACAACCGACAAGATATTCGAATTCACTGAAAGGATTAGGTCAGAGATCGAAGTCCCGATGTTATACATGACCTACGCCAATGTGGTCTATCACTATGGGGTGAAAGAATTCTGTGCCAAGGCACAGAAAGCCGGTGTTTCCGGCCTTATCCTTCCAGACGTACCTTTCGAAGAAAAAGCCGATTTCGAACCTACTTGTTCCGCTTATGGGATCGATCTGGTGTCCATGATCGCTCCGACCTCGTCGAACCGTATCGCCATGATCGCAAAAGAGGCCAAAGGGTTCGTTTACGTCGTATCCTCTTTAGGAGTGACAGGTACTCGGAGCAATATCACCACCGATCTTTCACCGATGATCAAGCTTATTCGTGAGAACACCAACATTCCCTGTGCTATCGGGTTTGGAATTTCCAATCCGGAACAATGTCGGAAAATGGCCTCTCTGAGTGACGGATCTATTGTTGGTAGTGGTATAGTCAAGATCATCGCCCAATATGGGAAGGACGCTCCTGAACATGTCGGAGAATTCGTCAAGTCCATGAAGGACGCCATACGGGGCCTCTGATGGTCTGTTCTTCGTATTCCTCATGAACAGGATATATATCACCAATGAGTTGACCAGATTATGAGTTGGTATCTTACCTATGGACAGACCATTCGGTACGACCGCGTATTCGAGTCCAAGGAGGAAGCTGTGGAGTTCATCCGTCTGAATCCAGGTTACAGGGCTGACGGGTTGTATAATCTCCAATATGGGGTATCTGTCAAAGAGGGGGATCTGGATGATATTTCCCCAGACGGTGAGCCAAACATCGACACTTCCGACGATGATGCCGACGATGTTGCGGATTGATGCTTGATTTTAACACTGGGGATCAAAACCCCTCTGAAAATACGTTTGTTACCTGGGGGGATTTAGATTCCCATTCTGGTTTTAGTTATTTATGTGAAGGGAGGTTTTACACAGTTTTGGACGATTAATGAGAATTTAGCACTCAACAAATGAGTGTTCACCACCATACACCACCATAATTCCATCATATGCATTGATGGAATAATGATCTTTCACAGACTTGCCACTAGAATCAGTTATGTCATTGACTGTGATTTTTATCGTATATATACCGACCTTATCTGTGTTCTGGACATCGGTACTGCTAGAATCAACTACTTTAACGTTTGCATTGAGGGTATGGGTAGAATCCAGGCCGATTGCGGTATAACCGAGGTCAAAAGTGCCCCCTGTTTCCACACAGATATTTTTCGGGACAATGATCAAGGGAGTGGTCACAACGGTAATCCTAGCAATCAAGGTTATTGATGATAAAGCCGAGGTAATTGGGTTTCCGGGATATACAATACCTCCTCCTGGTCCACTATATACCCACCAGGTAAACTTGTACCCTTCTTCAACAAAACCACAATATTGTGCTTCGAAATTGGATTGTGAATGTTCATAATACATAACCAAGATTTTAGCATCATCACTACTAGATGACTTGTATGTCACAGTGCGGTAATCTGTTGGTAATCCCTCAGTGGCAACATCGAGATAATATTCTTGGGCCTTGTGGAAAACCACATAATCAGCATCAAAACCAAAATAGGGGCCACCGCTGAGAGTGTTGCATTTCCAATAAGAATAATCAGCAAGTTCACTTTGATGCTCGGCATCAACAATATTAGCTGGTTTTAAATTAACAGGTTCATCAGGTGTATAATATCTCGTTCCAATAACGTTGCCATCTAACTTACATATCAATGTAACTTGGTCTGTATTGGTACTGGAAGAAGTGTTTGCAGAAGCAACTTCCCCCCCCCCCCAGGCACGATCAAAGTGGTAAAAATCATGCTTAGAACCAAAAGGGCTACAGATAATTGTTTGATGAGTTTCATATGCACACCTAATCAAAGCAGCTCAATGAATGCACGTGATTCGCCATGCCCAATATATAACGGTTGATTAGACAGAATTAAGACAAATAGGTTCCATTGAAATCATGCTGTCAAACCAACCTAATTTCGATCTAATCGAATTCGAAATGTTGGACGCTGCCACAGGAGCTGAGCACATTTCTTCTGCTGTTGTCTAACCTTCCATGAGTGAAACTGTTCAGAACCCCTCCTAGAAGATCAAAAAAATCTAATCTAAAAATGTAAGGGCTGACCTTGAGATCAAGTTATTGAGATGTGGTTTCAATGGGCACTTCTTTCTAAAACATCTAACGGTATCGAATAACGTCTTCTTTATAGTCATAAACACAATATACCAAGTATGGCCGAGGGCGAGCAAAAACTGATGATTCCGATCGGAGT
>CAVHHN010000017.1:0-24390 GCA_963635855.1 Faecalibacterium sp. CAG:74 | reverse complement strand
AAAGGTTAGACAACCGCAGAGAAAAATGTGCTCTGTTCACTGCGGCAGCGTTCAACGTTTCGAATTCGGTCAGAACGAAATAGGTCGGATGTTGACAGCATGATTTTAATGGAACCCCTCAAAATGGTCTGCTGACCCTTTACAGGGTCAGTATTTGCAGCGACCTTCGATGGGCGGGATCTTGGGGTCCGGAGGTAACATCGGAAGGATATCCTCTTCGGGATCGACGTGGATGTCCACGATGCAGGTCTTTCCGCAGTCGAACGCATACTTCAACGCATCTCCTACTTCCCCTGCACGTTCCACCGTCACGCCTTCGGCACGGTATGCTTTGGCGATCTGCACGAAATCCGGATCGTCTTCGAGATAGGTCTCGGAATATCTCTTGTCCCAGAATAATTTCTGCCATTGTTTGACCATTCCCAGCCATCCGTTGTTGAGCAGCACGATGACCACTGGGAGGTTTTCGGCCACCGATGTCGCCAGCTCCTGGATGACCATCTGCAGCCCTCCGTCACCGGTGATGGCCGCCACACGGCAGTCGGGCCGGGCCGCCTTGGCACCGATCGCGGAGGGGAGACCGAAGCCCATGGTCCCGAAGGAACCGGATGAGATGAACTGCCTGGGCCTCTTGATATCAAGATAGTGCATGGCCCACATCTGGTTCTGTCCGACATCGGTGGTGATGATAGTATCATCATCAATGAACTTGTTCAGTTCCCACATCACTTTCTGGGGGATGATCGGGTGTGTGAAATAATTGAAATCCACATTTCTGCGCTGTTTGAACTCCTTTGCTTTCCTCGCCCATTGGTCGTGGGGGGCGGTACCGACCGCATCGAGCAGGAGTTTAAGGGCCTTCTTCGCATCACATTTGATGTTCACAGTTCCCCTGTTGCTCTTACCGAACTGTGTGCCATCGATATCGATCTGGATGACCTGGCACTTCATATTGGGGGCGGTGTGGGGGCTGTAGGTCCTGTCCGAGAATTTGGTTCCTATCGCGATGATGAGGTCGGCATCGGAGAATGCTTCTTTGGCGCAGATCCTTCCGTGCATTCCCAATGGGCCCATGTTGAGGGGATGTTGGGTTGGAATGGAACCGATACCCATCATAGGGGTGACGACCGGGGCGGAGATGTGTTCGGCCAATCTGATAAGTTCTTCCGAGGCTTCGGCGGAGATCACTCCACCACCTGCCATTATGACAGGTCTGTGGGACTCTTTGATCAGGGCGGCCGCAACAGGGATGCCGGAGATATCCTCTGTCACTTCCTTGATCCAGAATTCCTGGGATAACAGGGATTCGTCGACCTGGGCGTTGATCTGGTCGACCGGAAGGTCCACATGCACAGGTCCCGGTCTGCCGGATTGGGCGATCTTCCATGCCTCGTTGATGGCATGCGGAAGTCTTTTCACATCTGTGACACGGAAGTTGTGCTTGGTGACGGACATCATAAGGCTGTATGCATCCACTTCCTGGAATGCTTCGGACCCCAGTACCTTGGAACCGACCTGTCCCGTGAGTGCCAACATCGGAATGGAATCCGCATAGGCGGTGGCTATTCCGGTCACCATGTTGGTGGCACCGGGTCCACTGGTGGACAGACAGACCCCTGTCTTCCCAGATGCGCGTGCGAATCCGTCCGCGGCATGCGCGGCACACTGTTCATGCCTGACCAGGACATGTCTGATAGAAGAATCCCTGATCTCGTCATAGATGGGGATGACGGCACCGCCAGGGTATCCGAACATGGTCTCGACGTTCCTGTCCTCCAGCATTTTGAGTAACGCCCTTGAACCTTTCATTATAATCGGGCCTACAACGCAATGCAATTATTAAGAATGATGTGGCCCGTCGGCGGACGTTCCTGTAAAAAGATACGGTCTTGGCAGAGAAATTCTCTGCCAAGACCCAGATATAAGAGCTTCGATCTTAGTACTGACATCTTCCCTTCACAATGGGGACGTTGGGGTCGGCAAGGATCATGGGGCAGATATCTTCTTCGGGGTTGGTATGGATGTCGACCAGACAGGTGGTGTCGGAACCCATCGCCTGTTTCAGGGCATCTCCGATATCACTGGACTTTTCCACATGTATCCCCCATGCGCCGAAGGATTCGGCCAATTTGACGAAGTCCGGATCGGCCTTCAGGAGGGTTCCGCTGTACCTCTTGTCCCAAAACAGTTTCTGCCACTGTCTGACCATTCCCAACCATCCGTTGTTGAGGAGGACGATGGTGACCGGGATATCTTCTGCCACCGAAGTGGCAAGTTCTTGGCATACCATCTGCAGACCACCGTCTCCGACGATGGTGATGACCTTCGAATCCGGTTTTGCGACCTTGGCCCCCAGGGCGGAGGGAAGTCCGAAGCCCATGGTACCGAACGAACCCGATGTGATGTATTGTCTGGGTCTTCTGATATCGAGGCAGTGCATGGACCACATCTGGTTCTGTCCGACATCGGTAGTCACGATCACATCTCCGTCGAGCAGTTTGTTGATCTCACACATGACCTTCTGCGGTGCGATGGGGTCTGTGTCGATATCGAAACTGCACTGACATCTCTTCCTTAGTTTGGCGTATCTTTCATCCCACTCGGAATGACAGCTATTGTAACCTTTCAGTGCATCAAGCAACAGTTGGGTACCTTTTTTCGCATCGCAAAGGATGTCCACCGAGGGCCTTCTGCTCTTTCCGAACTGTGTACTGTCAACATCGATCTGAATGACCTTGCAGTTCTCCGCAGGCATGGTGTGCGGATTGTACGTCCTGTCCGAGAACTTGGTCCCGATGGCGATGATGAGGTCGGAAGATTGGAACAGGTCGAGCGCACCCATCCTTCCGTGCATACCCAGTGGCCCCATGTTGAGGGGATGTCCCGATGGTACGATGCCCAGGCTCATCAAGGTGGTGACGACGGGGATGTTCGCGAACTCCGCCAGCCTCACGATCTCTTCGGATGCATTGATGGCTCCCCCTCCGATCAGAAGGATGGGACGTTCTGCATTTCTGATCAGCATCGCAGCATCCGATATACGGGAGGTGTCGGTGACAGGGTCTTTGATGCCCCATTCCTTTGTGAGCAGGTCCTCATCTATATCGGAATTGATCTGGTCCACCGGCATGTCGATGTGGACCGGCCCCGGTCTGCCCATCTGGCAGATCTTCCAGCCTTCATTGATGGCATGGGGCAACCTTTCCGGGTCCAGGACCCTGAAGTTATGTTTGGTGACCGGCATCATGAGACTGTACGAGTCCACTTCTTGGAAGGCTTCGGCGCCCAGGAAGTTGGTCCCGACCTGTCCGGTCAGAGCGATCATCGGCACTGAATCCGCATAGGCGGTGGCTATTCCGGTGACCAGATTGGTGGTACCCGGTCCGCTGGTGGCGAGACAGACCCCGGGCGTTCCGGTGGCCCTAGCGAACCCATCGGCCATATGGGCCGCGCACTGCTCGTGCCTTACAAGGATGTGCCTGACACCGGAATCGAGAAACTCGTCGTAAATCGGAATGACGGTGGCACCGGGGTAACCGAAGACGTCGGTCACGCCCCTGTCCTCAAGCATTTGGAGCAGCGCTTTGGATCCTTTCATACAATCAACCTATGCTCAAGAAATGGATAGCTATTAGATAAATGATGGTCTGCCGACCGGTCCGGGGAACTGTGTTTCGGATGTTCCAGACCTTTATTCACAGGGTGGTTCCAGGTGAACATCAATCGGGCAACCATTATTAATCGTAAGAGGATACGGAATTCCAGTGAAATCCATGGTTAAAGTAAAGGTCGGAGTCAACGGATACGGAACGATCGGAAAAAGGGTCGCCACCGCGGTGAGCATGCAGGATGACATGGAGCTGGTCGGGATCACCAAGACCCGCCCCACATTCGAGGCGAAGACCGCTGCCGCGGCAGGCATTCCGATATATGTTCCGGCCGAGAGCATCGAGAAGTTCGACAAGGCAGGCATCAAGGTCGGTGGGACCATCGATGACCTCATCGGAAAGGTCGACATCATGGTCGATTGTACTCCCGGGGATTTCGGAGAGGAATACAAGGCCAAATATCAGGCGGCCGGTGTAAAAGGCATCTTCCAGGGCGGGGAGGAGCACGGTCTGACCGGGGTCTCTTTCAATTCCACTGCAAATTACAAGGAATCCTGGGGGGTCCAGTTCTCCCGTGTCGTCTCCTGCAACACCACCGGTCTGCTCAGGACCCTCAGTCTGCTTGACAGGGAATACAAGATTCAGAACGCCTACGTTACCATTGTAAGGAGGGCGGCGGATCCTGGAGACAGCAAGGTCGGTCCCGTCAACGCGCTCGAACCTTCCGTATCGTTACCTACCCACCATGGTCTGGACGTCAAGAGCATCCTCCCGTGGCTCGACATCACTTCCATGGCGATCAAATGTTCCACCACTCTCATGCATATTCAAGCTGTTGTGGTGAAACTTTCCAAAGAAGTAACCACCGAAGAGGTCCTCGATCTTTTCAAGAAAGCACCTCGTGTCTGCCTGATATCTTCGAAGGATGGGATCAAATCCACCGCCCAGGTCATGGAACTTGCAAGAGAGCTCGGAAGGTCCAGGTCCGATATGTATGAGATCTGCATCTGGTCCGACGGGGTCAAAGTGGTCGGGGACACCCTTTACTACTACCAGGCCGTCCACCAGGAGTCCGACGTCATCCCTGAGAACATCGATTGTATCAGGTCCATGTGTAAGATGATGGAACGTGAGGAATCTGTCGCCAAGACCAACAAGGCCCTGGGCATCGATCACTGAGGGTCGGACATGGGTTCATACAACACACTCGGTGATTTCAATTACAAGGGGAAGAAGGTCCTTCTCAGGGTGGATATCAACTGTCCGATGGACAAGAAGACCCTCAAGATAATCAATGATTCGAGGATCCGTGCGGTCGTCCCCACCATCAGGGAACTTCTCGGAAAAAAGGCGAAATTAGTTGTTCTGGCACATCAGAGCAGAAAGGGAAAATGGGATTTCACCGACCTGTCCCAGCATGCCGCTTTGCTTTCCAAGAACCTCAACACTCCCGTGAAATATGTGGATGATGTATTAGGTGACGATGCCAAAAAGGCGATAGGCGATCTGAAGGAAGGGGAGATACTTCTTCTCGGAAATGTACGTCAGCTCGATTCCGAAAGCAAGAACCTTCCTATGGAAGAGCATGCAAATGGGGAGATCGTGACCACTTTGGCCCCTTTGTTCGACCTTTATGTTTGTGATGCGTTCGGTGCCGCCCACCGGTCCCAATGTTCTCTCGTTGGTTTCGAGGATAGGCTTCCTTCGGCCTCCGGTCGTTTGATGGCCAAAGAGATGTATGCTCTCGAGACCATTTTCAACAATCCTCGCAGGCCTTCAGTGTTCATCCTTGGAGGTGCCAAGTTCGGAGATGTACCTCTTATGATCGACCGTGTCCTCGGAAGCAATACCGCTGACACAGTGATCGTCGTGGGCCTGGCCGGAAATGCGTTCCTTATGGCAAGGGGAGTGGATATCGGAGAGGCATCCAAGGTCCCTCTGCAGGAGGAACTTACCGAAGAGAACTTCAAGAAGGCCCAGGATGTCATGTCAAAATACGGTCAGAGGATCCTTCTTCCTTCCGACGTGGCCGTTGAGAAAGATGGAAAGAGGGTCAGTGTCAACATCGGTGATATGGCCAATGCCGGTGCGGCCCTTGATATCGGGGATCAATCCATCGAGAAGTTCAGAAAGGTCCTCGAAGGTTCCAAGACCTCCTTCATGTCCGGCCCTGCAGGGATGTTCGAGAAGGACGGGTTCGAGAATGGTACAAAAGCCATCATGGCGGCCATGGTCAGCAGTGGGGGACTTTCGGTCCTCGGAGGGGGCCATACATCTGCCGCCGCGGAGAGGTTCGACCTTGCCGATTCGATGTCCTATGTCAGTACCGGCGGTGGGGCACTTGAGACCTTTTTGTTGAAAGATCCACTGCCTGTTATTGTGGCTCTGGAACATTCAAGATCGAAGTTTGGGAATGGTCAGTGATCCGGGGGAGATCCCCGGTCATTTATCATTCATCCGATGAGTGTTTCAGAAAGAGGATGATTTTGTAACTCATTACGAATCTAAATACTAAAGACACGAAATGCAGGCCGATCAAGCAGTATCGTAAGAGAGGTACCATTAGTTACAAGGTCAACCGTCTCTTTCATTCTACTGCATGGGATATCGTTCTCTATGGGCTTCTTTTTGATTAGAAACGGTTTATACACCAAACCTCTGTGATAGATACAACAATTGATTTTTTAGAGTAGTCTATGTTCTGTCGGCGGCAGATATATATTATTCCAGATGGAAAAGGTACCAATTTTGAGTGAAACGTATAACGTTGAACTTTGAAGGAGATATGAGATATGACTACAAATTACATGGAGAATGAGAGCTCCAAGAAGAAATATCTTGCACCTCTCGTCGTCATTATGCTCTGTGCGGTCGCGCTTACTGGTGCGGCTTATGCGGCATATGCCACCTCGGTCACCGGAAACGGAGATATTGCAGGCAAGTATGCTGTTCTCGACATATATGATGAGAAGGGGGGTGTACAAACCGATATCCCCCTTGCTACAAACTCCGAGCAGATAAAAGTATACACCACTACTGATAAAACTGGAGATTCAGACGAGTATGTAGCTCACGTGGATAAAACCGAAATCACTTTCGAAATTTACGTCAAAATCAACACTGATCTGTCTGGCAAAACATTTAACTTAACTGTCACACAGGGAGAATATAAGAAAGCTGATAATGCGGGCAGTTTAACATTCAGTGATATGAAAATCACCACAATTTATTCGACAACGAAGAGCACAACGGTTACAGTTCTGGATGGTGGCGATCTATGTAAAGTTACAATCACCTGTAATGTCATCGGAGGAACTGCAACGGAAAGTGAAGGAACTCCAGATGGTATTTATGGTTCTTATTCAGAGTTCGGTGACGAGAGTTCTGGTTTGGTTCAAGCCGTAAATGCACTCAAGACTAGTCATTTGGTAATCACCCTCAGTGCTGAAGAAGTATCAGCTCCCTGATAATCTGAGGATTTCTGTAATGAACCGATGACTTTAGTAATCTGAATAAAATTAAATTTCACGGACATTGGTTCGGTGGACAAACCATTTACTATCTGGGGCACAACGCCCCAGATACTCTTATGAATTAAAAGATTGGAACCACACTAAGTAAGTTTTGTGTGGTTACTCAAAATCAATTTTAAAGTAGTCTATTTTCTGTCTCCGGTATATATATATATGTTCTTGACGGAAAGGGTACCAATTTTGAGTGAAACGCGTATCGTTTAACTCTGAAGGAGATATGAGATATGACTACCGATTACATAGAAAATGAGAGTTCCAAGAAGAAGTATCTTGCACCTCTTGTTGTTATTATGCTCTGTGCGGTCGCACTAACTGGTGCCGCTTACGCTTCATATGCTACCTCGGTCTCTGGAAATGGGGACATCGCAGGCAATTATGTTGTAATTGATATGTATAGTGATGAAAAAGCAACCACTCCATCCGGTGTGTTGCAGATCGACACTTCTAATTTGTTCAAAGTGTACACCCAAACTGACAGAACTAGTGATTCAAAGACACCGTGTGTGGCAAAGGTCGATGAATCTCTTGAAGCCAAGTTCTATACCTATCTGTACATAAAGACCGACCTTAAGGATACCAGTTCTACAATTGCTACTGAAAAACAATTCACTATGGCCGAGCCGAAGATCCAGTTAATCAAACTTGACAGTTATAAGGGTCAAATAGCAATCAAGGAGCAGAAGATAACAATCACTGATGTCGAAGCCAAGACCTCAGTCGATCCTGATACAACTACTGGAAACGTTTCCTATACCCTTAGTGGAAATACTGTTTACAAAGTAGAATACACTGTCACATTCACTGGTGCCCTCACCGGTGGTATTTTTGGCAATTTTGCCGATGCAGATAAAGTGGAGAAAGCAGTTGCCGAGTACTCAGAGGGCACTACCAAAGAACTTACCGTCATGTTCACTGCTACTGAGAAGGCATAAGTTAACCGTCTCCGAATGAGCTTTTAAACCATTTACTGGGGCTTTATGCCTCAGTGTCCCCATTGATTTCAATGCGCTCTAAGCACACTGTAACATCTTTCTCTGTTTTTATTTGACTAAATGTAAGGTGGGTTCCACAAGTTAAAATCATGTGGGTCGAATCCACCGAGTATAAAATCTTGTGAACTCCGATGATCGATCTTGGCAGACCCAGTTCATTCCCGTCCTAAAAAAAGTGCCAGCAAATAAGTTTAGAAATCGGGGTTGCCCCCGTTAAACAAGTTTCAGTCGTTCTTTTTTCCCATTCTACGGAGTGCTTCCTGAATGGAATCAATGTTCCTGGTGACCGCCATACGGATGTATCCATCCTCTCCACCGAATCCGGTACCGGGGGTGACGATGATACCTTTATCGATCATGTCCTTGGTGAACTCCATCGACGACTTTCCACAATCGAACCAGACGTAGAACGTTCCTCTGGTCATCTTGCACTCATATCCGAGTTCGTTGAGTCCTTCGATAAGAACCCTTCTTCTTTCTCCGAACTCGTCGTTGTTCTCTTTGGCCGTGCCAGTCAGATAACCCTTATCGTTATACATCTCCAATGCGGCAATACCGGCCTTTTGGATGAAGATTGGTGCACCGGAATCGATCTGCCCTTTACATTTGGCAAGTCCGGCCACCAGGTCCTCATTTCCCACTGCAAATCCAAGCCTGAATCCGGTCATGCAGAAGGTCTTCGAGAAGGATCCGAACTCTATTGCATCCATACCTGCCTGGAGGACGGAAGGTGCTCTATATCCGTCGAAGGTCATCTCACAGTACGCATTATCATATGCGAAGATACTTCCGTGCTTTCCGCACCAATCATATGCTTTTTTGACATAGTCAAGGTCGGCACAGGCTCCGGTGGGATTGTTCGGATAGTTCAGATAAAGCAGTCTCGCATCCTCGGGGGCCTCTTTCAGGTCCAGGAGCCAGTCGTTCTCTGCCTTGAGCTTGACCTTGTCGCAGACCGCATTGTTGAACAGGGTGGCCGCCCCGGAGTACACCGGATATCCGGGTGCGGGTGCGACTATCTTCTCGCCTTCGTTCACAAACGCTTGCGCAATATTGAAGATACCTTCTTTGGACCCTATTGTTATACAGACATTTTTGTCTGGATCTATCTTGACGTTGAACCTTTTCTTGTAGTATTCGGCGACAGCGACCCTGAGGTCCCTCTCACCTTTGGACGAAGAATATTTCTGGTTCTCGTTGACACGGGCGGCCTTGTCCATGGCGTCGAGCACCTCTTTCGGACAGGGGAGGTCGGGATCACCGATCCCGAAATCGATCATCTTGACACCCTCGGCCTTCTTCTGGGCCGCGAGTTCCTCTAGCATTACGAACAGATATGGCGGAAGTTTCTGAAGTCTTTCCGCCTGAGAGTATTTTGCCATGTTGATTCCTTCTGATTCACTGAATGTTTCCTTCGAACACAAGCTCTGCAGGTCCTTCCATGAGGACATACCCGAGTTTGCTGTCGACGGTGATCTTGAGCCATCCTCCGGGGAGGTGCACATCGATGGGTCTGTCGAACGGCACCTTTCCGCTGAGAGCGGCCGCGACAGTGGTCGCACAGGCACCGGTCCCGCAGGCAAGGGTCCATGCGGCACCTCTTTCGTAAACTGTGATGTATATCTTCCCATCCTCGATCTTACAGAACTCCACATTCGTTTTGCGAGGGAAGAATGAAGTATAACTTTCCAGAACGGGGCCGAGTCTTTTCACGTTCGCTTCTCCGATGTCGTCGAAGGTGATGAAGTGAGGATTGCCCATAGATACCGCATTGGCACGGAATTTAACTCCATCCACATAGAAGGGTTCATCGATGAAACGGCCGTCGAAGTTTATTGGGATCTCTCTTCCTTCCAGAATAGGGGCACCCATATCGATCCTGACCGTGGAGACCTTTCCATCATCACCTTTGAACACATCGGCGGTAAGGGTGCCGCGACCGGTGTGGACTGTGAACCTGTCCCTATCGACGATTCCTTGGTCGCGTGCGTGTTTTGCGACACATCTTATCCCATTTCCGCACATCTCCGCTTCGGACCCGTCGGAATTGATGACCCTCATCGTGAGGTCGCACCCATCCTCACCAGGCATGATGTAAAGCACACCGTCGGCACCGATCCCGAAGTGACGGTCGCAGACCTTTACGCACCAGTCGGTATCGATATCGAGATGCTGGGATATTCCATCCACGACCACGAAGTCGTTTCCCAGACCTTGGTATTTCCAGAATTTCATTGCTGAAGCCTCTTGGGTATGGACTGATACTTCCACAGATCTTCGATGTCCTGTTTGGCACGGATGAGCTCTGCTTTTCCGTCATTTACCAGGACCTCCGCACAGAGCGGCCTCGAGTTGTAGTTGCTGCTCATGGAGTATCCATAGGCGCCTGCGTTGTAGACCACTATAACATCACCCTCGTCCGGTTCCGGCATGACCCGGTCATGTCCCAGATAATCTCCGGATTCGCAGAGGGGGCCGGCGATGTCGTATCTTCCAGTACAGGCCTTGCCGAACTTGCTTCCGTTCTGTATGTAGTGATAAGAATCGTACATGGCCGGCCTGATAAGGGTGTTGAATCCCGCGTCGACACCTATGTACTTCTTCACACCGGTGTCCTTGACATCGGTACAACTGGTCAGCAATACGCATGCGTCACATACTATGTACCTACCGGGTTCGATGATGAGTTTCTTGACATCGGTGTCCATCTGGAACACATCGGTGACCTGGGAAGCGAACTCCCCGAGGTCCATCTCGTCCTCGTTGGGTTTGTATGGAACTCCGATCCCTCCACCTATATCCACAAATTCCAGGTCGATGCCAGCTTCGGAAAGCTGGTTGATGAGTCCCGAAAGGACCTCTGCCTCTTCCACGAAAGGTTCCACGGACTGTCCGCCGGAACCGATGTGTGCGTGGATACCTATGGGTTCCAGACCCAGGTCCTGGGCCCTGAGGTATGTTTCGACGACCTTCTCCTTGGGGATACCGAATTTGGCTCCTTTGTTCCCGGTGATAACTTTTTCTCCATGTCCCGAACCGATGCCGGGGGTGATTCTGAAGGATATTTTAGCTCCAGGTTTGATCTCGGCAAGACGTTCCATCTCGGAGATGGAATCAAGGTTGATCATGACGCCGGTTTCGACCACCTGTTTGAGTTCTTCAGTGCTAACGAAGACGCCGGTGTACATGATGCGGTCGGGAGTGAACCCTGCTTTCAAACAGGTCTTGATCTCTCCGATGGAGACCGCGTCGATCCCGGAACCTTCCTGTTCGAGGATCTTCAGAACAGCGAGACTGGTGTTCGCCTTGCACGCATAATGGATAGTAGTGTCCATGTAGCGGTTGAACGCTTTGTGGAGGTTGCGATAGTTCTCCCGGATACGTTGTTCATCATTGACATAGCAGGGAGTGCCGAACTCATTGGCAATGTCCTCAACATTCATTCCGCCGAAGATCATCTTACCGTCCTTGCTCTCGAAATCTCTCATTGTCATCAGTTCTCACCCTCTACGAATTTTTGGTGAAGTATCTTGATCACCGGGAGTGCATCTCCGTTGGACACCACGAAGTTGATGGCCACGGCGGAGGCGCCCTCGGAGATCATATTGATATTGGCTCCGGCCGCTTTCACAGCACCGAAGATGTCCCCGCATGCGCCGTTCTTGCTCATGAGTTCATCACCGACACAGCAGATGAGGGCG
This sequence comes from Faecalibacterium sp. CAG:74, assembly GCA_963635855.1. Lineage (GTDB taxonomy): Archaea > Thermoplasmatota > Thermoplasmata > Methanomassiliicoccales > Methanomethylophilaceae > Methanomethylophilus. The sequence continues at coordinate 12,556 of CAVHHN010000017.1, read as the reverse complement.
ACATCGGAGGTCACATCGATCTTCTCGACATCCTCGCTGTCGAGTTCGTTGAGTTTCATTAAGGTATTTTTCACATCATTGTTGTGGATGAGGAACGCAACATTGGAAAGGGAGGTGGAGATCGAGTAGATGGCATCATCGTTCTCGGAGATCTTGCTGAGTATCTTCGACACAATGTCCGGGCGGTAGGCGATCTCGGGAGAGCTGATACTTATGATGGAAAGATCGCTCTTGGCGGCAACGCTTCTCAGGAGTTCGTGGTTGTTCTCTCTGTAACGGGATATGAGGGTACCCCTTTCCTCAGGCTTGAACGAATTCCTGACCTTGAGGGGGATGTGTTTTTTCCTGACCGGTTCGATGGTACGGGGGTGGAGGACCTTGGCACCGAAATAGGCAAGTTCCGCCGCTTCCGCATAGGACATCTCATCGATCTTCACCGCGGCACTGACCACTCTGGGGTCCGCGGACATGAATCCGTCCACGTCGGTCCAGATCTCCAGCATATCTGCGTTCATGGCGTTGGCCACGACCGCGGCGGCGTAGTCGGAACCTCCCCTGCCGAAAGTGAGCGGTTCGCCCTTCTGGGTGACACCGTAGAATCCGGTGATCACAGGAATGGTTCCCTGTGCGAGATAGGGGAGCACATTCACACCCATCTGGGTCTCGGTCATGCGAAGGTCCGCGTTGCCGCTGAGGGGATGTCCGACAGCGATAATACCGCAGTCTTCGCTGGTGAGTGCGACCGATCTGAAGCCCATGGACCTGAGCACATGGCACAGCAGGAGAGAACTGAAGCGTTCTCCCTGAGATGTCACGTTGTCCTTGTAGTACCTGGAGCTCATGGCCTTCTCGTCGAAGAGAAGTTTCTTGAACGCCTCCATACGGGGTGTGAACTCTTTGAGGAATCCTTCATATTGTTTGTCGTCGAAAAGGGCTCTAGCTACCGTCAGGTGCTTGCTTTCGAACGAATTCAGCGTTTCCTCCCTCATTTCCTGGAGATTTTCGCAGCAGGCCACGAGGAAATTCGTGATTCCGGACATGGCCGAGGTGACGACGACCTTGTCGCCTTTGGTGTTGGCAACTATTTTTGCCACTCTTTGAAGTGCTTCGACGGAACCTACCGAGGTGCCGCCGAATTTCATGACTGTGATCATTATATGCCTCTGATTGTGGATATTTCATCATTGAAAATTTGTATGGAACTCACAGACCGTACTGTGCCAGGAGCTCGTCCAGTTTGACCCTGGACCCTTCTGTGAGCGGGGTGAGCGGAAGTCTGGGAGAGTTGGTGCCGAATCCCATCTTGGACATCACATACTTGACCGGTATCGGGTTCGATTCGATGAAAACCCCTTTGAAGATAGGCATGAGTTTGTCATGGATCTCCTTCGCCTGGGTGTTCTTCCCTTCCATCAGATAATTCGTCATTTTGGACACTTCTTTGGGAAGGAAGTTGGATACAACGGAGAACACTCCGCTACCGCCTGCGCACATGATATCATAGGTCATGGCATCGTCACCGGACAGGACCGAGAATCCCTCGGGTTTTCCCTTCAGGATCTTCTTTACCTGTTCTATATCTCCGCTGGCCTCTTTCACTCCAGCGATGTTCGGAATTCCCCCGAGGCGGATCTCCGTCTCTGCGGTGATGTTGCTACCTGTCCTTCCTGGCACATTGTACACGATGATCGGTATGTCGGCAGATTCGGCGATCGCCTTGTAGTGAAGGTAGATCCCGTCCTGGGTCGGTTTCACATAATAGGGAGATATCGAAAGTATCCCGTCCGCTCCGAGGTCTGCCGCCTTCTTGGTAAGTTCCACAGCTTCCCTGGTGCAGTTACTGCCTGCACCGGCAACGACCTTGGCCTTCTTTGCCTGATCGATGACCGTTTCGATCACACGGATGTGTTCTTCGGTCGTGAGGGTGGCGGCCTCTCCGGTCGATCCGCAGGGGAGGAGCATGTCCACCCCGTTCTCTTCTTGGAAGTCCACGAGTCTCCTCAGGGCCTCCTCATTGACCGTACCATCCTTGTTCATAGGGGTCACAAGTGCAGTTCCAGTTCCTTTAAACATCTTAATTCTCTCCAAAATGCTCCTTCAGGATAAGGCGGGTCCTGGTGCTGAGAACATTGTCGTATCTGCGCACTCTTTCGATGATCTCGTTCAGACTCTGGGACGATTCGACATCGACGATGGCGATGATATCCTGGTCCCCTGTGACCTCGAACACCTCTGTCACCCCATCGTAGGTTGAAAGTTCCTTTGCGATGGCCTCGGTGTCGGTGTTCACGTCGATCTTGACCTCGACCAGGGCTTTGACGTTCTTGGAACTGGTCTTGATGGTGAAACCGCGGATGATCCCATCCTCGGTCATCCTGTGCACCCTGCTGCGTACAGTCCCTTCGGAAACGCTCAATTTGTCAGCTATTTCCACATAAGGGCATCTGGAATCTTTCTTCATGATCTCAAGGATACGCTTGTCGAGATTGTCGATCATAATCACACCCGCTTGATAACATGCGGAGTAGTGCGGATGTATATATAAATCAATGGAATAATCTACGATTTCCTTATTTTGAAATTCGATTAAACGGGTATTCAGTAGTAAGTTTACGATTTACCTCAATGGAGCTACGATATACTAATTTACTTGAATGGAGCTACGTTGTAGGAGGATCCATCGAAAAGGTCGATATCCCGACATGAGATGGTGGGTATCATGCTAGACCAAAGCGAACTTACAAATATGCTTTTTCCAAGTACCCGAACATGTTGACTAAACGGACTAGTTATTACACGGTCCTGCTATCGGCGTTCGTCTTGTTCTCGGTCGCTATGGTCCCGATGCTTTCGGATAATTCCGAAGCTAAAGAGATCACTCCCGGAATAAGCTACGTTTATGATGGCGGCAGCGTAAAGATCTCTGCAGGATCTTCGAGCACAGTCTCTTTTTATATTGCGAATACGGACACTTCTAGCAAGTATGTTCATATCATGGCGACACCAGGGAACTCTGACGTAACGGTCAGTAGCATTAAATTCGGCACTACAGGCACCAGTTGGACGTCCTTGAACAGTAAAACTAATGTCTTGGTGACATTGACCCTCGCCGCTGATGGATATGCCCACCAGGGGGATTCGGATCTAAAGATCACCATCAGAAGCACCGATGAGACCTATGATCCCACCAATCCTGATACTTATGAGGAAGGTTCGTTCAATGTCACTCTCAATGTCACTTCCAACCTGACCTCCGAGAAATACAATAAGTTCTTTGGCATCTTCCCCAACAACTTCGACGGAGTTCTTGGAAATATCTGGGTCACTGGAGTCATCTCCTTCTTTGGTCTTCTTGCGTTCGGATATGTCGTCATGTTCATCGCGGTCCCGCTCTGTTCGAGGATCGTGATGAAGAAGGACGATCCTGACAGGCCGGCCCTTAAGAAACTTCTCTATCGTCTTGCACAGTTCATCATCTGGCTTTGGGTCATCGGACAGATCCTCCGTATTTTCGGTTCAAATGAGGAACTTATCGATGTTGTCAATAAGATCTTCTACTTCTCCTACATAATCGTCGGTGCGTTCGTCGCCTGGCAGCTCTATAAACTGATCATCAACTCGGTCATCAACAGAATTGTATCAAGGGCCGCGGATTATGAGATGGATGAGAAACGTATGGATTTCGATAGTTTCCGTCCGTTGTTCATGTACATCGGAGAGATCGTCCTTTCGATCGTCACGATCATGCTCTTGATGAGTCTGTTGGGATTCGACCTCGGAGCCATAATCACCTCCGCCGGACTTGTATCCTTGGGAATTTCGATGGGTGCACAGGATGTCCTCAAGCAGTTCTTCGCTGGTTTGGAGATCCTTGTCACCAGGCCGTTCAAGAAGGGCGACATCATCACTGTCGGTACCGACTCGACCATCTTTGTGGTAAAGAAGGTCAACGTCATGAACACTTTCCTTGCGAACTGGGACAACACCGATGTCAACATCATGCCTAACAGCACAATCACCACCTCCAAGATCAGGAACATGACCCGTGAGACCCTCATGTGGAAGGTCTACCTGTCCACCGAGGTCTCCTATGGCACTGATGTCAACCTTGCACGTTCTTTGATCCAGGAAGCGGCATCACAGAACCCCCATGTTGTTTCCGACGGTTCCGTCAGTCGTCCATACACCAGGCTTGACGCCTTCGGTGATGACAACCTCATCATCAAGATGGGATTCTATGTGGATGACTACAACAACCAGTATTCCGTATCCGGTCAGATCAGGCAGGATATCATTCAGAAGTTCAACGAGAACGGTATCAACATCGACTATGCACAGATCGTCGTTCATGAAGCTGAACCTGAACTTCGCGGAAACACCACTGCGAAGGTCATCCCCCGCAGTTCTTGAAACCCTTTCCGTCCGGCCTCTGCCGGGCGGATCTTTTCTAACTCAGCTAACTGTAGTCTCCGGTTTTAATAGTCCGTTTTGCAAGAGACCCTTATGTCCATGGAAGATCTGCTCGTTGTAGCTAGTATCATTGTTACCTTTCTGGTGTTATGTTCTGCCTCATATTCGGACCACAGGTCAAGAGAGGTCTCTGATGTTCATTGGGTGCTCATCGCCGGTGTCGGCCTATTGGTTGATTTTTCGATCTTGATCAATGAAGGATCTACAGTTCCAGCTATTATGTTTTTAACATCTGGATCTTTATTCATCGCATCTATATTGGGTTGTTTTGGAAGGGCAGATCCGATCCTCGAGGTCATCTCCATTATGATCGCGGGAACTTCAATAATCCTTCATCCCCACGATACTTTCATCCTAGCTTGCTCAATGGCAGTTCTTTTCGGAGGTGTGTATCATCTTTTTTACATCTTGGGTATCGTACGTGGGGGCGCGGATGCAAAATGTCTGATGTCCATCGGATTCGTCATTCCTTGTTATCCGATCCCGGTATTCGGGTCGATCACGAATGTGCCAGAGTTATTGAGACTGATCATCGCACCCTCGTTTTCCGTATTGTTTGTCGCATCGGTGATCTCGGTAATTGGGTGTGGAATTTTCTGCATCTTGAAGAATCTCGGACAAGATATGGATATTCGGACATGCATTCACACATACCAGGTACCTTTGGATACGGTCGAGAAAAGATTCGTGTGGCCTGTGGAAAGACCGGCATGCTGTGGTGGAGGTTCCTGTGAAGCCGTGGACGAGGACATCCCAGAGCTTTTGGAACAGTTCCGCAAGGAAGGGAGAGAAAAGATAAGGGTGACCCCGATGGTACCGTTCATCATTCCCCTGACAGTGGGTTTTATGATAACGGTCCTTTTCGGAAGTCCGTTGTTCATCTTATGATATGGGTCCGGGCATTACAGAATCTGCAACGGTCTTCATCCAAACCCAGGATCTGGACCTTGTACCCGGTCCTTTTGATGAGAAGTTCGCCACATTCGGGACAGTATGTGTTCGAACCTTCTTCGGACATGACGTTTCCGATGTAAACGTAATTCAGTCCTTTGCTCTCTGCCAGTTCCTGCAGGCGCAAAAGGGTGTCTACAGAGGTCAGACGCAGGTCCAACATATTGTAATCAGGATGGAATCTGGTGAAATGGACCGGCACATCAGAGCTGAGGTGTGTGATGACCCAGTCGATGAATTTCCCTACAAGGGTTGGGTCATCATTGTAACCTGGAATGACAAGATAAGTAAGTTCAAGGTGGACCTTTGACGCATATGCGACCTCGCAGGCATGCTTGACCGCTTCCAGATCTCCTGAGCAGATATCCCTGTAGAATACTTCATCGAAGGATTTGACATCCACATTCATGGCGGAGGCGATCGCGCAGAGTTCTTTCAAAGGGGCCTCGTTGATCATACCGTTAGTGATGAGGATGATCTCCAGTTCCGGATCCAATGCGGCGATGTCCCGGATATACTCGAACCATATCGACGGTTCGTTATATGTGAAGGCTATCTGCCGATAGTTCTGTTGTTTACAGAATTCGACCACCTGTGCGGGGGATTTGTATGTCGTTCTCTTTTTTCCGATGGGTGATTGGGAGATGGTGTAGTTCTGACAGTATTGGCAACGGAGATTGCACCCGATCCCGCCCACCGAGAACACCTGGCTTCCGGGGTGGAAGTGATATAACGGCTTTTTCTCAATGGGGTCCACCGCCATGGTCGAGATCCTGCCGTAATTGTATGCGATAAGTTTTCCATTCTCGTTTTTGCGGGACCTGCAGAGTCCGAAACGTCCGTCAGGGATGCGACATCTGTGGGGACACAGGTCGCAAACGACAATATCGCCCTCGGCGTGATAATGGCATGCCTCCATGTTCGGATTAATAAATGCCATCTTTCATCACGGTCCTGGTGGTGCCGTCACAGAGACTCGGCCCTGGTTCATTGTTCACCACACCAATAATGGAGAATGGGATCTCCGCATTGTAAAGTTTCTGGATCTGGGTCGGGTCGAAGGTAAAGAGCAGTTCGTATTCCCCACCCCATCTGGTGACCGTGTCCTTGAGGTCGCATTTACATTCGGTGAGGATGTCGCGGGCCGATTCTGACACCGGAAGGAATTCCCATTCGATCTCCATTCCCACATGGGATGCTTCACAGATGGAGATCGCGGCATTGGAAAGCCCATCGGACAGGTCCATACAGGAATGAACGATGCCACTTTTAGAGAGTCTGATCCCATCTTCTATGCGGGGGAGCGGCACCATGAGTGTGGAGATACAACCCTCATCTTCGATCCCGTTCTGAAGAGCATAATATCCGGCGGCTGGTTCCCCCAAGGACCCGGTGACAGCTACTATATCTCCGGGAAGAGCGCCTTTGCGTGTCATAGGTTTTCTTCCTTCCATGGTTCCGAACGCTGTACCAGCTACTGCAAGTGGGCCGAATTTGGTATCCCCTCCGACCACATCGGTGTTGCAGAATTCACAGCATTGGTCGATACCACTTATAAGGTCGTACAACGAGTATTCTTCCTCGTTTTCGGGGATGGTGACAGCAGGGAGGAACCCTAACGGTCTGGCACCCATGCTGGCTATATCACTGAAACATACTGCAGCGGAGCTCCACCCGAATTGTTCGAAGGTCATCGTGGGCGGGAAATGCCGTTCTTTGGTGAGGACGTCGGTGGATATCACGACCGTGCCGTCGGTGATCCCTCCGATGACCGCCGCATCATCACCAGGGCCGATCACGGTCTGTCCGGAACGGGGGCGGATGATACTGTTGATCCTCTCCACCAGGGCCCTTTCTCCGACCTCACCGACTGTTGCCATATCCGCCACATTGCAACTCACGATAAAACGGTTTTCGATATTTTCCAGTGTCTTCGTATCTGGCACATCACATACTCCCGTTTTCCCGATACGAAATTCGTAGAATAACGCGCGTGTGCGCGCAAATAATTATAAGTGAAGACAAGGGATAACCGGGGTGATTGAAATGATTGTGGACATCAAATATGGTAAGGACGGATCGCAGAAGGTCTCCATTCCCGATGCGAACTATGCCGGAACTTACTACCCGAAGGATGTGGTATGTGGCCCCACCAGTGAAGTATTGAACAAAGCCCTCGACACCCCCTTCGGATATCCTTCTTTAGAGTCATTCCTCGAAGGTGGAAAGGACATAGTCGTCATCGTCAATGACGGTACCCGTCCGACCCCTACCGCCGCGGTCCTCGAAGCACTCAGCACCAGGATGGACCTCAGGTCCGCCAGATATCTTATCGCCACCGGCACCCACAGGGCACCGACCGAGGAGGAGTACAGGAACATCTTCGGAAAGTACTTGGAACAGCTCAGGGACAGGATCGTCGTCCACGATGCAAAGACCTCCGAATGTGTAAATCTTGGCACTTCCAAGAACGGCACTCCGATGGAGGTCAATAAGATCGCGGTCGATGCAGACCGGCTTATGGTCATCACCAGTGTCGAGCCTCACTACTTTGCAGGATGGACCGGTGGAAGGAAATCCTTCCTCCCAGGGGTCGCATCCTATCGCACCGTCGAGGCCAACCATAAGATGGCGGTCGGAATGGAAGCTCAGGCCCTGGCACTGTCCGGAAATCCCGTTCATGAGGATATGATGGACGCCCTCGAGGTCGTCAAGGGAAAGAAGATCTTCTCCGCACAGATCGTAATGGACCGTCATCAGAACATCTACAAATGTGCTGCCGGTGACCTTAATCTCGCATTCGCACAGGCCGTCGAATGGGCCGAGGAGGTCTTCATCGTTCCCATCCCGCAGAGGGCCGACGTCGTCGTCAGCGTGGCACCATACCCCATGGATGTCGATCTCTACCAGTCCCAGAAAGCATTGGACAACGGAAAATGGGCCCTCAAGAAAGGAGGGGCCATCATCATGGTCTCCAAATGCAGGGAAGGTACCGGAAGTGATAATTTCCTCAAACTCCTGTCCACTTCGACAGACCCCAACGTTGTCATCGACAACATCAAGAAAGGATACAAACTCGGGTACCATAAAGCGGCCAAGATGGCGGAGATCGCCACCTGGGCCAAGATCTGTGCGGTCACCGATCTCGACCCCGAAATAATCAGGTCGGCCAACATGACCCCTTACAAAACGGTCCAAGAGGCCGTGGACGATGCCATTGCGGCAGATCCTGATGTCAAAGTGATGGTCTTCATGGAAGGTAGTGTGACCATCCCCCGTCCCCCGGAGTGATTATAATGAACAGCGCGGTGTTCACAACAAAAAATATCGATTTGATCAAAAACGCACTTTCATCCTGCACCATGTGCGGGTTCTGTAAGAGCGTGTGCCCATCTTTCAAAGTCATCAATTGGGATACTGACCTTTCCAGAGGCCGTATCGTCATGACCTACGGTCTTGCCACCGGACAGCTCGAGGCCGATCCGTCGGTCGTACAGAGCATGTACACCTGTACGACCTGTGCGGATTGCGTCAGGCGTTGCCCTTCCAAGGTCAAGATCGTGGACATAATCGAACTCGCCCGTGCAGACCTTGTGGCCAATGGGCACATTTTACCCAAGCACAAGAAGATGTGCGAGAACATTCTGAACTACAACAATCCCTTTGCCGAGAAAGAATCCGTGGCAGAGGTGTTCGCCAAGAAGGGATTTGTCCCTCATAACGCGCCAATCGCCTATTTTGCAGGCTGTACCGCCACATACAGAGCGACCAAGACCGCGGATGCATCCCTATCCATCCTTAAGAAATTGGGAGTTGAATTCACCACTTTGCCAGAGATCTGCTGCGGATCGGTCATGGGTCGTGTCGGCTGGTCCGAGGACGATCTGGTGAAGATCTACCAGAAGAACATCGACGAGATCACCAAACTCGGTGTGAAGACCCTGGTCCTCTCCTGTGCGGGATGCTACAGGATGTTCAAAGTGGAATATCCCAAACATGTGAAGGTGCCTTTCGAGGTCCTCCATATGACCGAGTTCCTATCAAGACAGAACATCAAGCTGAGTTCCCTCGGAAATGTCACTGTAACCTATCATGATCCCTGCCACCTCGGCAGGCACTGTGAGGTCTATGATGCACCTCGTGAGATCATCAAGAAGTTCCCCGAGGTCGATTTCCGCGAGATGAAGTATAGCAGGAATCTCAGTCATTGTTGTGGAGGTGGAGGTGGAGTACGTGCCGCTTATCCCCAACAATCTGCTGAGATCGCCGAGACTCGTCTTGATGAGGCAGAGTTCGCAGATCTGTTGATCACCACCTGCCCCTTCTGTGTTACGAATCTTTCCGCACAGGTCGGCGACCGTAAGATAAAGGTTGTGGACCTGACGGAATTGGTGGATGCGCATCTTTGACATACTGTTCCTCCTTTCGGCGCGGGGATCGCCCTGCGCTGATGGGTATTTTAAACGTCACTCCCGATTCATTCTCGGATGGCGGTAGATGGAACGATCCCGAAGCTGCCCGTGAACACGTTTTTTCATTATTGGCAGACGGTGCGGACATCATCGACATCGGTGGCGAATCCACTCGCCCCGGTGCCACGCCTGTAAGCGAGACCGAAGAATTAGCTCGTTTGATCCCCTCATTGAATGCTTTTGCTGATTCCATTTCCGTTCCGATCTCGGTCGATACCATGAAGGCATCTGTCGCCAGAGCATCCGTTGAGGCCGGTGCAGATATCATCAACGATGTCAGTTCCTTGGCAGATCCCCTGATGGCCTCGACCGCGGCGGAATTAGATGTTCCGATCGTTCTGATGAATAGTTACGGGAACCCTGGAACATTCAAAACCAAGTTCATGCCAGGGGATGGTATCGATAACGTCATTGCACGTCTGAAAGAACTTGTGGACTGTGCATTGGATGCCGGAGTGAAAGAAAAGAACATCATTCTCGATCCCGGACTCGGGTTCGGTACCACTTCAGAACAGTGTATGAACATGGTCCGCAACAGTTCCAAATATTCTCTTGGAAAATACCCGGTTCTCATAGGGCCTTCGAGAAAGAGATTTCTTAAAGATGTTTATCCGGAAAAGGATGTTGATGAGGCCACGGCAGATACATGTGTCCTTGCTGCTGAAAGCGGTGCGGATATACTAAGGGTCCACAACGTGGCCTGTGTCGCACACAGGTTCGCTTAATCTTCTCTCAGTCTTTCCTTCTTTTCTTTGGCAGCGAGATGTTGCTTACGGGCTCCGTAGAACTCCCCGATCGGTATGAGGATACTGAAAAGCATGACCATCGTGATGAACTTCGAAAGGCCTTCCAGTCCAATGGTCAGACTATCAAAACCCATTTCTTCGAATTCCGGAGGAAGGTCCATGGAAGGGGATGCACCCATTATGATCAAGTTGAGCCATAGGACGATCGCTAGACACATGCCGATCCCGAATGCCATTTTTCCGTATGTTCCAGATCCGAAATATTGCCCTATGCTCCTCAGTATGACAATGGGTAGAAAACCAAGGATCGCATTGAAGACCATCCCTCCCGGGTGGAACCATTCAGAGAGGTGCTTGAGGTCATCGACGAAGTTATCCAGGTTTCCGTACTTTATATATGCCGAAATGGCCAATATCACGAAAAAGAGAATAACATAATCCAATATCGAGAATGCTATCGCTTTTACCATCCTGCTTTTGCTGTTGAGGTATTTTTTATCCTCTTTGGTGAGTTTTTCCACATCCTCATCACTCATGCAGGCACCTTCTCGTAGATCTTGTCGATAAGTGAGAGGAATGTTTCGGCATTCTCTTTCTCGAGTGTGTACTCTTTTCCGTCAAAGGTCAGAGTGAGTTCTCCTTTCTCTTCGAGGTACGTTCTCATGATGTTCGCGGCATTATCATTTGCGTTGCCTGTGAATTCCATCCATAGGTCAGTGGATGATGTTCCAGAAGAGTCAGTTTTGAAAGAAATACTAGCCTCTCCACACTTCATGACATATTCCTTTTCACCAAGGTTGTTAAGTTGGTCGACAATTGCATTCAGGAGAGGGTTCGATCCATCTTTGCTAAGGCTGATGGATATCCTGGCGTCATTGGGCCCGGCACCTTTGGTCACAACCGGGGCTGTAGCGCCGGTGACCATAGAGAAGTCCTGATCGATACCAATGCCCATATCGATCAAGTAGGATCCCTGCCACTTCATGTATTTGAATGTGAATTCGAGAACCATGGGTACGGTCAGAGTGCCAGACTCATCTACATTTATGTCATATGCTAACAGGGCATAAGTTGGTATGGTCTCTGTCTTGGTGATCTCTGTTGTGGTTTTAGCTTTTAACGACCCTATGTCTATCGTTGTCAGTTTCAGCCTTTCTTCTCTTTCACCAATAGAAATCGTCACGGTAACATTATCCACGTCTTGTGGAAGACCTGATGTGACACTTCCTTTGAAATCTACGGTCAGATTCAATCCATCGGTGTGGGTGGTAACATCCATGGTGTTGACCTGGAATAAATCCTCCGGGGAGGTTATGTCGAGAGGTATAGCCTTAATGATGGTCCCGTAACAACAACACACGACGATTGCAAGAACCGCTATCTGCGCGATCAACTTTCCTGCATTCACGTAGATACCATCCGTTTACGAATATAATAGATATTCTACGATGGTATCATAGAATCAATTCCCAATGGCCCTGGAACTTTGATAATTGATTAGAGGCTCATTTCTTCTAGAAGGACAGTGGCAGTTTTTGCTTTGAACGCGATACCGTACAGGAGGGTTTTTCCATTCAGGCCTCTGCAATAATCTTTCTTTTGGATCTGTTCCAATGCTTCATGTGCCAGATGATCTACAGTAGCTTCACTGTCTTCGGAGTTCGCCTTCTTGATCTCTACCATGATGTTCGGATATCTGGGGAATTTGCTTATCATGAGAATATCATGTCTCCCATCACCGGATTCGCGGTCGATGGAGACCTCATATCTTCCTTCCCGACTGAAAACAATGGCTGCAAAGATGACGTGGTAGTTGGCTTCGTCAGCCAATAGTAATGAAGAGAATTTGGCATAGTGGGTGTCCAATTCCCGTTTGATCGTTGAGGTATTTCCTGCTTCTAAAGCATCAAGCAGGTC
>CAVHHN010000016.1:17822-25783 GCA_963635855.1 Faecalibacterium sp. CAG:74 | reverse complement strand
CGGGGAATGCGGACATGGTGGTGGTCATAAGAGCGGTTCCGGAGAAGAAGAGAGGCTTTACTTTCTCAACTTCATCAATGACTTTGGCAACAGGAACGTCACGTCCCATGTCGATAACATTGTAGCCTGCGGCTTTCATCATGGCTGCAGCGATGTTCTTTCCAATGTCGTGGGGGTCACCCTCAGCAGCGTGCATAACGACAGTGGCTTTGGTCTCACGAGCTCCACCCATTTCTTTCTCGGCCATCTTAATTCCGATGTCCATGACTTTGGCTGCAACCATCATGTCAGGAAGATAATAGATGTGGTCGTTGTACAATTTTCCGACAGCGTCAATGCCAGGAACGAGTCCGTTGTTGATGACCTCGTCGGGCTTGTATTGCTTCATTGCAGCAGTCATTGCAGGTATAACTTCCTTGATCTTCTTGTAAAGGACCGCTTCGGCAACTGCCTTGAAAAGGGGATCCTTAGGAAGCATTTTTGCTGCTGCCTGTTCAGGCGTCTCGACGATCTGCGTCTTGACGTCATAACGTGTCAGGACTTTAGAAAAGTCCACCATGCTGTAGTCAATCATTTGTTTTCCTCCACCAAGATTGCTCTTGGATGGGTTATAATCATAGTGGGGGTATTTAACTTATTGGACGAACGGAACCAATATCTAATTTATACTAATAAAAATCTTTATATAGAATTGGTATCAAAGTTTTAATTTTTAATAGAAATATGGATACAAATAAGGTAAAGATACTGATGATTTAATTATCATTTTGTTCATAATAGTATTTAAAGATAACAAAAAATTACAGTTGGATTTTACGTACAATTATGATAAAATCTTCATTATTTGTCAAAAAGAATGTAGAATCGTATGGAATTTGACGATACAAGAGGTGCTATAGTTCTAGAGAAACGCCGATTGTAAGCCCAAATCCTGTTTCATATTCCTATATACAATAGGCCTCAGGACAGGGAAGCCATTGTAATGGATCTGAGTTCTTTTCTATACATGAGTTCGGCCCATCCGCACATAATGATCAGACCAAAAAGCTCGGAAGCAACAAATCCCCACCACATCAACACAGGGGTCGTATGACAAAGAGCACCGAATGAAACAACAAGAGCGATGTTACGTATCAATGTGCTCCACATAGAACGGTCTGCTTTCATCATAGATTGAAGCAAAGATGATGAAACTGTGATAGCGGCAAACATCACTGCGATCAGCACATAGATACGGACCGCCTCGGACATGGGACCCATAAGGAGGCTTGATGTTCCGTTATTCGAAAATATCATCACGATCTGATCTGAAAATACAAACAAGAAGATCGCAAGAGCAGTTGTTATGGCTACAGCCCAGATCATAGTATGTTTATATGCCGCACGCACTTTTTTCATATCTCTCATCGCGAAAGCTGCAGAGCAGATCGGGATCAACGCACTCCCCATTGCTGTTGAAGGGACCTGTATCAGATCGATGAACTTCCAAGATGTCATATAGACGGCCACGTTATTAGATCCCCCACAGATCATGGCAAAATAACACAGAATGAAATTCAGACCCCACATAATGTTGAGTTCCAATGCCTTCGGGGCCCCGACCGAAAGAAATTCCCGGATAGAATTGAAATGAAATCTGAAACCCTTCAAATCGATGTCGACATAACTTTTCTGTGTCTTTATCCCATACCAATAAATGAACGGGATAAGGGATATAGTAGTAGCTATAACCGTTGCCCAGGAAAGCCCTGAAATACCCATTCCAAGAATGAATGCGAACAATGGATCGAGGATCATGTTCAGAACCGCGGTAAGGACAGTGATGATCATAGAACGTTTGGCGGCACCCTCTCCACGGAGAATACCTATCATGATCCCCTGTATCACCAGGACCGCGGCGCAGAGATAATATGCTCTAGCATAATCTGACGCATCCCCGAACGCATCGGAAGCGACGATCTGAAGGATCGGATCGCCTATTATCAGTAAAATTGGAGTGCACAACAATCCGATGGCCGTCATGAATACCAAAGACTGGGTTGCCGTACGATCGGCTTCGACTTTCTGATCGCAGGCTATGTGCGCCGCGATCACCGCAGAGACCCCTATGCCGATACCGGAACCGATCCCCACAATGATGAAATAATAGGAAGATACGACACCTATGGCCGCCAATGCCGAAGATCCGAGCATGGAACACCAAAACGTATCGACAAAAGTGTTGACCTGGGCTATTAGAAGAGATATAAGAAGGGGAACAGTCATAGCGAACAGTGCCTTCCGGTAGCCCCCTAACATCACCTGCACATCTGCAGTCAATTCCTTAGATGCCGTCAGTCAACCCCCATATTCTGATTAGTTAACACTATCAATGATGATCTCAACACGTTTGGCAATATCCTTCTCAAGCGTCTCCCGGACAGTGAATGCTGAGTAAAGCACGTTGCTGCGTCTGCAAAGAGCTCTAAGACGATATTTCTCAAACATCTTCCAATCATCGATATCCTTCTTTGAGAGGCCGAAGGTCTCATTACATCCAACAAGACTTTTAGAATCAAGGTCGATGTATATCACAGCGTCGTATTTCTTTATTTTATCATCACTGAAAAAAATGCCAAACTCCTTCCCGATGGCTTTATCCTCAACAACGGTCGTCAATAGGGTCTGTGCGGAATCTCTTTTAAAAATCCATGGAAAACTATATGGCATCTCGACGACAAGATCGTTCGCAAGAGCCTTCAGATCCACTTTCAGTGCAACATCCTCAAGGATCTGAGGTGCCGAACCTTGTGAACTGTCAGAAAGATTCTCGACGGCCAACTCATAGGGGGAGATCGCTTTTACCCTGTGTCCGTTTTGAACCAGGATATCAACGGATATGTCAAGAACACTTTTCCTACCTCCAGGACATATTCCGAATACAGCGATCCGCGCCATTCCAACTACCTGTACTCCATATTACGTACATAGTTTAGAATGTTCCTAAACGATCGAGTTTCAATACAATAGGTTATATGGCGAATACATCACCAAGAATGTCAAAGCACTGGTATATCCATAGTGATCATTTAATTTAATTGTAAATCGGTATGAAAACAAATAAATATTGACATCCTAATCGGCCACTAAAAGGTGACATGATGGTCAACGAAAGATATGGACTCAACAAAGAACTGGCACAGATGCTGAAAGGCGGTGTCATCATGGATGTCACGACACCAGAACAGGCACACATTGCAGAAAAGGCCGGAGCTGCTGCGGTCATGGCATTAGAACGTATCCCTGCCGACATTCGTGCGGCCGGAGGGGTTTCCAGAATGAGCGACCCAAAGATGATCAAAGGTATCCAGGAAGCGGTTTCCATCCCGGTTATGGCCAAAGTGCGTATCGGCCACTTTGTGGAGGCCCAGATCCTGCAGGCACTTGAGATCGATTATATCGATGAAAGCGAAGTTCTCACTCCTGCAGACGATGTATATCACATTGATAAGACCCAATTCAAGGTGCCCTTTGTGTGCGGTGCCAGAAATCTCGGTGAAGCACTGAGGAGGATCTCCGAAGGTGCATCGATGATCAGGACCAAAGGAGAACCTGGCACCGGAGATGTGGTCCAGGCCGTAAGTCATATGCGCGCCATGAACTCCGCCATCCGCGATATCCAGAATCAAAGGGTCGACGAACTTTACGAGACCGCCAAACAGCTTGCTGTCCCTGTAGATCTCGTCAGATACGTGCATGATAACGGAAGACTGCCTGTCGTCAACTTCGCTGCAGGAGGTGTGGCCACACCTGCAGATGCTGCATTGATGATGCAACTCGGTGCGGAAGGAGTGTTCGTAGGTTCTGGTATCTTTGCCTCCGGTAACCCTGAAAAAAGGGCTGCGGCCATCGTTCAAGCGGTCACCAACTACAACGATCCCGAAAAACTTGCAGAAGTTTCCTATGATCTCGGCAATGCTATGGTCGGGATCAATGCAGAAGAGATCAAAACGATCATGGCGGAGCGCGGACAATGATCGGTGTTCTCGCTCTCCAGGGTGCTTTTGCAGAACATGAACAGTGTCTTGACAGATTAGGTGTTGAGTATTCAGAGATCCGTAAAAAGGAACATCTGAACCGTTCATATAATGCGTTGATCATCCCAGGGGGCGAGAGCACGACCATGAATAAACTGCTCCGGGATCAGAACATGCTCGAGCCACTTCGTGAAATGATCACGAAGGGTCTGCCTGTGTTCGGTACCTGCGCAGGACTTATTCTTCTTTCAAAAAACGTCATCGGAGGTGTTCCCTCCCTTTCCACATTGGATGTCACCACGGTACGTAACGCATACGGTCGGCAGTTGGGTAGTTTTGAAACCGAGTCCGAATTCAAAGATGTTGGCAGAATCCCGATGGTGTTCATACGCGCACCATACGTGGAAAAGGTCGGGCCCAACGTAAAAATATTGGCCGAGGTGGACGGACATATCGTAGCAGTACGTCAGGATCATCAACTTGGCGTTGCTTTTCATCCAGAACTCACCAACGACCTTTCTGTGCACAGATACTTCCTCGAGAAGGTCGCACACATTCTTTGATCGAATGGAAATACGATCGAAATCCGCCTGATCATAATCCTCATCAGAAGTTTTCCGAGCATCACCAGTCCAATGTTACAGTACTGTCAGGGCATATTGGGTCATAACCTCTGAACAGGCCCCCTTTGGATTCGGCATCAATGACCTTCTTTTCAGCGGATGCAAGCATTTCATTGAAGGAATCTTTATTGAGAGAATAGATGCCCATTAGTTTCTCAGGGGTTTCATTCCGTTCTCTATGAAGATTTATTCTCGCTTCCACGAATGTGCATCCTGAGATCTCTTAACCATAAGCGGGTGCAATACCTGATCTTCAGTTTCTTTTCTTTTTGAGCATTCATATTATCACTCAGAACCATTGGTAAACATCCGACTCAAAATAATTGGGTTCAAATTTACCAATATATCTACGTAATTCTTGTTTAGAGATTTTGGAACTGATGTATTCCCACCATTTGCCATATTCATTAAAATCCATTCCAAATACGTTTTCAAGAAATTCGAATTTATCCCCTTCTCTGAAAATCTCACAGCAATAGAACGTTGCTTCTTCATATGTAAATCCAAACTTTTCCTGCAACGCCCATAGAGCAAGAGCATAATATTCTTGATATTCGTAAAAAAATAAACACTAGCTTCCTCGGGACGCAGAATAAAACTATTGTCAATCGGATTTACGATTTTAATTTCCCCTTGGGACGTTCTACCACTTTTTCGTTGTTCATAATCATCTATCTCCGCGGAATTTTATTGATGATATGCAAGCAGCCTCTGGCCCGATGCCCCAAACCGACAAGTAGGTCTGTCTACGATAGAACCGTCCTCATTCAATATGTAGGGGTGTTACGCCTTAGCTGTGGCCAATGGGCATGTAAGGTGCCCGACAGATATAGGGAGCAAGGAGTAATGCGATTTAAAACAATTAGTGGGCCCAAAGAGATTTGAACTCTTGACCTTCCGATTATCAGTCGGACGCTCTAGCCAGTCTAAGCAATGGGCCCAATGAGTTCGTCAATAAAGACCATGCATATAAATCTTACGAACATCACACTGTCCTGTCTAAAGTATTTTAACAATACCCAGAATCCGACCGAGACAAACTAATATAACCATAAGATGGATTCAGAATTTGTGACAATAATCTTCGAAGAGACACAGGACCTAGTACCAAGAATGCCACTTCTGTTCCTTTCAGCGATTCTGATCGCTACCGAGGCGTTCATTATAATCTGCTGTGCCCTGAATATCACATCCTGGTGGCAAGCCGGTGTTCTTGCGGTCATATTTGCAGTGCTTTTTGTGTTCTGCAACTTTGTTAAGATCAAGATCATTGTCGATGAGAAGAACGTCACGTTCCGTATGCTGAACACCTACACTGTCCCTCTCGACCACATTATAGATGTGAAAAAAGGAGATATTGATATAATGAGAAACTACAGCGGATGGGGGATCAAGAAAGTAAAGTTCAAGAACTATGTCTCCCACGGCATAGACAGCGCTATCTCAGCAAAGGTCACCGGGCGTATGGTAGTAACAGCTACTACTGCCCACCCAGACGAGCTTTATGATATCCTTATGGCCAACCGGAGGGAGAACTGATGCAGGCCACATTCCATTGGATCAGGATTGAGACTTTTTGTTATGCGACCGAGAAGGAAGATCTGGTCACAGAAACCTTCGGTGATCTTATCGGAACCAATGAATTCCAAAAAGACATTGTAGAGAGTGAACACGGCAATACAATGATCGTACTTCAGTACATGATGACCAAACAGAAAGAGATGGATGCTCTGTTCACAAGACTTGGAACAAATCTTCTGGAACAATATCTATCGGACCTTGATGACAGGATCGATGAGGATTGTGTGTTCTACACCCGCCTTGATAAACAGAAAGCGGTCTGTAGCGAATATGCCGTTGCGCATCATGGGGATGTTATTTCCATAACGGGCAAGATCGCTTCCAATCCCGCCCGCAAGGAGATCGCTGAAATCAATATGACCCAGTTCCTCAGAAAGCTTCTTCCTGAGGTTTGATCTCGTCTTCTGGGCCATCCATATCGTTCTCGCGGATAAGAAGAGTGACCTCTTTCACACGACGGGAACGGATGCTCCTGACGATCAATGACATATGGGGGCAGTCGACCCTATCACCGACGGAGGGAACTTTCTCTAAGCGATATCCGATATATCCCCCCACGGTGACCGAATCGTAATCGCCCGCATCGAATTTTATTCCGAGCGTATCTGTGATGTCGAATATGTTTGCATCACCAAGGACCATGTACTTATCATTGGATTCCTTCACATAGGTCTGTTTTATCACATCGGATTCGTCCCAGATGTCACCGACCAATTCTTCGAGGATATCTTCCATGGTGACAAGCCCATAGGTACCGCCATATTCATCGAGAACGACCGCCATATGCAACTTGACCTTCTGAAGTTCTCTCATGACACGGTCAATGGAAGCTTCCTTAGGGACAAACTTTACAGGGCGGATGATATCCGCGATATTGAACTGTGGGTTGATCGAATACTTCATGAAAAAATCCTTAAAGAACACGGTACCGATGATCTTGTCGATATCGCCATCATAAACAGGAATACGAGAGAACTCGGTCTTGATGAAGAGATCTTTCAGTTCTTCTGGGTCGGTATCATTGGATACAGCCACGACATCGACACGAGGAATACAGATCTCAGAAACGATGGTATCATCGAACTCCATAGCAGACTTGATGAGCTCAGACTCATCCTTCTCAAGAGTACCTTCCTGTTGGATCTCATCGATCATAACACTCAATTCGCCTTCGGTGATGGGTTGTTGAGATTCAGGCACACCTGCCACTTTGGCCACACCCCTAGTGATGTGGAAAAAGAAGGAGGTGATGAGACGCAATGCCCGCATACAGATGTGGATCGCTCTGGAAAAGGATATGGCATATTTCTCGGGATTTCTCTTGGCAAGGGTCTTGGGGGTGATCTCGCCAACTATCAATAGAACTGTGATCATCAAGACCGTAGCACCGACAGTTCCCCATGTGCTCCCCAACCATTCGGTCATCAACAGAGTACAGATGGTGGAAGATGCGATGTTGACGATATTGTTGCCCACAAGAAGTGTGGTAAGAAGCCTATCGAATTCCTCATAGTTGGCAATCGCCCTCTGAACCTTGCGATCTTTGCAATCTGGGTCCATGCTCTTAAGTCTCACGAGACTGGAGCCGGTATAGGCCGTTTCAGAACAAGAAAAGAATGCTGAGAATGCCAATAATATAATCACAATAACGATGAGAACGATTGATAGAGTTGGTTCCATAGAGGACAATGCTCCCAAACTAGGCGCTTAGAAACGCTTATTTTATTACTATATATAATAA
>CAVHHN010000016.1:0-17812 GCA_963635855.1 Faecalibacterium sp. CAG:74 | reverse complement strand
TTTCAAACAATTACAATTTAAATAATAAAAATAACATAAATTGTCGATTCAAATGTCCGAAATAAAATGGGATATTGTACGGGAAATTGCAGTACTGTCTGAGACTCCAAAAGGCTGGACCAAAGAGATAAATCTCGTCAGCTGGAACGATAGAGAACCCAAATATGACATTAGGGAATGGGCTCCAGGAAAAGAGAAAATGGGAAAGGGAGTCACTCTTTCCAGAGAAGAGGTTGAGATCCTTTTAAAGGCCCTTAACGGCGATCTCTCTAATGACAATGATTCGAGTTGATTTACATGGAAGAGCGTTACTGCCATGAATGTGGATCTCCACTTACCCAGGATGCGACATTCTGTCCCTCCTGCGGAGCGGATATTAATTCTTCGACAAGCCCAAGTTCTACAATAAATCCTTCAGCTACGAACCCCACACCACACACAACGGCCACTGTTCAGGGAACCAACAATCGTAGAACCATCACGATCCTGTGTCTGCTCTGGGGTATCGGTGCAGCTATCCTCGGACTTTGTATTTTTTTCGCTTCAGAATCGATTGCAGATGAAATGATCAAGAGCCTAAGTAGCCAGATCTATACTGACAATAAAACCTACTGGGACTATTTTCTTGAAAACGGTATGGATAGAAATCTCTTCGTGAATGCGTTTGAGATCCATGGGATGGTCCTGTCACTATCTGCTCTGATGGCCTTGATATCTGCACACTTCATCTACCGCGGAGAACATTACACCATTGCACTTGTGACACTTATTCTGAGTTCATTATTAGCAACGTGCTTGATTTTTAGTCTGATCGTCGGAATCGTTGTGACATATAAGCTTACAAAACACAAGAACGAATTCATATCCTGACGGATTTAAAAACAATAAAAACGCCCCATTGGGGCTCCCCCATTCGGGGGAAAATAATTTTGATTCACCAATTTTGAGCTTGAAGCTCGAAGAATGACTGAGGATGTTTGCAGACAGGACACACCTTTGGTGCCTCTTTACCAACATGAAGATGGCCACAGTTCCTGCATTTCCAAACAAATACCTGGTCCTTGGCAAAAACAGTTCCAGCCTCAATGTTTTTCAAAAGTTCCAGATACCTTTTCTCGTGATGGCTCTCGATTTCTCCGACCATCTTGAAAAGATTGGCGATCTGATCGAATCCCTCAGCGCGCGCATCCTCTTCAAACTTCTTGTACATGTCAGTGTACTCGTAGTTCTCCCCAGATGCCGCATCCTTAAGATTCTCGACCGTACCAGGAACAGCACCGCCGTGAAGTGCCTTGAACCAGAGCTTTGCGTGCTCTTTCTCGTTTTCTGCGGTCTCCAAGAAGATGCTGGAAATCTGTTCATAACCTTCTTTCTTCGCCTGTGATGCGTAATAGGTGTATTTCGTACGAGCCTGACATTCACCAGCAAAGGCGGTCAAAAGGTTTGCTTCGGTTTTGGATCCTTTTAGTTCCATTGCGATACCTCGAACATTCCATCCAGTATACGGATATAAAGCAATCTTTTTTAGGGATTCTTTAAAAAATGAAGACATACCAATTATAGTAGAGAAGATATAAGACGTCGATGGAAGTAAAAGTCGGAGCCCCAAAATTCAAAGAAAACGGTTCGGCAGAAATGGTCGGTGAAGCATACCCCAAAGGTGTTGAATCAAAACTCGAAATGAAGGTATGTGATAATGGACCTTCCCTGGACCTTATCTGGAGTAAGGAGGTCCCCTACCCACTTCCGATAATATTGTATTTCCATAGCGACTCGCTCATTTCCGCTGACAGTAAAAAAGGACGCCCTGTCAGTTGGTATCTTGCTAAAAGAGGATATATGGTCATCAACGTCTCTCTTCAACCGGTCACTGAAAACCTAGGCATTGAAGAAGAGCTGAATGAGATTCTATCCATTTTTCAATGGATCTCTAAAAATTCTGAAAAATATAAAATGGACTCCAGCACGATATACGTTACAGGAAGTTTGTACGGGGGCCTTGTATCCCTTTGGTCTGCAGTACTTTTCGATACCCTTCGCATAAGAAAATTTTTCAATGTTCCAGACCTTGGAATTCATATCAAAGGTGTTGGTCTGTTCTGCGGTCTTTCCGACCCAAATGCTCTTCTTAACAAACTGGTGAGACCTTTTCCTAAGGCACTCAAAAAAACCCTACGTAACAATCCTGATCTTGCCTCATGCCTACGTTTATGGGACAATCATGATATTCGTACAATGCCACCCCTGTTCCAGACCTGTTCCGAAAGTAGCACCACTTATCCAGATGCGACCAAACTCAATGAACTAATGGAAATCAACGCTGTTCCTCACGAACTACTGGTGTTCCCTTCGAATGAGGGTTCGACGGGGACCTTCATGGAACTCTATCCTCATTCCAAATACAGCACTCGTGCAATATCCAAGATGTTGAACCTGTTCCAGACCGATCAATGATGTAATCTGGAAAAGAATCCGGGCTTCTTCAGATTTCCATCCTTGTCATATTTGGTCTTCATCAAAAGATCAAGATTTTTTCTCGCCGAAATACTGTTCGGCCTCAGCTTGAGAACGGTCTCCAATTCTTCTTTAGCCTTGGGATAATTCTTTAGATCGTTCAAAAGCAGAACAGCATAGTCCTGGTGATACTCATATGCATCAGGGCGGGCGTGAATGGCAAGAAGATAATATTTCTCAGCTTTCGGAAAATCGACCATCTGCTTCCGTAGAAACACAGCATATGCTGCACACACCTGTGCGTACTCCGTAGGATTGTTATGAGCAGCTACGAGTTCAACAAGATGGGCATAATCGGCATCCACCTGCATACGGTACTTCTTGTTGGTCATCCGGACCGTGGTTGAAGCTTTGAGGGCCTCGATATTATCAGGGTCCATGTCGAGGATCACATCGAGCTGGGTCATTCCAATATCCCGCTTATCGAGTTTGTAAATGCACAATCTGGCATATTCGAGCCTAGGTTGAATACACATCGGATTGGCCTTGAGAAAATTTTCCAATGTGTTCGCTGCAGCCTCCGGATTTCCACTATCTTCCTGCCTGGCAGCTTTGCTAACAATTTCGAACACAGGGTCATCACTCATGGCTCAAGGTACCTCCGCATCGATTAAAAAACCTCACTTTGTTCTGTCTGAAGATTCATAGAACCTCTCCATAATACCTCTCTTGAATGGTATATAGAACGCGTTAAGATAAATGAATGCCACCAATGCCGCCAGAATTATGATGAACAATAGGTAACCGAGATAGTGGATCAAAATCCTATATGAGTCCATCTGGGTAGATATTGAGATCCAGAGAAGCGTGAAAAACAATGCCACATAAAACGTGGGGTGGAACATTCTGTTTTTCATTCCTTCCCAGATCGGGAACGGACGATTTCCAATGGAATGTACCGTAGCACCTAACGAATGGAGTATGCTCACCGGGATCACGAACACAGAAACGAAAAGTGACAAAAGCATCATCAGCACCATCATCTCTCCGTATTGGATCGACTGAAGAAATACGGGATTAAGGAAAATATATGAAGCTATCACCAAACCTATTACCAACTCGTAAACAAAAATACGAATGAAAAGCACTTTGTTGAAGTGTTCGGTACATTCCGTTGGCTCCAAGGTCACTTCGTCAACATCTACAATATCAGGTATTCCGAACCATTTGCGAGCTGAACGACAAAATCTAGAGGAATCATTCCTCTCAAGAGAGTGGAGAATACGCGCATAGTACTCTCTGAAATAAGCGACCACGACGGATATGACGCCATATGATGCTAAAAGACAGACGATCAAGAGAACATACATCCCAAGTAAAGTGGTGTACAGAGAATATTCAAGACCGGATCTATTAACAAACCAATAGAATCCAGAGATAAATCTGCTGAGACCATCAAGGTGGACGCCAAACCCATACCATATTATCAGGCCCAGGCCGGTCGCCAATAGGAAAAGTGCCGGCAAAACGATCCTGTTCTTGATAATAGCATCATTAGACAAAAGGATGATCGGAAGACCCAGGATGATGAATCCTGCTGTATATGAGACCGCCAAAGAATAAAGGAAATGACCCAAATTCGAATGCTCTCCCCAGTCGATATTGAATAAAATTATCCCAATGGAAGCAAAGATCACAACAAAATACGGAAAAGTACGGAGAATGAAACGATCAATAATATCTTGATTTGATAGCTTGGCTTTGATCATCGACACGGGTCCTGAAAAGCCATTATTTTCATTATTGTTTCTTCCGAGACGTCCGCACACAGAACCGTATCTAAATAGTCGTTAATAAACCTGTTAGAACCAAAACCACAGATGAATGAAGAATTCCATACAAAACCAACGTAGGTCAGGGCATCTTTCAAAAATCGGATACATCACGGATATATACCAAATCTGCCAATCTATAATACATGGCATATGACAACAGAGGAAGAAATAACGGGCCTCGCAGGGATTCACCTAGAGAATTCTTCAAGGCAACCTGTGCAGACTGCGGTCAGGAATGTGAAATTCCGTTCAAACCCACCGAAGGTCGTCCGGTTTACTGCAGAAACTGCTTCAGAAATCACAAACCTCAAGAGAGCAGGCCTCGCAAACACCTGTACTGAAAAACCAGCATCGGTTTCCCGATGCTGGAACATGTTTTATGTCCCGAAGGACGTTATAATCTCAAGCAAGCTTCTTGCCATTCTCGTGATTGGCCGATTCGTTGTAAACCGAATCGACATCAAAGACGTAAAGGGAAGAGAGAGGCAGGTGAAGTTTTTCACACATGGCCTTGACCTGATCGTATACAGGTCCGGACTTGATCTGCTCTTTGAAGGTGCAGTGGATCTCATAGGACTCCAGTCCCTTGACCACATTGAAAGCGGCATTCGGGTTTTTGGCAAGGTTGGCGGCAGTGTTTTTCATGAGAACCTCGCCGATCATCATCTGAGAGTCGCCAAGAGGTGCGATTGTTCCGGCAACGATAGCATGAGGTTTGTTTCCAGGACAAACGGTGCTAAGAATTTTTACTGCTTGCGGATCTTTCAAAAGATTCAATACATTTTCGGGGATTGTGACCAATATCTCACCAACTATCAAAATGTTAGTAAGATATTTAAGAATATCTTTTAACGAAATTTCCAACAATTACGAAAAATGCGAATTTGGGAAAAAAATATCCGGCAATGCCGGAAAATCGTTTACTGTGAATCTTTGTCTTTGACATTACAGACAAGCATTCCGACCAAATAGGCCGCCATTGCAACGATCAACGGAGCAAAGCATAACCAATCAATAGTCATGCTTAGATGTATCCCACAATTCTACTAAAAATGTTCCCAACATTTTCCACTAGAACGTGGGGGCGATCAAATTTCCACCCGCTCCAACAACCACGAAATTATACAAGTAGAATTCGAAATTCGTAGAAACAAATTCGATTTCAAATACTAAACTACGAAAAACCTAACAATTTACATAATTTAGGTAATACTATTTTTATAATACGAAACTTTGTGCAGAAAGGATGGCATACGACGTTGTAATTATCGGTGCAGGCCCTGCAGGATTGACAGCAGGGATCTACGCTAGGTCCAAAATGATGAGCACACTTATCCTTGAATCAGGCGTGGTCGGCGGACAGCTTGTTGCACTCTATCCGGAGAAGGGCATTCACAACTACCCCGGATATGAAAACGTCCAAGCAAGAAAATTATCAGACAAACTCTATGCACAGGCCGAATCTCTCGATTGCGAGATCCTCGAACATCAAAAGGTAACCGATATCCTTGATGGAGATCAGAAACTCATCGTGAAGACCACCGACCGTGAATTTGAAGCAAAATCCGTCATTGTAGCCATCGGCATGGGCGAATTCACACCCAGAAAAATGGACGCTCCCGGCGAGACAGAACTTGAAGGAAAAGGTGTCGGATACTTCTTACCTCTCAAGGAACAGCTCGTTGGAAAAAAGGTCGTCCTCTTTGGAGGAGGCAACAGTGCCATCGAAATGGCGATGGTCGCAGATTCCGTCACCGAAACATCCATCGTACACCGCAGACCTGAATTCAGGGCGGACGAGATCAATGTCAAGGCCCTGCAGGACAGCAATGTCACCACCTTTATGGGATACTCAGTCAAGTCTTTCAATGGCACAGACAAACTAAAAAGCATCACACTTCTTGATGCAGAGAAAAATGAGACCACGATCCCCGCAGACCTTGCCATCATCAACATCGGGATCACTGCTGATCTCGGAATCCTCACCAGGTGGGGACTTGAACTTACAGAGAACGGCCTTGTCAAATGTGGTTATGATATGAGCACCAACAGACATGGAATATTCGTATGCGGCGACGTCGTCGATTATCCTGGTAAATACAAGCAGATCATCACGGGTTGTGGTGAGGCTGCCACAGCATGTCTTTCTGCATACAAGTTTGTAAAGAAGCCCTATTGGGCCTGAAGTCCATTTTCATTCCTGGGACAATCCCAGGAACAATAAATTTTCAAAAGATCAGTGGTATCCGTGGAAGTAAAAGCTGACGGATATATCCTTTCAAAAAACGGTCCGATCCGTGGTCATGCGATCTTTGAAAAAGGTAAGACAGTATTCTCAGAAGGGCCCTTGGACGGTTCACCTGATGTTAGGGGCATGATCATCCCGAAACTCATAGACACCCACACCCATTGTGCAGATGCTGGGGTAAAAGTTGTTCCAGGAATGTCCCTTGAGGAATTGGTGGCACCCCCGAACGGGCTTAAGCACCAATATCTCTGTTCCGCCCCACGCGAAAAATTGATCGAAGATATGAGTTCTTTCGAAAGAAATGCTGTGGATAATGGAGTCCATGCATTCATCGATTTCCGTGAAGGTGGCGTCGAAGGTTGTCAAATGGCCAGAACTGCCTGCAAGCATGCCATAGTTCTTGGACGCCCGACCTCTCCTGAATTTGATAATACTGAAATTTCCAACCTCCTTTCGATCGCTGACGGAATCGCCCTATCTGCAATATCCGATGTGAATGGCAAATATGCTGAAAAAGTAGCCGATGCAACCCATAAAGCAGGAAAGATATTTGCCATCCACTGCAGCGAACGTATCCGGGAAGATATTGATGAAGTACTGTCATTGAACCCCTCATTCGTGGTCCATATGTGTCATGCATCTGATTCCGATCTGAAAAAATGTGCCGATTCTGATACCCCGATCTCTGTATGTGCCAGATCTAACAAATTCTTTGGAAACATACCACCACTTGCACGGATGAAGAGCATAGGGTGTACAGTAGCAATTGGAACCGACAATGCCATGCTCTGTACACCCGATCTTCGTCCAGAAGCTCGCCTGTTCTCTGAGATCTTGGGAAATGATGCAGACAACTGGATATGGGACTGTATGGTCCATGGTGGACAAAAATTATTATATCGCGCCTGTGGGATTAAGATTCCAGAACAAATGAACAAGGGGTTCGCTGTTCTTCCGATGTCCGGAGACGACTTGAAGTCGTCATGGTATTCGGACAAACACGTCTTTTCCGTATAAAGAAGGCATTCTAATGAGTTACAAAAAAATGTTGATAGCAATAGATGGGAGCGAGTTCTCCGATCTGGCTCTTGAAAAGGGAATGGAACTGGCCAAAATGACCGATTCAGAGATCACTATCCTCTTCGTGAAAGATGTCTCTGTATATGCGCATGGGTCAGTCGCCGTCGGTATCGATGGTATCCGTACGAACCTTGACAGTGAAAGTGAAAAAATCCTCGGAGAAGCTGAGAAAAAGCTCAAAGCAGCAGGACTTCCGTACAAGGTGTTATCTGCTGAGGGGGTCCCAGGCGCGGTCATAAGCAACCTGTCCCCTGATTATGATGTGATAGTTATCGGCCCTTCCGGAAAGACCGGCTTCAAGAAACTGGTCCTTGGAAGTGTTGCACAATACGTACTTACCAACGCAAAATGCTCCGTAATGGCAGTAAAAAAGAAAGAGTTGAAAAAATGAAAACAGTATCAGACTTGATGGTTCCAGCCCCGATCGTGGCACAAGTTCCAGGCACCCGTAACGAGATCATTAACACAATGGTCAGGAACAACCTCACCGGACTCCCCGTGATCCGTGCATCCGACGGGATGCTCATGGGTATCGTTTCCAGAAGGGACATTTTCAAAAAATTCGAGGAAGAGCAACTCTCCCTTATCATGAAAAGGGACCCGATCACGATCAGCCCATATGCACCCTTACCCGAAGCTGCGAAGATCTTCTCCGAAAAGAGGATCCATAGGCTTCCGGTCGTTGAGGATAACAAACTTGTCGGGATCATTACCCCTACCGATCTCCTGAAAGAGATCAAATCGATGAAGACTACCCTCACTGCTGAAGATGTCATCAATGTCACCTGCGTCACCGCATACGAAGGGGATCCGATCTCCTACGCCGTTGCAGCCATGAGGGTCAGTGATGTGGCCGCTCTCTGTGTCCTGAACAAAAAAGGAGATCTTTCCGGTATCCTCACGGACCGTGACATGTTCAGTGACCAGGTTTCCGATGAAGAAGCAGCATCCAAACTAGGGGTCTCTGATTCCAAACTCATTGGTCTCCGCAACGTTATGCCACTGTTCTATACTGCATCGAGAGATTATCTCGAAAGTACCAAAGTCATCAGCGATTACATGGTCCCCAAGCCCCTGACAGTCTTCAGGAAAACCACCCTTAATGAGGTTGCCCGCCTCATGACCGCCAACGACTTTGGACAGATCCCTGTCCGTGGAACCAACGACGAGCTCATCGGTATGATCTACGACGTGGACGTGCTCCGCGCGATTACCGGGGTGCTCGATTGAGCGATGAAAAACTGGCAGATACTCTGATGTCCCTGTTCAAACGCAGGGGATTCATTTGGCCATCCTATGAGATATATGGTGGCGTTGCCGGAATGTATGACTATGGACCCCTGGGATTCGGCCTCAGAAACAACATCGTTGATGTTTGGAGGTCACTCTACAAAGGACGCGAAGGGTTCGTTGAGATCGATTCTGAGTACGTAGGTCCCAGAGAGGTCTTCAAAGCATCCGGTCACCTCGATAAATTCGCTGACAAAATCACCTACTGTACCAAATGTGGTGCACCGTTCAGGGCAGATCACCTGGTGAAAGACTGTTGTGAAAATCCCGACACGATGACCGAGAAACAATTGGAAGACGCATTCGAGAAATTTGGTATCAAATGCCTTACATGCGGCGGAAAACTCGGACCCGTGGAAGATTTCAATCTTATGTTCAGGACAACGATCGGCCCGGGTACCGCACGTGTCGGATATTTAAGGCCGGAAACCGCCCAAGGTATTTTCATGAACTTCCTGAACCTGTATCGTTACAACAGGGAAAAACTACCTCTTGGTGTTATGCAGACCGGTAGGAGTTACAGGAACGAGATCGCCCCCCGTCAGGGAATGATCCGCATGAGAGAATTCAACCAGATGGAGGTTGAACTTTTCATAGATCCGGAAGATAAATCCTGGGCCAGATTCCCGGAGATGAAGGATGAGGTTCTCACACTTCTTCCTAATACGGGTAGCGAAACAATTAAAATGACTGTCGGCGAGGCCGTTGAAAAGCACATCATTGCAAACGAAGCTCTGGCTTATTTCGTCGGTACCACGAAACAGTTCTTGGTCAGATGTGGTGTTGATCCGGAAAGACTCCGTTTCAGACAACACCTACCCGATGAAATGGCCCACTATGCAAATGATTGCTGGGATGCTGAAGCGCTGCTTTCCATCGGATGGACCGAGATCACCGGCATTGCAGACAGGGGGTGCTGGGACCTAAGCAGGCACAGCCAGTTCTCTGGCTCAGATCTCACCCATTTCGTCAAATACGACGAACCTAGAGAAGAAGAGGTCGATAAGGTCAAAGCCAATTACAAGGTCATCGGCCCCACATACAAAGCAAAAGGTAAAGCCGTCACCGAAGCCATAGAAGCAAAGAGCCCCAGCGACGTGAAGGATGGAAAACTAACGATCGAGGTGGACGGGGAGACCATAATCCTTGATTCAGACAAATTCAATATTGTCAAAGTCAAAGAGAAGGTCTCGGGAGAAAGAATCGTTCCCCATGTTATCGAACCCTCTTGTGGACTTGACAGGATATTCTACACTGTATTGGAGCACTCATATTCCTTCGATCCCGAAAAAGAATACACGGTCCTCCGTCTCAGATCCGAGGTCGCCCCGATCAAGGTCGGAGTTCTCCCCCTTATGGCCAAAGATGGTCTGGATAAAGTTGCAAGAGACCTCTGCGAGGCCATCCACACTCACCGTACCGAAGCATATTATGACGATGCAGGACAGATCGGCAGAAGATATGCTCGTATGGATGAAGCGGGAACACCCTGGTGTATTACAGTCGATTATGACACCCTCGATGGACCACAAAAAGGTACTGTCACCCTCCGCGACAGGGGTACTGCGGAACAGAAAAGGATCAGTTGCGACGACGCTCCCACCCTTATTGATCGTCTCGTATCCGGAAAGATCACATTTAAAGATCTTTGAAATCATTTACGGAGAGAACACTCTCCGGTTATTTTTCAATTGTAACTAGATTCCTTGAACCCAGAGGGCTCTACCACATAATCAACAAGATCCAATACAAACCCTCATGTTCGAACCAGTAGCAAATTTGCACTATCCTAGAAGAACGAAAATTAAAATTTGGGGGGATAACCCCCCGGGCCACATTGGGCCAGTGTTATCTGGCTTACACGGCACAGTTGACCTTACGGTCCCACAGCTTCTCACTCTCGATCGAAGCACTGTTTGGCACGGTACAAGACAAAGCCCCTTAGCAGGATTCGAACCCTCCTAGGCATTTTACTGCCGACCTTCTCCTAGATCCTTAGATCCACGTATCGTTCACGACACATTAGGAGGCATTCTGGGGCTTCGAACCCCCATAGGCATTTTGCTGCCACCCCTTCATTCGGGGGCGGTCAATGGGATTCGACCCCATTCAGACATTTCTGCCAACCCCCACCAGGGGCCACTTAGCAGGATTCGACCCTACCTAGGCGCTTTTGGGCACCAACCCCTAGCCGGACCTCGAACCACTTTCATAATTCCTAGGCCCTTGTGTCGCTACTTGCTATAATTTGTCATTATAGCCAGTTGTGTCTGTGTACTCCGCCTGGACCAGACCCAGTTCCCTGGATCACCAGTAGGTGAAACACAATCAAGCCTCCGGTGCATTGCTGCATCGAACTGCAATTAGCTCTTACGAGTTAACCAATCTTGACGAAAGGATGTTAGCGATTTGTGGTATTTTAAAGTATCGATGAAATGAAAAATTTGACTAAAATGGTTATTACACCAAATATGTTCAATATCAGAGATATCAAAGGGTTCTAAAAAAAACCAAATTTTCTATCCGTACAAAGTAGTATATAATTTTATCCATTACGAAAGAACTTTAACAAGAACTGTAACACATTATTCGTTGAATGATTACGAATATCGTAGAACATTTTTCAAAAATTTCGAATTTCAACCCAATCTTTATATCAGTTCCCAACCGATATTCATTACGGTGATTGAAAAAATGGCTATCAATGATCTTGAAGACCTTGAAAAGCTCACCATTCTGAAATCCCAAATGGATTCCTTCTCGATAAAGGATCTCTATGTTGGGCAGTTTCCGACAGTTGGCTTAGAAAACACAGTTTCCGATTGTCTCGCCGCGATGCGTAGATCCGGATTCCAAGAAATTCCTGTCACTGACGGTAACAACTACCTTGGAATGGTTAGGTACGGCACCCTGCTCAGAAAGAAGAGCATTACTCCGTCGACCAAGGTTAAGGCGATCATGTCTAACCTCCCTACACTTACCTGCATCAGCACCGTGACCGAAGTCGCTGAGATAATGGTAAAAGAAAACTGCAGGCAACTTGCAGTTGTCGATGGAAACAAGATCATAGATGTTGCATCCCGGTCGAAGATCGTGGAGATCGCTTCTAAACTGAAGCCTCTTAAGGAGTTCAAGATTTGGGAGATCATGACATCTCCTGTCGTCACGACCAAAGAAAATGAGATGCTCTCTGAAGCCATCGAGACCATGATCGATCTCGATATAAGGACGTTGCCCGTTGTGGACAGACTTGGTAATCTGAGCGGCATATTGGGTATGAAGGAAGTCATAGAGAACAGCTGGAAAGCTGGAGAAAGATCTATTGTCGCCCTCGGCAAAAATCCCAGCAGCC
This sequence comes from Faecalibacterium sp. CAG:74, assembly GCA_963635855.1. Lineage (GTDB taxonomy): Archaea > Thermoplasmatota > Thermoplasmata > Methanomassiliicoccales > Methanomethylophilaceae > Methanomethylophilus. The sequence continues at coordinate 5,553 of CAVHHN010000016.1, read as the reverse complement.
AGATCCCCGTATCTACAATCTCTGTCACGAACGTCTTCAACGTGGATTGGGAAGAGTCCATAGCAAACGTGGCCCGTTGCATGGTCGATCACAACGTATCCACCCTCCCGGTCATGGACGGTGATGAACTCGTCGGAGTTGTGAGTGAATTTGATATCATCGAATTACTCGCCAACTGCAGAGATAGAGAAGGTCTCTTCGTCCAAATCAGCGGTCTGGCAGAAGAGGATAGGATCTACTCCGATGCAATGTACGCGGACATCCAATCAGAGATGCTGAAGATAACCAAAATGGTCACTCCGGAATCATTGAACATCCATGTCGCTAGGTACAATGAGGTCGGCGACAGGAAGAAGTACAGTCTTGTCGGAAAGCTCTTCTACAATGGAAGGACACTTAACTGCAAGCAGGTCGGTTGGGATCTGGTACAGGCCAACAAGGATCTTCTCAAGAAGTTCACAGAAGCGGTCAAGGATAACAAAGACATCGTCGTGGCAAGCAGACGCAGAAAGTCCTCCTGATTGCGAACCGGCCCCTTGGCCCTTTGATCTGATAAACCTATTTCTACGCCCGCAAGGGCGTAAATATATTATCTTTTTAACAATACGAGCAGTCGGTTAATATGGCATACGACTGCGCAGAAACTGAAAAACGCTGGGAGGAGATGTGGAAAAAGGAGGCTGTGTACCGCTTCGACCCCAAATCCGACAAACCCGTTTTCAGCATCGATAACCCTCCAAGATACACCTCAGGAAACCTTCATCTGGGACACGCCACCGGATACTCACTAATTGATTTCGCCGCACGTTACAGAAGAATGAAAGGATACAACGTGTTCTTCCCTCTCTGTTTCGATGTAAATGGTACTCCTATCGAGGTCCGTGTGGAAAAACTCCACCACATCACAAAACTCGACACGCCACGTAAGCAATACCGGGAGCTCTGCGAAGAATATGCCGATGGCTTCATCGAGAAAATGACCCATGATTTCGAGATCCTCGGAGAGTCGATGGATCCGTCGATATACTATCAAACCAACGCCCCCTATTATAGGAGCATCACTCAACTTTCATTCGTCAATCTGTTCAACCGTGGCCTCATCTACAAGGCCAACTTCCCCGTTAACTGGTGCCCTGGGTGTATGACCGCCCTTGCAGATGCAGAGGTCGAATACAGGGACAATGTGAACAAACTGAACTATCTGAAATTCCAGATAGCTGGAACAAACAATCATCTGATGATCGCCACCACTCGTCCCGAACTTCTCTGCACCTGTAAGATCGTCGCAGTCCACCCTGACGATGCCGAAAAGGCCCCCTATGTCGGAAAAGAACTCATCACTCCGATATATGGAAGACGTGTCAAGATCATCGCTGACCCCAAGGTAGAACGCGAATACGGTACTGGAAATGTCATGATCTGTACCATCGGTGACAAAGCGGATCTTGAATGGATCATGAAATATCACCTCGAACTCGAGAAAGGTATTGACGAACAGGGAAAGATGACCGAACTTGCAGGCAAATACGCCGGAATGAAGGTAGAAGATGCGCGGGCGGCCATAATCAAAGACCTTGATGAAATGGGTATTCTCGATCACCAGGAAGATAATCCTCAGCAGGTCTCCGTCTGCTGGAGGTGTCATGCACCCATTGAATACCTACAGGTCCCCCAATGGTTCCTCAAAACAACCACCTTCAAGGATGCGATCCTCAAAAGGTCCGAGGAGATCAACTGGTTCCCAGAGTTTATGAAGATCAGGCTTAAGGACTGGACAGAATCCCTGGAATGGGATTGGGTATTGTCCAGGCAGAGGGTCTTTGCAACCCCCATCCCAATCTGGGAATGTAAGAAATGCGGGCATGCTGTATGTGCCACCGAAGAACAGGCTAGAAATTATGTCGACCCTACGGAAGATAAAGCCCCCATCGAGAAATGTCCCGAATGCGGTTGCAACGAATTCGTAGGTTGTACTGATGTGTTCGATACATGGATGGATTCATCTGGTTCCGCCCTTTATAACACATATTGGGAAAGAGATCCAGGGCTCCACAAGAAACTGTTCCCCATGTCTCTCAGACCTCAATCCCATGACATTATCCGTACTTGGGCATTCTACTCTATCCTAAGATCGGAACAGATCAAGGAATCCAGACCTTGGAAGGACATCATGATCCATGGATTCATCATGGCCCCCGATGGAACTCCGATGCATACGTCTGCAGGAAATGTCATAGATCCCATACCGATCCTTCAGAACTATGGTGCCGATGCTTTGAGGTATTTTGCTGCCAACTGCGCCCTTGGTATCGATCATGCATTCAGGGAGAAAGATGTCGTCCGCGGAAAGAAAATCGTCATCAAGGTCTACAATCTGGGACAATTCGTTTCCAGGTATTTCGAAGACCTTGATGCCGCACCTTCAAAACCTTCCGACCTGAGGACGGCCGATAAATGGATCCTCGGCAGACTGTCCCAAACAGTGAAGACCGTCTCCGACTGTCTTGATGTATATCAGTTCGATAAAGCCATGAGCGCCATTGAACAGTTCATCTGGCATGTTTTCGCTGATGACTACGTCGAAATGGTCAAAGCAAGGTCAGATGATGCGGTCAAGTACACTTTGTACACTGTTTTCCTCAATGCAATCAAACTACTCGCCCCGTTCATGCCCCACATCACAGAAGAAGTGTATCAGAGCCACTTCGCCAAATTCGATGGAGCGAAATCGATCCATATCACATCGTGGCCTGTACCCGAAGAAGTAGATGAATCTGCGGTCCGTGCAGGAGATGCTGCTGCAGAATTTGTCGCTCAGGTCCGCGCATGGAAAGCAGAGAATAAGATCAATCTTGTCGCTGAGTTGTCAAAATTGGAGATCATCGGTGGAGATTCATGTGCATACCGCATGTCCGCAGAGGATATCCGTCAAGGCGCAAGGGCCAAAGAGATAGATATAGCTGAAAAAGCAGATCTGGTCGAAAAAGTATCCGAGGTCAAACCGGTCTTCGGTAAACTCGGACCTGCGTTCAAAGACCGTGCAAAATCAATCGTCTCCGCGATCAAGGCGGCAGATCCCGAATCCCTTGCGAAACAGATCGCCACAGGTAACATCACTCTTGAAACCGAGGACGGACCTGTTGAACTCGGGCCCGAGTTCTTCGAGGTCAAAAAGGTCCTCTCACTCAATGGTAGAGAGGTCTCCACCATCCAATGTGGAGATGCACTCATCGTCATAGAGCAGTAAAACCCCTTCAACCTGGGGGTGAGATGCATTGTCGTCCCCGGGCATACGTATTTATGATTTTTCGGTAGTACCCTGCCTCATAGGACGATATGTTGTCTGCGACCGTCGCAGGCCGTTTGTTCAGATCACGTGATAAAAATGATCTCAGATTTTACCAAACTCGGACTTTCCGAAGAGCTGGCCAAAGGAATAGATGAAATGGGTTGGTCAGAACCCTCTCCGGTTCAGATCGAAGCGATCCCTCTTGGACTTGGGGGCTATGACCTCATTGCCCAAGCACAGACAGGTACCGGAAAGACAGGTGCATTCGGATCCATTGTTCTTTCGAAGGTTTCCGCTGGTCAAAAGAAACCGGAAGCGATCATTCTTGCCCCTACCAGAGAACTTGCCGTCCAGGTCTCCGAAGAGACCGAAAAGATGGCTAAATTCACAGGTCATAAATGTATCCCTATCTACGGTGGAGCAAGCATTGAAAAACAGATCAAGGCACTCGATAAGGGTTGTGACATCGTCGCAGGTACCCCCGGTCGTGTCAGGGATATGATCGTACATGGATATCTGGATCTGACCACAGTAAAGATCATTGTCATGGATGAATCCGACCGTATGCTGGATATGGGATTCGTAGAAGATATCGAATTCATATTCAAGTCATGCCCCGAGAACCGTCAGATGTTGATGTTCTCCGCCACCATGCCTGAAGATATAAAGAGGCTTGCCGCAGACTATATGAAAAGGCCTAAAGAGGTCAATGTATCCAAAGACGAACTCTTTCTCGATCTGATCGATGCATATTACATTTCGATCGGAAGAAGAAATAAATCGTGGGCTCTAACCCGTATCCTCGACATCGACAATCCCAAGGCACTTATTTTCTGCCAGACCATAAAAATGGTCGATACTTTGGAACAAAGGCTCAAAGAACATGGTTACAAGGTCGAAGCTCTGCACGGAGATATGCCACAGAAAAGAAGAGAAGCAGTGGTCAATGATTTCCGTAATGACAAGACCGATCTTCTCATCGCCACTGACGTAGCTGCCAGGGGCCTTGATATCGATGATATCTCGTACGTCATAAACTACGACATGCCGGACCACATCGATACCTATGTCCACAGAATAGGAAGAACGGGTAGGGCCGGAAAAAGAGGAACTGCAGTATCTTTCGTAACATCTTCCGAGGAATACCTCATTCATGAATTCGAACTCCGTACCGGCATCATGATGGAACGCAGGGATGTGCCAGAAGCCGAAGAAGGATCCAAAGACACCATCCGCAAAGTAGTTGATTACGAACAATTGTCCGATCCCTTTGGGATGGTCAAGTTCACGATCAACCTCGGAAAAGAAGATGGCGCAAGCAAAGTTAAGATCGCTGATTTCGTAAATAAAAGCGGCAAGATCATCGATACGGCCATCGGGAAGATCCAAGTCGGGGAGAAAGAATCAGTTGTCGAGGTTCACAAGGACTTTGGAAACCGCATGCTTAAAGACGTTCCCAAAAACAGATTCAAGGGAAAGAAAGTGATCGTCACTGTCTTGGACAGATGACCTATCAGCGGACGATGTCCGCTGACTTATACTCCAAAACCTTTGAAAGATCTGCAGATCTCAATTCTATCTGCAGACCGATCTTCCCTCCAGAGATATACATTTTGTCATGATCGAAAGCAGAACTGTCAACTACAGTACGAAGCTGTTTACGCATACCCAGAGGTGAACATCCACCATGGATATACCCGGTCACGGATTGGAGATCTTTCGAAGGGATCATCACAACTGACTTCTCACCCACACTTGCTGCCGCCTTTTTCAGATCGAGTTCCTTTATGGCAGGAACTACAAAAACATAGTAACGATCGGATTTTCCCTGTGTGACAAGGGTCTTAAAGACCTCCTCTGGCACCTCACCCATCGCAAATGCCACATCTATTGCTGAAATCGCACCGGATTCGGAATAATCATGGACCTTATAATCCACAGAAACTTTGTCCAAAATCCTCATTGGATTGGTCTTCTCCATATACTGATAAGTCAAAACATCATATATTTTCCTTACGAATTCATGATCTTGTAGGCCCCATTGAAATCATACTGCCACATCCGATCTACTATCAACCTGATTGAATTCGAAACATTGGGTGTAGCTACAGTAAGCAGAGCATATTTCTCTCTGTTGTTAACTAGCCCAGAACGCATTTGAGAGCAGGTGACCTTGTTGGTTATAGGTGGGTCTCTTCGAGAAGGACGGTGGCTGTTTTTGCTTTGAACGCGATTCCGTACAGTAAGGTCTTTCCTTTCAGACC